>CAYOKO010000059.1:0-11956 GCA_964404555.1 uncultured Bacteroidaceae bacterium | reverse complement strand
GTATTCCCATTGAGATAGATAACTGTAATACGGACTTGATTATCCCTGCCCGTTACTTGGCTTCCACTACGCGCGATCCTAAGTTCTTTGGCGATGCTTTTATGCACGATTTGCGCTATACGGCGGACGGTAAGCCGGTTGCCGA
The DNA here is from genome assembly GCA_964404555.1 of uncultured Bacteroidaceae bacterium. Taxonomy (GTDB): domain Bacteria; phylum Bacteroidota; class Bacteroidia; order Bacteroidales; family Bacteroidaceae; genus CAZUTW01. The sequence continues at coordinate 11,811 of CAYOKO010000059.1, read as the reverse complement.
CTTCGTGATGAATCTTCCGGAGTATTCCGAGGTGCCTTCTGTGGGTGTTCACGAAATCATTATTGGTGGTCAGAACTGGGGTAGTGGTAGTAGTCGTGAGCATGCTGCCTGGGCTATTGCCGGCTATGGCGTGCGTGTGGTTATCTCTAGTAGCTTTGCGGATATCCATCGCAATAACTTGCTCAACTGCTTTGTTCTGCCGGTAGTGGTTACTCCGGAGTTCCAGCAGGAGTTGTTTGCTACCGTTAAGGAGAATCCGCAGGCTCAGGTGAAGGTGGATGTTCCTAACCAGACGGTTACCAACGTGACAACGGGTCATTCCGAGCATTTCGAAATCAATTCTTACAAGAAGTATTGCTTGATGAATGCTTTTGATGACATCGATTTCTTGATTGACAATAAGGACAAAATTGAGGCTTGGGAAAAGGCAAATGCCTAATCCCATTCCCTCACTATATATATAATAAGGTAAAAGAGATTTATGCGGAATACAAGGGTAAAGGTTGAAATCATGGATACAACGCTGCGCGATGGTGAACAGACCAACGGCGTTAGCTTTATACCCCATGAGAAGTTGATGATTGCTCGTGCACTGTTGCAGGACTTGAAGGTGGATCGTATAGAGGTAGCCTCCGCCCGCGTATCCGAGGGGGAGAAGGAAGCTGTTACCAACATCTGCCGATGGGCCGAAAAGAATGGTCTTATAGACCGTGTGGAGGTTCTCGGTTTTGTGGATGGTACTGTTTCGCTCGACTGGATTAAGGAGTGCGGATGTAAGAACATCAACCTTCTTACCAAGGGTTCTCTGAAGCATTGTACAGCGCAACTTAAGAAGACACCCGATGAGCATATTGCCGATATCAAGCGTACTCTGGAGTATGCCGAGAAGTTGAACATCGGTGTGAATGTGTATCTCGAGGATTGGAGCAACGGTATGAAGGATTCTCCGGAATATGTCTATCACATGGTAGATGCCCTCAAGGATACCTGCATCCGTCGTTTTATGTTGCCCGATACGTTGGGTGTGCTGAATCCGCTGGAGCTGATATCCTATATGCGCAAGATGGTGAAGCGTTTCCCGAATCTTTGGTTCGACTTTCATGCACACAATGATTATGACTTGGCTATCTCCAATGTGTTGGCTGCCGTACTGAGTGGTTGCCGTGGTATCCATACCGCTGTAAATGGTCTGGGTGAGCGTGCGGGTAATGCTCCGTTGGCGAGTGTGCAGGCTATCTTGAAGGATCATTTCCATGCTATCACCAATATAGATGAGAGCAAGTTGAACGATGTAAGTAGGCTGGTGGAGAGTTACTCCGGTATAGCCATACCGCCCAATCGTCCTATTACCGGAGATAGTGTGTTTACGCAGGTGGCGGGTGTTCATGCCGATGGTGATAACAAGAACAACCTCTACTGCAATGACTTGTTGCCGGAGCGTTTCGGACGTAAACGTGAGTATGCTTTGGGGAAGAACAGTGGCAAGGCTAACATTCTTCGTAACTTGGAGGAGTTGGGGCTGGAGCTTACTCCCGAACAGACGAAGCGTGTAACGCAACGTATCATTGAGTTGGGTGATAAGAAGGAGTTGGTGACACAAGAGGATCTTCCCTTCATCGTCTCCGATGTGTTGAAGCATGGTACTCCGGATGAGAAGGTGCAGTTGGTAAGTTATATGGTGACTACTACTTATGGATTGAAACCAATTGCTTGTGTTAAGTTGAAGGTGGGCGAACAAATTTACGAAGAGCAAGCTGCCGGCGATGGACAGTTCGATGCCTTTGTACGTGCTGTGCGCCACATCTATCGCAACAGTCTGCACCGCACCTTCCCGTGGCTGACCAACTACTCGGTTACCATTCCGCCGGGTGGAAGAACCGATGCGTTGGTGCAAACTGTCATCACTTGGACGTTCGAGGAGAAGACCTATCGTACTCGTTCACTTGATGCCGACCAGACGGAGGCTGCTATCAAGGCAACTCTCAAAATGCTGAATCTCATTGAAGACAACTACGATAAGACAAACGAATAATAAAAAGAATAAATATAATGGATTTTAAAATTGCTGTATTGCCGGGTGACGGCATCGGTCCCGAAATCTCCGCGCAGGGTGTTGACGTAATGAGCGCCGTTTGCGAAAAGTTCGGTCACAAGGTTAGTTATACGTATGCTATCTGCGGTGCAGATGCTATAGATAAGGTGGGCGATCCGTTCCCGGAGGATACCTTCAAGGCTTGTATGGATGCCGATGCTGTGCTGTTCTCTGCTGTGGGCGATCCTAAGTTCGATAACAACCCTACCGCAACCGTACGTCCGGAGCAGGGTTTGTTGGCTATGCGTAAGAAGCTTGGTTTGTTTGCCAACATCCGTCCCGTACAGACTTTCGACTGCTTGGTACACAAATCACCGTTGAAGGACGAACTCGTAAAGGGTGCCGACTTTATCTGCATTCGTGAGTTGACCGGTGGTATGTACTTCGGCGAGAAATATCAGGACAACGAGAAGGCATACGATACCAACTACTATACTCGTCCCGAGATAGAGCGTATCCTCAAGGTGGGTTTTGAGTATGCCATGAAGCGTAACAAGCACCTCACGGTAGTGGATAAGGCTAACGTGCTGGCATCTAGCCGTCTGTGGAGACAGATTGCCAAGGAGATGGCTCCTAGCTATCCGGAGGTAACCACCGACTATATGTATGTAGACAATGCAGCTATGCGCATGATTCAGGAACCTAAGTTCTTCGATGTTATGGTAACTGAGAACACCTTTGGTGATATTCTTACCGATGAGGGTTCTTGCATCACCGGTTCCATGGGTCTGCTTCCTTCTGCATCTACCGGCGAGCACACTCCGGTGTTTGAGCCTATTCATGGTTCTTGGCCACAGGCTAAGGGATTGAACATCGCCAACCCGTTGGCACAGATTCTCTCCGTAGCTATGTTGTTCGAGTACTTCGACCTCAAGGAGGAGGGTAAGCTCATTCGTCAGGCAGTAGACGCATCCCTCGACCAGAACGTACGTACCCCCGAAATTCAGGTAGAAGGTGGTGCCAAGTATGGAACCAAGGAGGTAGGTGCATGGATTGTAGACTACATTAAGAAAGCGTAAATTTGTTTACAGTAGATAGGTAACAAAATTTAATGAACGTCCGACGGAATAACGCAACATTTATTCGTACGCTGTTTCGTCGGGCGTCCTTTTTCGTAAAGCGTTCTATGGAAAAAAAGTTGATAATAGCAGCGATTCTTCTGTGTGGTATAGCAGGACAGAGTGCCGCACAGACTACCTATGAGGAGTGTGTGCGCCAAGCCTACCAGGCTCTGGCGGTAGACAGCCTACCGCTGGCAGAACAACGTTTTGAGGAAGCCCTGCGATTGGATCCCAAAAAGCGCAGCAATGCACTCGTCTATGCCCAACTAGGCGACATACGACAGGTGTGCGGAAAATACGAGGAAGCCCTTCATGCATATACCTTTGGACTGGAAATACAGTCCACCAACGAGCAATTGCTCAGCAAACGAGCCAACCTCTATATGCAACTCGACAACACCGAAGCCGCCCTCGCCGATTACGACCGTATACTACAGCTGCATCCCACCCATAAGGACGCCCTTTACTACCGAGCCTACTGTGAAACTGCCAAGCACGACTACGCATCGGCACGTCGCGACTACGAAACACTTTTACAGCAAGAACCTACCCATGAGAACGCCCTTTTGGGACTTGTACGTGTGAACCACAAAGACGGACGTGAGATGGAGGCCATGGATCAACTCAACAAATGGATAGCCCTCTATCCCGACCATGTGCTCCCCTATGTTGTTAGAGCCGAGATAGAAACCGATAGAAAGTACTATGATGCAGCCGAGTATGACCTCAATAAAGCCATAGAACTGGATGAAAATAATGCTGAACATTACGTCATGCGTGCCGAACTTTATCTTTTACAACGACGAAAAAGTATGGCACGAAAAGACCTTGACAAAGCGTTATCTCTTGGTTATAACCGCAATTTGATAGCTATTTTGTATAAAAAGTCTTACTAAACTACAATAAATGCTGAAAATTAACCGTTATTGTAATTTTTTCAATTAAAGAATTTGCAAAAGTCGATATTTTTCTTCAAATTTGCATTGCAAAAACAAAAGTGCGTATATGATTTGCGGGGAGTGCCCCGTATAAAAATGTTCTTGTATTATGGGAAAGTATAATTTGACAGAGAGAAAAGAAAAAGTGGCGGCTTATCGCAACTTGGTGAAAGCCGAGATGATTGATGACTTGTATGAGAAGATTCTTCATGCTTTTGTAGTACAAAAGAAGTACAAGGATCCGGATTATTCCGCGAAGAAGTTGGCAGAGGAATTGAACACCAATACAAGATACGTCAGTGCGGTTGTCAACATCCGTTTCAACCAGAACTATAGCAGTCTGGTGAACGAGTACCGCATCAAAGATGCATGCTATCTCTTGATAGACAAGCGTCATCGCGATAAGAACATGGAAGAAATCTCCACCATGGTGGGATTCTCCAACCGTCAGTCGTTTTATGCGGCTTTCTTTAAGATTCATGGCATCACGCCACGTCAGTATCGACTGAACCACGAGGCCAAGTCGAAGGAGGTTGTCTCCAAGCGAAAAAGATCGTAACGATGTGTCTGCACGGGAGTGCGGCAGAGAAAGAATTAAGGAATGAAACAGAGGGTGGGGGAATAGAGAGCCCGTACCCCTAAAACTAAAGTGAACGGATGAAAGGAAAAGTTATGTCCGGTTGGATTATGGCATTAGGATGTATGAGTGTGGCTGCACCGAGTGAGGCAAAGGATGACTTCGCCTACAACGATGAATGTTTTGCAGATTTGCAAATGTTACGCTACAAAGTGAGTGGTTTTGATGAGTTGTCTCTACAACAGAAGAAGTTGGTTTACTTCCTGTCGGAGGCGGCGCTCGAGGGGCGAGATATTCTGTACGACCAGAACGGACGATATAACCTGCGTATCCGCAAAATGCTGGAGGTGGTGTACACCGATTACGCCGGTGATCGCAATTCGGAAGATTTTAAGAACCTTGCGGTCTATCTGAAGCGTGTGTGGTTTTCTAACGGTATTCACCACCATTACGGATGTGAGAAGTTTGTTCCTAATTTCTCGGAAACGTTCTTTAGAGATGCACTTAAACAAGTGGACTCTAAGAAGCTACCGCTGCAGAAAAAACAGACGGTGGACGAACTGTGCGACGAGATCTTCCCGATAATTTTCAATCCCGAGATCATGCCGATGCGCGTGAATCAGGCGGATGGGGTGGACGCTGTTCTGGCTTCTGCCGAGAATTATTATGGAGAGGGTGTTACGCAGGCGGAAGCCGAGGCTTTCTATAACGCTATGAAGACTCCGGGCGACGAGGAACCTGTCATGCTGGGACTTAACAGCAGACTGGTGAAGGAGAAGGGTGTCCTCAAGGAGAAGGTCTGGAAGATGGGTGGCTTGTATGGGGCTGCTATCTCCCGAATCGTGGATTGGCTCAAAAAGGCTGCCGACGTGGCGGAGAATGCTCAGCAGAGATTGGTGATTGAGAAGCTGATGGAGTTCTACAAGACCGGCTCGCTCAAGACGTTCGATGCTTACTGTATAGAATGGGTGAAGGATTTGGACAGTCGTGTGGATTTCGTGAACGGATTTACGGAGTCCTACGGTGACCCGCTCGGACTGAAAGGTTCGTGGGAGGGATTTGCCAACTTCAAGGATATGGAGGCAACCCAACGAACCGAGAAGTTGAGTGCCAATGCGCAGTGGTTTGAGGATCATTCTCCGGTGGATAGTGCTTTTAAGAAGGATGCTTGCAAGGGTATTTCGGCAAAGGTGATTACAGCGGCTATTCTGGGTGGTGACTTGTATCCTTCTACTGCTATCGGTATCAATCTGCCCAATTCCGATTGGGTCCGTGCGGCGCATGGTAGTAAGAGTGTTACCATAGGTAACCTTACGAGTGCTTATGCCAAGGCTGCACATGGCAATGGATTCCAGCAGGAGTTTGTGATTGATGCCGAAGTGCAGGAGTTGCTCGATAACTATGGCGATGTTTGTGACGACCTTCACACCGATTTGCACGAGTGCTTGGGACACGGTAGCGGTAAGTTGGCTCCGGGTGTTGTGGGTGATGAACTGAAGCAGTATGGTTCTACCATCGAGGAGGCACGTGCCGATTTGTTTGGTCTCTACTACATAGCAGACCCTAAGTTGGTGGAACTGGGTTTGGTGCCCGACAGCAATGCCTATAAGGCGCAGTACTACGGTCAGATGATGAACGGTTTGATGACTCAATTGGTGCGCATCAAACCCGGTAACAACATTGAGGAGGCGCATATGCGTGATCGTGCTCTTATAGCCTATTGGGTGTACGAACATGGTAAGGCTGACAACGTGGTGGAGTTTGTGAAGCGTGACGGTAAGACGTATGTCCGTATAAACGATTACGAAAAACTCCGTAACCTCTATGGTCAACTTCTGGCAGAGATACAGCGTGTTAAGAGCGAAGGCGATTTCGAAGGTGCCAAGAATCTGGTAGAAACGTATGCCGTAAAGGTGGATTCTACGCTCCATGCCGAGATTCTCCAACGTTACGAGGCGCTTCATCTAGCCCCTTACAAGGGTTTTATCAACCCTGTATATAAGGTTGAGAAGGACAAGAAGGGTAACATCACCGATATAAAGGTGGAGTATGGTGAAGCCTACGATGCACAGATGCTTCGCTATAGCAGTCAGTACGCCACTTTACCTTATATAAATGATTAAAGGATGACAGTTCAAGAACAGATACAGAACATAAAGCAGCAACTCCGTTCCGTGATGAACGGAGTTGCTGCTGCTTCTATGCGTGAGAAGGGTGTTAGTTACAGACTCAACTTTGGTGTTGAACTTCCCCGCCTCAAGGAGATAGCTGCCGACTTTCCCAAAGACCATGCTCTGGCGCAGGCTCTCTGGAAGGAAGAGGTGCGTGAGTGTAAAATCCTTGCTACTCTCTTGCAGCCCATAGACAGTTTCGACGGTGAGTTTGTGGATCTCTGGATGGAAACCATGCCCTCCGTAGAGGTGATGCAATACGCCGTGATGCACCTCTTTCAGTACCTTCCCTGCGCTTCCGAAAAAGCTTTTGAGTGGATGGCAAGCGATTCGGAACTCTATCAAACGGCGGCATACACACTTTTGGGCAGACTTTTCATGCAAGGAGCCGAATTAAGCGAGCGTTCCGAACAAGAGTTTGTGGATCAAGCGATTGCGGCGTGGAGTACCGACAACTTGGCTCTTAAGAAAGCTATACTTTCTGCTGCCGAAAAGTACGAAGGTATAAAAGAAATTGATATTTTATCGCATTTTGCATAGTTATTCCACAAAAAACAACTATCTTTGTAGCTGAGTAAGTTACTATGCAACCGGAAGACTCACATACAACAGTGCAGCAGGTCCTTACGGATTATCTCAATCTTAATGGACTGCGTAAGACTCCTGAGCGTTATGCCATCCTCGATGCCATATACAGTCAGGAGGGGCACTTCGACATAGAACAGCTGTTCCTGTGGATGGAAAATCACGAACGTTTCCGCGTAAGTCGTGCTACCCTCTACAACACGCTGAACCTATTCTATAAGGTGGGACTGGTTATGAAATTGGAACTCGGCAACGATGGTGTGGTCTACGAAAAGTCCTACGGGCAGGAACCACATCACCACCGCGTATGTACTATGTGCGGAACCGTCACCGAGTTTACCGACAACGAACTCAAAACAACAGTCGATGGCATTAAGGTGCCCGGCTTCACTGTGTCGCACTACTCCCTCTGCATCTTTGGTATATGCAAGTCCTGCAGTGGAAAGATACGGCGTATGCAGCGAAAGAAGGATACAAATAAACAGAACAATATAGAATAACAAATAGAAGATGAAAGCAGGAAAAGTAGACGCTTTGCTTGGTATCGTTTTTGGCGATGAAGGCAAGGGAAAAGTAGTGGATGTATTCACACCGAAATACGACGTAGTAGCACGTTTTGCCGGTGGTCCGAATGCGGGACACACCATTATCTTCGAAGGGAAGAAGTTTGTTTTGCGTTCCATCCCTTCCGGTATCTTTGACGAGGGTAAGCTCAACATTATCGGTAACGGTTGTGTGATAGCTCCCGATTTGTTCATGGCAGAGGCTAAGGAACTGGAGGATGCTGGGTATGAGTTGAAGTCTCGTTTGCACATCAGCAAGCGTGCTCATTTGATTTTGCCCACTCACCGTGTGCTCGATCGTGCATACGAGGCTGCCAAGGGTAAGTCTAAGGTGGGTACTACGGGTAAGGGTATCGGTCCTACTTACAGCGATAAGGCATCACGTATCGGTTTGCGCATTGGCGATATTCTGGAGAATTTCGAGGAGAAATATGCTCGTCTCAAGGAGCGTCACGAACAGATTCTGCGCGATTTGCACTATACCGACTACGATATTACCGAGGAGGAGAAGCTCTGGATGCAGGGTGTTGAGTATTTGCGCGAGTTCCAGCTTACCGATACGGAGGTTGAAATCAACCAGTATCTTAAGGAGGGTCGCTCCGTATTGGCCGAGGGTGCGCAGGGTACTATGTTGGATATTGACCACGGTACCTATCCGTTTGTTTCTTCCAGCAGCACTGTCTGTGGCGGTGTTTGTACCGGTCTGGGCGTAGGTCCTAATAAGATAGACGAGGTGTTCGGTATCTTCAAGGCATATAGTACTCGTGTCGGTTCCGGTCCGTTCCCGGTTGAGTTGTTCGACGAGACGGGTGATAAGTTGCGTGAGATAGGTCATGAGTATGGTGCTGTTACGGGTCGTAACCGTCGCTGCGGTTGGGTAGACCTGGTGGCTCTGCGTTATGCTATTAATGTGAATGGTGTTACTCAGTTGATTATGATGAAGAGTGATGTACTCGATACATTCGACTCTATCAAAGTGTGCGTAGCATACAAGAAAGACGGTAAGATCTTCTCCGATATGCCGTTCGAGACTGAGGGTTGTGAGGCTGTCTACCAGACCATCCCGGGATGGAAGACGGATCTTACCAAGATTACTTCCGAGGAGGAATTCCCGGAGCAGTTTAAGGCTTATGTCAACTTCCTGGAGAAGGAGCTGAATACGCCTATTACGATTCTCTCCGTGGGTCCGGATCGTGCACAAACCATTACACGTAAGACCCGCTAATAAATTAGTCCAAATTATTTCGACAAATACAGAAAAGAGTCCGTTCTAAGTAGTGATACTTGGAACGGATTCGCATTTTATGGGATATAAAAAATCCCGCACTCGTAATAGGGGAGTGCGGGATTCGAATTTTATTATAAAAGCGATTTACTCTTCTGTTCCCAAGACGGTGTTGGCTATTTCCGTGATGTCGGAAACGCTGATTTCATCGTCTTCGTTCGCATCCGATGCCCAACGATGCACGGTGGTATTTGTGGGGTCGAGAATCAATTCTGCAACGCTTGATATGTCCGTAACCGTAACGGAACCATCGGCATTGGCATCGCCCCTAGTGTCGCCTACGGAAACGTGGAAGTTGAAGTTGACACGTGCATACTTCTTGTTTGCTGCATCGTAGCAGTAGCGCAAACACTCACGAACCAAATAACGCTGATGAGCCTTCAATATTTTCGGCATCTGACCTATTCCAAAAGCTAGATTGCTTGCACTGAACTCTACAAAGATGCGTGGGTCGTTGGAGTAAGAACCTGCCGGCAACTTTGCAATGGTGGAAGCAGTAGAAGCATAACCACCAAACCAATAACCGGTAGCGTTGGTCGTATAGGCGATGTTGTTGATGAGACCGTTGGGCTTCACAGCCAACAGCATAATCTCTCCTTCGCCCGGACCAGCGGAGTTGTAGCTCACCAAACGATCTGCTATGCTCGAAGGTTGCATAACAAAAGCTTGTCCCAATGTCTCCAAATCCTTATCGGAAAGGTAATAGGTGACACCCTCGTATGAGCTGTTGCTAGGAGTTAGATTTACGTAGATATCGATATCGGCATCCTGCGGAGTCGCTTCGGTATCAATCTTAATGTGTCCGGTAACATCCGTATTGTTGAACTCTACCTGATAGGGCCACTGGTCATCGCCAACGCCATCATCGTCATCCCATTTGTGTACAAAGTAGACACCCGTCTTTGTGTTATTGTTGTACGGTGCCGGAGACACTACATACCACAACTTCTCCGTGTTGGCGGGAACCGTAAAGTAAGTGGTATCCGCTACGCCTACTACCGGAGTACCCTCATTTCTCAACCGACGCATATCGCTATATACGCGCGTACCATCTTTTAATAAAGCAACGTATCCCGTGCAGAAGCCCACACGAGAACCTGCACCACCGGTGAAGCTATTATAACGTGTTACAGAATCCTTGATAGAAGCATCCAGTTCGCTATAGTTATTAGTGATACCCGGGTCACCGTCAGCCAAGTAAGCGTGAGGAGCCAGCGGCGTAAAGTAGCACGCCACCTTGGTGCCCGCTGCCGGAACGTTTAGCGGGATAAGGTTGTAACCCGTAACCTGCGGACAACTCTTGTATGCCACCTGCAACTTACCGTCGCCCACATCCACATAATTATATTGGTGTTTACCAATCCATTTCTTACCATATTCGCGAATGTTGTCCAAGTCGAACGTAGCTGCATGCGCTGCGGCATCGTACATCTCGGCATAGAAATCCTCCACTGTATATTCCGGATTATCCTTCTGCATGAGCGACATATACACCTCACACGGATCCTGCTCGCTAGTAGCTCCGCGCCATATTCTACCGATAATGTCCTCGCCATGCTTTGCCACAAAGTAGTGATGCAAGTAGGTACTCTGGTAGCGCATCCACTCATGGGTGAACGCCAAGTTGTAACGCTCCTGATACAGTGGCATGTGGTCGTTGAAACGCTCTGTCGGGAAGTTCATGAAGGACTGCCACTCGGCTGTCTGCTCCCAGAAGGTGGAACCCTGACCGGTTGAATAGCGGAAACCGGCATAACCACCCAAATCGCAGTAGCACTGGTACTGGAAACTGTGTCCGCACTCATGAGCAATGGTAGAACCCACAGGTTGACACGTAGACGGACTAATCCACATACCACCGATAGTATTGTCAAAACCGGAGCCATACGCCATCCAGTCGGTAGTGAAGTAGAGCAAGATAACCATCTTGTACTTGTCCAACTTAGATACACCTTTTCCCACCTCGGCAAATTTCAGCTTGTTTATGTACAAGTCGTAGTATGCTTCCAAGTGCTCCAGAAGGTCGTCGATATTCACCTTAGGAACGCTTCCAGTCCACGTCTTAGTATTTGGGTCGGCACCGAATCCTGCCTGCCAGAACACTATGAAGTTATCACTCTCCTTACTACGAGCCTTACACCAAGTAACCGACTCATCTGTTACATCTGCCGTTGCGCTATACGTGCCGTCGGCACCTCCTTTTATGTTTGTAGGAAGATACACCGTTTTATCGGCAAACGCAGTTGAAACAGACGCCTGCAAAAGCATCGCCGACAACCAAGCAATGATGGTTTGTTTCTTCATATTGTATTGTTTTAGTAAAATTAGTTGTTCTCTATAATGTAAAAAAAAGAGGCACTTTAAAAGTACCTCTTCTTGTGGGTAGTGATGGATTCGAACCACCGAAGGCGAAAGCCAGCAGATTTACAGTCTGCCCCATTTGGCCACTCTGGTAACTACCCGTGCGCCGTGCATTTCTCAAACGCACGGCAAAGGTACGAATTATTTTTTAAACATCCAAGCGTAATTGACCATTTTT
>CAYOKO010000058.1:0-11991 GCA_964404555.1 uncultured Bacteroidaceae bacterium | reverse complement strand
GTTTGTTGTTGTTCTCCATATAGATTTCCTCGGTCTTGAGCATACCGGCTTTGATGCCTTGCTCGGAGAGGAACTTAATGAGCGGTTTGTTTTTAGGGAGTGCCTTGTGGCTGCGGTAGAGTTGCAGGAATCCCTTCTCTACGGTTGCCTTGTCGCCGCTGGCTATCATCTGTTTTGCTTCTGCCAAATACTGGGTTGCCAACTGACGCTGTACGGCCACCAGACGTTCTACCAGAGGTTGATACTGCTCAAACTGCTGGTCGTCGCCCTTGGGTACGGGACCGGAGATAATCAACGGGGTACGGGCATCGTCTATCAAGACGGAGTCTACCTCATCGACAATGGCGTAGTTGTGTGCGCGCTGTACCAAATCCTTGGGGTTGGTTGCCATATTGTCGCGCAGATAGTCGAAGCCGAACTCATTGTTGGTACCGAAGGTGATGTCTGCCTGGTAGGCTCTGCGGCGGGCATCGGAGTTGGGCTGATGCTTGTCAATGCAGTCCACGGTCAAGCCATGGAACATATAGAGAGGTCCCATCCACTCGGAGTCACGCTTAGCCAGATAGTCGTTGACTGTTACCACGTGAACACCGTTGCCGGTGAGTGCGTTGAGGAATACGGGGAGGGTAGCAACAAGGGTCTTACCCTCACCGGTTGCCATCTCGGCTATCTTACCTTGGTGCAGCACGGTACCACCAAAGAGCTGTACGTCGTAGTGGCACATATTCCATACCAGGTCGTTACCTCCTGCCATCCAGTGGTTGTGATAGTAGGCTTTGTCGCCGTCTATGTGTACAAAGTCGTACTTGGTAGCGAAGAGACGGTCCATATCGTTGGCGGTCACCTCTACATTCTCGGTTGAAGAGAGACGACGAGCGGTATCCTTTACGATGGCAAAGACCTCGGCACGTACCGCATCGAGAGCCTTCTCGTACTCCTCGAGAACTTCGGCTTCGAGCTTATCTATCTTGGCAAAATAGTCGGAACGCTCCTCCAAGGGGAGTTCCTCCACCTTAGCTTTCAGCTCGGCAATCTGTGCCTTCAGTTCACCGCCGGTAGACTGTACCTGTGTTCTTAACTCCTGTGCTCTTGCACGCAATGCATCGTTGTCCAGTGCCTCAATCTGAGGGTAAATCTTCTTTACCTCCTCTACCAATGGCTGGATAGCCTTCATATCTCGGGTAGACTTGTTACCGAAGATTTTTGTAATCAATTGTATGAAATCCATATATATTTTTATTTTTTCTTCTATTTGTTATTTTATAATCGGTGCAAAGATAGTAAAAAAACTCTAATTACACCTTGTATTATGCCGGGTATTTACCATACTCCGGTCAAAGGAACAGAAGAACACGCATTTGGAGCGCGTATACGTATGGATTGTGACACCGTGGGAGCGATGCAGTCCACGGTTACGGGAGTATCTATTTGTTCACTTTTTACTTCGTTGCCCCAGAAGAAGAGGGGGAATCCTACGAAGGATTCGCGTATTTGCTTACTTTCGTGTGTTTCGCTGTTTACCAGTCGCCATCCGGGGGATACCACAATGCGTATGTCGCCGGAGCACTTGGGGTTGTAGCTGTTACGCAGCTTACTGATGCCGGGAGTCCATGCACCCTGGGTGAGACGACGGGAGGTGTACACATCCTTCACTCCACTCATGCGCTGGAGCAGGTCCTGACAGCGTTCCAGAAGGTCGGCTACATTGATTTGCTTCTCCTCCATCAACTTTTGATTGAGGTAAATCTCCGAACCGTAAACGGTTTCTACGTAGCGTCCGTTGCCGTAGAGAGCAGAGAGGTACATATTAAGGAGAGAGGCAGACTGGGTGATGTTGAAGTCGCCGGTGGGGATGCGGTACTTGGAGATGTTCTCGGTGACATCCTCGCGTACGTATCCGGTAGAGGTGAGAACGACGAGCACATTGTCGCGTCCTATCTTACTCTCCACGCTAGTGAGTAGCTTACCTATCTCGTTGTCCAAACGCACGTAAGTGTCCTGGAGTTCTACGGGATAGACATCTACCGGTTGGTTATCGAAACATCCGGCGTAGTAGGTGATATTGAGCATATCGGTTACACCGTCCATTCCCATGGCGGTAGAGGACAAACACTGCATGACGGCACGTGTGACCTCCTCGTTTACACACCCGCTGTATTTAAAAGAGGTGTACTTGCGATTGCTCTTAAAGGTATGTTTGAAGGGCTTAACCACTCCCTTGGAGGGGAAGTAGCTAAAGTTGCCCACCAGGTCGTTGTAGGGTTGCCAGGTGATGGACTCTATGCGGGAGCGTAGTCCCTGATAGCTATTACACATCTGCACCCACGCAGGAAGGGAGGTGGAGTAATAGGAAGTACCACACCAGTCGCCGGTCTTCTCATTTATCCAAAAGGCACCGTCGGCAGCATGACCGGCACTCAGAATGGCGGCATCGGCGTAGGGGGCTATGGAGTAGACCAAAGCTTTGCCGTCGGTGGCTATCTTCAACTCATCGCCCAAGGTGGATACCATCAACTTGGCGGGTGAATAGGTTTCGTCGGTTTGTAGACCGTGTACCGTAGCGTCCGATACGCAGTTTACGGGGCGTAGAGTGCTACGATTCACCCACTGTTGTGCCACGATTCCATTGTCGTAGGGCACCGTTCCGGTGGTGATGGCAGCAATGGAGGAGGCTCTGTCTATGGTAGCAAAGGGGTATTCGGCACGGGTGTAAACGTATCCTTCGCGGAAGAGTCGCTTAAAACCGTCGTTACCGTAGAGGGGCATAAAGGCATCCAAGTAATCGGAACGCAACCGGTCGATGGTGATGTTTACCACCAGACGCGGAGATTTGGGTGCAGCCGTGGCTTCCATGCTTGCTATTGCGAGCACGGCGATGAGGGAGGACAACCAATAGCCTCGCCACAATACTGCGTCTATATTCGATTTCTTCTTTGCCATAATATGCGATTACATGATCGTGTAAACAAAATCAGTGCCAAAAGTACAACAAAAACATCAATTTTTTGGTGTACAAGGGCAGAAATAAGCAAAAATAGTGGAATTATTGCGATAATAGCCCTATGATAGTACTGTTTTTTGCGTTTTTTTATGCTGCTATACTGCCACCAAAGGAAAAACAGCGGTATGGGGTTGAGGAGGATAATCTGCCAATTGCTGTCTACCGTGGGGTGGGTGGAGAAGAAGAAGAGGAAGCCTACAATGCAGCCGGCTATGCCCTGTGCCAGTCCCAGAAGAATGTCCCATACCCAAAAGATTCGGTTGGTGCGCCACTCTACCACACAGAGTAATAGAGAAAAGATTATCAGAATACCGCCTACGAGAAGGGGGGGTATCCAAGCGGTGCTGTCCACCATGCGTATGCCGGGAGGGATAATCTCGCGGGTGGAACATACCAGCGGACGTGACTGTCCATCCTTCACGATGGTGCCTTGTTCGGCGTATCCCATGAAGTAGAGGGGGGCAAACATCTCTTGACGTACTTGTAGGGGGGCATCGGCTGCGACACCCAGACAGAGGTCGTTGCCTAGTTGTGCCCAGGGGTGTTCCAGGGTGTGCTCATGGATGATGGTTCGATAGCTCTTGCCGGAGCCTTCGGGGTAGCGTACTTCTCCGTCGATGGCTTTCTCTACAATGTCGCGTGCACGGGTGGTGCAATTGTCGTAGAAGTAGTTGTAACGATAGACACGGTTCTGCGGAAGATAGTTCTCCCAGAGAAGTTGCATGAGGCGTACTTTCTCTTCGTAGGTAAGGTTGATGATTTGCTCTATCACATAGGATCCGCGGGAGCGATATTCTTGTTCAAATATATAATAAGGTATAGCACCCAACTCATAGTCGGTATGTCCCAGGGCAAATTTAAGGGCAAAATTCGGGGTGTTAAAGTTGAAAACGCCATAGTTGTACGCCACGTCGAGTCCTTTTGCCCGGACACGCAGGGCGGTGTGTCCGTAGAGTTCGTACACCTCTTCGCCCGGCGAACAAGTCAACCAGCTCACCACGATATCCCCTACCGTATCCACCGGTTCGCACACGTTTGCCTCGCGGGCACGCAGCGGATGGCTGTGCAAAATACACAACACCACGAGGCAGGCACACAAAACGACGGAACGGATATGTTTTGTCATCATTCTTATTTTCATCTACACGAGTGTGATACTTTTTTCGGGTACAAAAGTAAGAAAAAAGTGGTTGCAGAAGGTAGAAAACGTGCAGAAAAGAGGATTTTAGCCTTCATTTTTGATGAAAACCGCTATTTTTTCGCTGTATTTGATAATTATTTGTAACTTTGCACGTGGTATGAATCTTATTATAGATATAGGAAACAGCAGTGCTAAGCTTTCCGCCTTCGAAAAGGAACGAATGGTGGAGGTTATTACCTTGTCCAACCGTACACTGGACGGGCTGAAGGACTTTTGTCAAAAATATCCCTTCGAGCGGGGCATCTACTCTACGGTTGTGAACCTCACAAGGGAGGTGCAACGCCAACTGGATACGTTGGGATTTCCCATGATGAAGTTGGATAGCAGCACCCCCATCCCCATCGTCAACGAGTATAAGACCCCCCAGACGCTGGGAACGGACAGACTGGCTGCCATTGTGGGAGCACAGGCGGCTCACCCGGGGAAGGACATCCTGGTGATTGATGCAGGCACTGCCATCACCTACGATTTCATAGATGCCCATCGCCACTACAAAGGGGGAAACATCTCCCTGGGAGTGCAGATGCGACTGGATGCTCTGCATCAGTACACCGACCGTCTGCCACAGGTGAAGGCACAAGGAGACGTACCCAAGATGGGGTATAATACGGAAACGGCTATACGCTCGGGCGTGATAGAGGGACTAAAGTTCGAGATTGAGGGCTATATAAAGGAGCTTTCAAAGACGTATGCCAACCTCCTGGTTATCATCACCGGAGGTAATGAATATCTATTCGATATCCACCGTGAGGATACCCTCTTTGCAGACAAATTCATAGTATTACAAGGATTAAACTGTATATTGCACTATAATGACAAGTAAAAAGACGGCAATTTGCCTTTGCGCACTCTGTAGCGTATGCAACAGCATCATGGCACAGTCTACCACCAACTCGTCGTACTCACGCTTCGGCTTGGGACAATTGAACGACGGTTCTATGGGATTCAACAAAGCCATGGCAGGACTGCACCAAGGTTTTCGAGACGGGACACGCATCAACCGCATGAACCCGGCTTCCTACTCAGCGGTAGATTCGCTGACCTTCCTGTTGGATGTGGGACTTACACTGCAATCCACGCACTTTAGCTTGGGAGAGGAGAAAGTGACTGCCAATAACGCATCGTTCGACTATATCTGCGGAGCTTTCCGCATAGCACCCAAGACGGGTATTTCCTTCGGCATCGTGCCTTACACCTCCATAGGATACAGCTTCTCCAGCAAACAAGACTTGGCTGCCGACCACTGGAGCGAGGAGGAGCAGTATAACCTGAATACGTGCTCGGGCGACGGTGGCCTACATAAGGCTTATGTGGGTATCGGTACGTCACCGCTGCGTGGCTTCTCTATCGGTGCCAACTTCTCCTATCTGTGGGGTGAGATAAACCATTCGTTTGTCCCGGTGGCATACAGCGACGGTAGCGTAAACTCGGATTTCCTGAATACGTCTCGCTACTACGAAGCGTCCATTCGTTCCTATACATTGGACTTTGGTGTGCAGTATGAACTGAAACTCAAGAAGAACCGTAGCCTTACCATAGGTGCTACATACGATATGGGGCATAAGCTGAACGGCGATGCTACCCTGCGTACATCGGGCAGCAGTACCGATACGATGAGTGTGAGCAACGGATACCGCATACCGGATACCTACGGCGTGGGTGTACGCTATAAGAACGGTAATAAGTGGAGCGTGGGTGCCGACTACTCTCTACAGAAGTGGGGTTCCTGCTCTATGCCGTGGCTGAGCAATAACCAGGAGTATGTGGTGACGGACAACCTGCTGAAGGATAAACATACCGTGACGGTGGGTGGTGAATATACACCGGACATCTTCGGTCGTTCCGTACTGAAGCGTACGACCTATAAGGTGGGTGCCTCCTACAGTACACCTTATATAACTACCAACGGCACGGACGGTCCTAAGGAGTATGCCGTGACGGCAGGTTTCACTACACCGGTGAAGAGCAGCTGGAACGGTCGCAACATATTGCTGAACGTGGCACTACAGTGGGTGAAAGAGTCACCAACCGACAAACTCACACAGATCTCCGAGAATTACTTCCGCTTGAGCGTAGGTATCACCTTCAACGAGCGCTGGTTCGAGAAATGGAAAGTACAATAAAAATAAACATATAACCATACAAAAATGAAGATAACTAACAAACTCATGGCAGCTATGCTGATGCTCGGAATGGGCACCACAACAGCTGTAGCACAAGAGGCTGACGAGTGCGCTATGAACATTAGTTTGTATCGCATGAACCTTAAGTCCAAGAATTGGGGCGAGGCTTACCCTTACTGGAAAGAGGTTATAAAGAACTGTGCAACCGCTCAGCTGAGAACCTATCCGGACGGCGAGGCTCTCTTCTCTAACCTGATTCAAGCTACCAACGACTCTATCAATCAGTTCCCTGATATGAAGGAGGCGCTTACAAAGAAGAAGGAACAGTACATAAGCGAACTTATGGCTATGTTCGACCAGGAGTTGGCGCTGCTGGACCAACTGAACGATATGGCTCGTTCCAATCCTAAGACAGCTAAGAGTGTACACTCCAAGGGATATATCCAGTGCCGTAAGGCTTATTTCTACGCTGCACTGGGCGGTGATAACGACAAGGCATACGAGATGTTTAGCGAGGGTATCAGCGGTATCGATCGCGAAAACGAAGAGGTAGACGCTGCCGTGCTCTACAGCTTCTTCCAGGTGTCCTTCGGTAAATACAAGGCAAACCCGGAGTTCCGTGCTCAGTTCTTGCAGGACTACCTGGATTGCACGGGCGTATGCGACGCTATGTTGGATCGTGCGCAGGACATGGTAAAGGATACCCTCTCTCCTACCTATGCACAGGACACCTTGATGGCACAACAGTATGTAAACCGTTATCTGCCTACTTCCGAGTATATTGAGAACACCTTCGTAAACTCCGGTGCTGCCGATTGCGCTAGCTTGGAGAAGATTTTTGCTCCGAAGGTGGAGGATGCCAAGAAGGATTTGGATAAGTTGAACCAGATTCTTACCTTGCTGCAGTCCTTCAACTGTACCGAGGCTGCCTGCTACTATACGGCATCCGACTATGCTTACCAGATTAAGCCTACCTATGAGTCTGCTATCGGTAAAGCATCTGCTGCCTTCAAGAAGGGTAACACAAGCGAGGCTATCAAGTACTTCGACGATGCGCTCTCTATGGCTCCTAGCAACAAGAAGGCTAACATAGCTCTTTCCATTGCTGCCATTATGTTCCACAGAGGCAACATAAGCGGATGTAACAGCTACTGTAACAAGGCGTTGAGCTACAACCCCAGCATGGGTAAGGCTTACTTGTTGATAGCTTCTTGTATCGCACGTTCTGCCAGCGGTGATGCACTGCAGCGCAGTAAGTACTACTGCCTGGCTATGGACAAGTGCGCTCGTGCCAAGGCTGTTGACCCGGGTTGTGCAGGTGCTGCCAACCGTCAGATTGCCAGCTACTCAGGCGGTCTCTGCCGCATGATTGACTGGGTTATGGACAACCCGCCGGCTAAGGGCTCTACCGTGAGCGTTCCGGGATGGGGTACCACAACCATGCGATATAAATAAGGTAAGGTAGAATGATTTTGAGACTTTTTAAAAGACTTCATAACACATCGAACATAACTGCTGCCTGCGTGGTGGCGGTTATGTTCCTTTTATCTGTTTTGGGTGCCTGCAGCTCGGAACATGAGCACATGGCAGAAGCCATTCGCGACCAAGATACGGTGGCGTTCATGACGGCTCGCGGTGTATCCAACCTGATATCCGACTCCGGTGTCATCCGCTACAAGGTGATAGCCGAGGATTGGGATATGTATCAGCAAACCCAACCACCCCGTTGGGAATACCTTAAGGGAATACTTTTGGAAAAATTCGACGACACGTTCCATGCAGAATGGATAGTGCAGGCCGATACGGCATACTGCTACAACGAGAGCCTCTGGCTGCTGCGTGGCAGAGTGTTCATACGCAACCAGGAGGGTACACGCTTCCATACGGAGGAACTCTACTGGGATATGCAGAAACATGAGATATACTCTCACCTCTTCATGCACGTAATCACACCGGAGAGGGAGATTCAGGGCTACCGCTTCCGTTCGAACGAGGCGATGACCGATTATATTATATATGACTTTGCCGGCAACTTCCCCGTAAACGATTCGGAAACGTCGCCAACCGACTCCGTCATGCGAGACGGACCTCAAAAACCCAATCAGCCATGACCGATGTAGTGCAAATCATCATCATACTGCTATTCTCTGCCTTCTTCTCGGGCATGGAGATAGCTTTTGTTTCGTCGAGCAAACTGCGCTTTGAACTTTCCAAAGAGCGCAAGACGCTGGCAAACCGTGCGCTTACCATCTTCTTTCGTCACCCCAACGACTTTATATCTACGCTGCTTATAGGCAACAACATAGCACTGGTTATCTACGGTATCAAGATGGCTCAAATCATGGAGCCGTATCTTTACTCGTGGGGTTTATCGCAGGATTCGGAGGGACTCATCCTGCTCATCCAGACGGTACTCTCTACCGTCATAGTACTGGTAACGGGGGAGTTTCTGCCCAAGACATTGTTCAAGATTAATCCGAATAAATCGCTCAACTTGCTGGCCATTCCGGCATTTGTGTTCTATATAGTACTCTATCCGGCGGCTAAATTTACCTCGGCTCTCTCCAAAGGACTGCTGCGTATGCTGGGGTACAAGAGTCAGAAAAAGAGTGGACAAACCTTCTCCAAGACCGACCTGGACTACTTGATACAGACCTCTATAGACCATACGGAGAATGAGGAGGAGATAGACGAGGAGGTAAAATTTTTCCAGAATGCGCTGGACTTTCCCAATGTGAAGGTGCGCGACTGTATGGTGCCTCGCACGGAGATTGTAGCAACGAGCATCAACACCTCCATCGACGAACTCAAGAGTCGCTTCATAGAGAGTGGTATCTCCAAGATTATTGTCTATCGCGAAAGCATAGACGACATAGTGGGTTTTATCCACTCCTCGGAGATGTTTCACCATCGCAAAAAGTGGCAGGATGCCATACGTCCGCTCCCCATCGTACCCGAAACGATGGCGGCAAAGAAGCTTATGAAACTCTTTATGCAGGAAAAGAAATCCATCGCAGTGGTAGTAGATGAATTTGGCGGAACCTCGGGCATCGTGAGTCTGGAAGATATTGTGGAGGAAATCTTCGGCGAGATAGAAGACGAACACGACAACAGCAATTACATAGCCAAGAAGTTGCGCGACGACGAATACCTGCTCTCCGCTCGCCTCGAGATAGAGAAAGTGAACGAAATGTTCGAACTCTCCATCCCGGAATCCGACGAATATATGACCATTGGCGGATACATCCTGAACAAATACCAAAGCTTCCCGAAGCTCAATGAACTGGTCACAATAGACAACTTTCAGTTTAAAATAGTGAAGAATACGACCACAAAAATCGAAATCGTGCAACTAAAAGTGCTTTCTGAGTAAGTTTTTTGCGGAAAAGCACCGCTATTCACACTTTTTTCCGTATCTTTGTGCGTTAAAAAGAAAATAAAATAATAAATAAATAAAATAGAAATGGCAACATTACAGTCAATTAGAAGTAAAGGCTCCCTATTGCTGGCCGTAATCGGTCTGGCATTGCTTGCCTTTATTGTGGAGGAAGGAGTGCGTGCATGGCAATCTTCCAAGGCACAGAGCCAACAAAAGATTGGTGAAGTGTACGGAAACTCTATCGATGTACAGGAGTTCCAGGCACTCGTGGAGGAGTACACGGAGATTATGAAGCTCACCCAGGGACAGAGTTCCTTGAACGAGCAACAAATGAACTACCTGAGAGACCAGGTGTGGAATACATACGTTCACAACCAGCTCATTGCTCACGAGGCCGAGAAGCTGGGTCTGACCGTTACCGATAAGGAGGTGCGCGACGTGATTAATGCGGGTACAAATCCGCTGTTGCTCCAGACTCCGTTCGTGAACCAGCAGACACGTACGTTCGATGTAAACCAGCTTACCATGTTCCTTACCAACTATGAGAACATGAAGAAGCAGGGTCAGACTAACGAGCAGATGGATGCTTACTACAACTACTGGAAGTTCATTGAGAAGAATCTTAAGACAAACCTCTTGGAGTCTAAGTATCAGGCATTGCTTGCCAAGACTTTCATCGCCAACAAGGTGTCTGCCAAGATGGCTTTCGAGGATAGAACCAACGAGAGCAACTTGCTGTTGGTGGCTCTGCCCTACTCTGCCGACCGTACTACGGAGGTGAGCGACGAGGAGATTAGCAAGAAGTATGAGGAGCTGAAGGATATGTTCGAGCAGAACGATGAGAGCCGCTCCGTGAAGTTCATCGATGTGCAGGTAACTCCGAGTGTTGCCGACAAGTCCGAGTTGACCAAGGAGATGAACGGTTACTATCAGCAGTTGATAAAGGGTGAGGATGCTCACGAGGTGGTTCGCGACAGCAAGTCAGCGGTTCTCTATAGCAAGGTGCCGGTGTCTAAGCACGTTTTGCCTCGCGACATTCAGGATATTGTAGATTCTATGGCTGTGGGTACGGTTAAGGCTCCGTTTACTTCCAACGATAACACTATGAATGTAGTGAAGTTGGTGTCCAAGGTGACGCTGCCGGATTCCATTGAATACCAGATTATCGGTGTGCCTAAGGCTGCCGACGAGGCTAAGGCTAACAAGCAGGCGGATAGTATCTACAATGCTATTCAGGGGGGTGCTGCCTTCGAGGAGGTGGCTAAACTGTACAACCAGCAGGGTACCAAGAGCTGGATTCACGGTGAGGCTTTCGAGGGTGCTAACCTGGGCGAGGACGATGCTACGCTCATCAAGTCCTTGCAGGCTGCTGCTGCGGGTTCTCTGAACAAGATTGAGACGGCACAGGCTATCCTCATTGCTAAGGTGGGTGAGAAGACGGCTCCTACTACTAAATACGATATCGCTATCATTAAGCGCAACATAGAATTTAGCAAGGATACGTATGCTAAGGCTTACAATGACTTCAGTGCTTTTGTGGCTGCCAACCAGTCAGTAGATGCTTTGGTTGCCAATGCTGCGGCTAAGGGTTACAGAGTACAGGAGAACAACAGCATCACTACTGCCGACCACTATGTAGGTAACGTATCCAGCACGCATGAGGCTATTAAGTGGATCTTCAACGAGGATACCGAGGTGGGTGATATTTCTCCGCTGTATGAGTGTGGTGATAACGACCACATGATGGTAGTGGTTCTTACGGACATCAACAAGGGTAATTACATCTCTCTGAACAATCCTCAGGTAAAGGAGTACGTTAAGGGTGAGGCGCTGAAGGATAAGAAGGCGACTGCTCTCTTGGCTCAAATCGGCAAGACGAAGAGTGTAGCCGAGGCAAAGGCATTGAAGGGTGCTGTTAGCGATACAGTGTCCAACGTGACGTTCTCTGCTCCGGCAGCTATCATGTGTACTCAGTCCAGCGAGCCTGCTATTAGTGGTAAGGCGAGTGTTGCAAAGCAGGGTGCTTACGTTACCGGTATTAAGGGTAACGGTGGTGTTTATGCTTTCCAGGTGCTGAACAAGCAGACTACAAAGGGTGCTAAGTACGACGAGAAGCAGGAGATGAATCAGTTGGCTACTACTTATATGCAGGGTGCTTACCGATTTGCAAACGAATTGTTTAAGAACGCTAAGGTAAAGGATCATCGTTACCTGTTCTTCTAATCACATAACGTTCACTAAAACAAATCCCCGGCGGAACATGGTTTCTGCCGGGGATTATTGTTTA
>CAYOKO010000057.1:0-12179 GCA_964404555.1 uncultured Bacteroidaceae bacterium | reverse complement strand
CCGGAACATCCCAACGGTAACCACCCTGCTCATCGGTAAAGAGCGGGTTCTCCTGAGCATATTCCTCGGCATCCCAAAGCACTACGTTTTCACTCAAGTCACCATACATATCCGCAACTGTCTCCTTGTAATAACAAGTTGCCGTTACACCCGCCAAACGGTTGCTCTGTACACCCTCGTAAACATAGCCGGAGGGGTCTATGCTAACATCCAGATCCGGTATGCCGGAATAAAACCAAGTGGAATACTCATCCGTTTCCTCCGGAACCGAACACTTCAGGGAACGATACAGACTTCTCAAGTCTGCCACCGTCTGTCCCATCTCGGCATTGAACACATAGGAAGTCCAGTACTTCACAATGAAGACACCCAGAGAACTTGCCATACTAATGAAGGAGAGACCCGAAGTAGAACGCAACGCCTCGGCAGATGAGAGCATAGCATTCAGCAACATGATATCGGCATTTATGGCACGCCAATGGAACGTGATACCGGTGCGGATAGCACTCTCACACCCTGCAAAAAGCTTCAACGCCCTCTCCGCATCTGCCGAACAGTCGGGAGTATTCTTCAAGAGGAAGGCAAGGGTGTTTACATCTTGCATTCCGTATTGTATCTGCTTGATAACATCGTATGTAGCAACCAGTTTCTTTACCGCCAAGCTAAACGGACCGGCTACGGTGCTAAGGGCTGCATTCGTACCTGCCACAATGCGACCGTCCGCCTTCACCTCGGCTATCAAATCCTCCTCGAAGCTCTCTTGTCCCGCTACCGGAGCATCGTTGCGGCGCTGCTCGCCCAGCCACTTCAAGGTTGTCAAAGCATTGGAGAACACCTGTTTTGCCGTAGCGGCAGAGGCTTCCAACGCCTGTTGATAATTTCTTATATCCTCCAGAGTGCTACTCAAAAGTCGAGAAATCTTGCGCTGCTTATTCACCGCATATTCATCGAAATCCCTCGCCGCCTCCAGTAAGTCGGCATTGGCACCCAAGCGGATACCGTCGGCCTCCATGTCACCGTCTATAGCAACGAGAGCAGAGAAGTCCTTTGCCGGACACACTATGCTCAGCTCCTTGGTCGTAACACGGAAGTAGCCCTTCGAACCGTCACTCAAGCTCAAACGACTGTAGCCGTTGTTTAGCAAAGTAGAGGTATCTATGGTGTCGCACGTACCTATCTTCACCCCTTGTGCATAGGGAGCTATGCCCAAGATGTCGGATACGTTACCGGTTTCTACATTTCTTGCCGTTATCAAGATGGAGTCGGCGAAGGCCGTCTTCAACTGTTCTATAAGGGCACGTCCCTCCTCGGCACTGCCAATGGGCTGCACCGTTCCCGCAGGAAGTGTAAACTGTGTGGTCACCTTGTTTTCCAGTTCCTTCACCAAAGCTTCGCTGTAGGTATCGGAAGTATAGGCATCCACCAACTGTACGATGAGGTCGGTGCTGTACTCGGTAGAGGTAGACAGAACCTTTTGGAGTGTTTCCACGAGAGACACATTCTCCTCCACATAGCTCTCGTCTACCACCTGCGGAGTAATCATATCGTAGGATACAGCTACGTTCTTGGGCACATTGCCGTCGTAGTTGTTACCGAATTCGCCGTTGGCTACCCAGCACTTCTTCCTGCTGTCGTAGGTAGGCGTAAGCACCGTCCACGTTCCGTTACCGGTCTTTACCTTTAGCCGGACGTTCTGTATACGAGTAGTATCGTTATCGGTAAAGTCGATGGTAAAGGAGAACTGCTTGTTATATATGTAATAGGTGTACTTCTGTGCCTTGGTCGTGGGGTTCTGATAATCGAACACCATATCGTAGTTCTTGTTCAACTCCGGATTCCAGTGATACATATGTACACGTGCCAACTCAATGGAGTTCTTGTCATAGGTGAGCGACTGCGTCTCCGTCTGCATCTCCAGTCCCTGCTGGGTGGTCACTTTGGCATAGATGTTGTGCGAAGAAAGATTTGCCGGCTCCACCAGTGTACACTCTGCCGCCCAATTACCGTTGGCGAGTGCCGTGGTCTTACCTATAACCGTAGAACCGTCGTATATCTCCACACTACTCCTACCGGTAGCAGCACCGGTAGCAGAGAAAGTAGACTTGTTTATCAACGTAGGAACCTGTAGAGCAAGATCCTGTACCTCGTAACTTGCCGTACCGATGGGCTGCGTCACCGTAACACCGTTGTAGGTAAAGCGAACCGCTGCATTGGGATAGTAGGTGCCGCTTGCGGTAGGGATAACACAGAAGCGCACTCTGGCAACAGAGGAACTCGGCAAGGCTACCGTGACGGTGCCGTTGTCTACCTGGGCACTTGTCAAGGTGCTTCCCACCATAAGGGAGTTGGCAACAAAGGAGTTACCCTCCGGCAAATTGAATACCAGTTCCACATTGCTCACACTACCCGCATACAGCGACTTGAAGTCCAACTTAGCCTGCAGCGTAAGATAGTTACCAGCTACAACGCTACTCTTGTTTACCGTGAACGCCGTTGCAGTACCCGTGTAACTCAACTTCGTCTCGTCGAAGAAAGGCACCAATGCATTCTTCACCGCAGTGATTTCGCCGCTACGAATCTCAACATTGTTCTGCACATAGTCGGTATTGAGCACCAAACCGGATGCGGCAAAGGAGGAGAGTTTGTTGAGGGTATTGAAGGAACTGCTCTCACCCATGGAAACCAGAGAGTAGATTCCATCCTTCAGTTCGCTGAAGGTGATGGAGCCATTGTCGTACTTGGCTTGTTGTACAAAGATGCCCTTGGCATCGTAGAGCATAGCCACTACCCCACTGTTCTCAGTCTGCGTATAGCTAGCCTTTAAGCTACCCAATTGCAGAATAGAGAGAGTAACGGAAGCACGATTACGAGCGTTGACGGTACCACCTGCCGTAACGGGTACGAAAGATGAGGTCTTGCTTGTGGCGGTCACTTGAATCACATCGCCCTCGTCCACCTCCTCTTGCAGGACAATCTCCGGATACTGCACGCTGAAGGAATTTATAGTCTTCTGCTTGGTTCCGTTATAGAGGGTATAAGAGATGTTCTCATAGTCGCTGTACCAGTTTTGCACCTCAGCCTCAACCCCCTTCTCTACACTCTCAGTATAGGTGAAGTTCAGGGAGATAACGGCACCCGTAACAGGCTTCAGAGAAACATCGCCCAGGTCTACGGTAGCAAGTGCCAACAAACTGTCTGCCAACACAAGATTCTGTGCCACATAGTCCTTGGAGGCTATGCGTATATCGGTAGGGGCTACAAAGGCTTCGAGAGAGAAGGTTCCCTTGGAACCGGTGGTAGCCACCAACGCTTTGGAATAGATGCCGTTCAACACCTGCGAAAGGGTTACGGTTACACCGGAAACGGGTTGGTCGGTAGAGAGGTCGAGCACTCGTCCGGTGACGATGTGCTTCGGTAACTCTTGCAGACTTACCACAATCTCGTTTCCACCGTTCTGCACCGTATAGGTGGTGTCGGCAGGCAGGAGATACTGCACACCCAGTGACTTGGGCAAGGAGAGAGAAGCACGGACATTGTGTCCCTCCACCTGTGCCGCCAGTGTGTTTCCTTGACTCAAGTAGTTACCTTTTTCATCAAACCACGATACAGTCACCTGCTCGGTAACATCCTTTCCCTCAGCAGCCAGCACCTTGAGAGTGAGTTGCTGTAGGGAGAGAATATTGTCGAAGGTAAGACTTACATCCTTCCCGGCAATGGCTATGGAGTCTATGCTTGCCAGTACCGTACCTTCGGCGGTGGTGAGCGATGCATTGTAGCGGGTGTTGTTCACCAGATTATTGAACACATAGTTGATGCGGTCGGTTACCACATACTTGTACTTTTGTCCACTCTTCAGGTTGGTCAACTCCAGGGTCATGTTCTTATAACGACCGTCGCTGCACTCCTCCGGGAGGTTCAACTCCAAGCTGTGAACGCCGTCCTGTATAGGGAGAATTTCGTAGTCACTCCAGAAGTCGGCAGACTCGTAAAGTTCTACCGATGTAGCCGGTACGTACACCACAAGATCCTCGGCAACTTCGTAAAAGACACTCTTTGCCACCGTTGGCGGTATCACCGCATAGAGGGTTACGGAAGAAAGTGCCGGACAGGAGTAAAATGCTCCGGTTTCCAACCGCTCGATAGAAGCGGGAAGAATCACCTCCGTAATGGTAGAATTCTGTTCATAGCACCAATTCGGCACACTCTCGGCACCGGTAGTGCGACTCATGTCCACAACACTACAGTTCGAATAGTTCGCCAGACTGTAGAAATCCTTTGCCGTAATCTTTCCGGCAACCGTTATAGAGGTTACCTGCGATGCATTGGAACTTCCACCTATAGTATTGTTGATGGCACTGTACAAGGAACCGGAGGTAAAATCGTCTACTATCACCTCACCGTTGAGGCTGTCCCAGGCATTGGTTCCGGGATTGGAGGGAACATTCGGGCTGTACTCATACACGGCGTACAAAGTGGTGTTCGCTCCGGGCATGGTGTAGGTCATATCGTTGGAGGTAGACAACACCTCGCCTTTGGCATTCTCCCAACGCAGGAACCTAAATCCGTCGTTGGAATAGGCACAGAGAGTTCTTGTATCACCGTCCTCTACGGTCAACGAGCCGGATGTATTGAACGTTCCCGCTCCGGAGGGTTTACTCACGAGGGTAAGTTTGTGCTTACTTATCGGCACCGAGGGGTTGCCCGGAGTAGCGGGGTTATAGGTAAACACGGCGGTAAGTTGCACATTGCGTTCGGGCACCGTGTAGGTAAAGCTACTACTCTTGGACACCACATTGCCCTCATCGTCCTTCCAGTATTCAAAGGTACTGCCTTCGGTGGGTGTGGCAGTAAGGGTGACACTGCTATTGGCGGTGTATGTACCACCCCCCGAAAGGGTACCCACGCCCTTGGGTTGAGCTGCGAGGGTCAGCGTATAGGAACCGGAAGCCTCTTGCGCTGCCGCACCGAAGGAACCGGAAGCGGCAAAGCCCCCTGCCCGCACGGGGGCGGACAAGGAACATAGCCACATTATTACGTATATATAAAATACAACTTTCTTCATATCGAAATGTATTTATCGTTCTACTTTCTCAAAATCTTCTGACCGTTCTTTATAACGATACCCTTCACTGCCGCACCGTCTATGCGCTGACCGTTGAGGTTGTAAACGGGTTCGTTATTGCCTTCACCGGCACGAACGGCATCTATACCGGTTTGCTCGGCGTCACTGGTGAAGTGCAGATAGAAGCGACCGTTTTGCTCGCCTACTTGTGCGCTAAAGGTATAACCATCCGCAGCATTCAAGGCTGTAAAGGTACCGCTCAATCGGTCTTCCAGAATTACACTTGCCGGAGCATTGTTGCCCAAAAGGATGGTGTAATCACCTGCCTTTCCTATGTAGACACCCAGTTCTACCACGGCACCTCCCAGAGGTCGCTCGTTGATGGCATAGTGTACATCGCCGTTTACCGTGTAGATTTGCGGCATCTGTGCATCTTCGCTCATAAACTTAACGGCATCGCAACTCAACTCATAGGCTACGGATGCATTCTCGTTGATTACCACACGGGTGCGGTCGGTGTTCTCACCATTGGTAAGGAGTATGTTGTACACGGTACGTGGCGTTACCACGGAGACACCTCTGGCGGCTGCCGCATTCTCCTCCAGCGTGCGGGCATAGCGGTCGGTTTGTCTACCTTGCGTACCGAAGGTAATGGACTCTCCGTCCAGCGGACGCTGTACAAAGAAGGCCTCACCGGGGTTCAAGATGTAGCTGTCGTCTACGGGACTGTAGGCTACATAGCTGTCGTTGTTGGAGTCCCACACGGTGATGGGTGAGGTGAAGTCCATGAATCTTGTATCGTAGCAAGAGGGGTATGGATTACCTATAAGGTTCCAAGAACGGTTGTGCTCAAATTCTCCAAGGTGCTCTTCCAGGGCGATGGTGCGGTCGGTAGAGCTGAAGATGAGCTGACGATTTACACTCTCCTTCAATGGGGTAATGAGGAACTCCACAGCCTCGTCGTTGGAGTTGTAGCAACGCATTATGTATCCCCTTCCGGCTTCGAGTATAGCATCCTTGCCCAGGAGTACCCAAGTGGAGTCGAGTTCACCGGCGGCTCTGTTGGCTCCGGAGTATTCGCGGATGACCCATGCGGTTTCATCGCTGCTCGGGGTGATGTCGGCTACTTGTACATCGAACGGGAAGCTTACAAACTGCCACTTGTTGTTGTACAGATAGGTCTTGAGGGTTACATTCTCGGCACGAACCTCACCGTTTACAATCAAGTTGTTGGATGAGTATGCGGTGCTTGACTCATCGGAGTAGTAACCGGCATTGCCGTTCTCTGCACGATATTTGTCATCGAAGTACTTAGCGTAGGGAGAGAGATGCATACTGAAGTTGTTCAACGCCAACTTGTTGCTATTCTCTATCGTAAGATTACCTCTTTGATATACGGAGTTACCGTTTGCATCGGTTATCAGTGCATCGGTCTGCAAGAGAGAGAGATTCGGAGTGTAATCGCTCTCTATCTCGCCGGTGAGTACCAGTGTGTAATCCTTATTCACGGTAATATTCTCCGGCAGATAACCGCTCGCCTTTATGTTCGTGAACTCCTTCCAACCGTCGGCCAACTTATAATCGGCAAGACTCAAAGCGGGGACATAAAGAGTTACATCGGTAAGATCCACATCCTGCAACGGACAACGATTATCGTTCGTCGCCGGAATCAAAGCATTGGCATATACCGTCTTTACATTGCCACAGCTACGGAAGGAGCCATAGCAACTGAGCAGGGTGCTTGGAAGTACCACCTCCGTCAAATTCGAGCAGTCCTGGAATACATAGTACCCCAAGTACTCCAATCCCTCCGGCAACTCAAGACGCTCGATGGATGCGCAGTCTTCGAAAGCGGAGTTTTCTATTCTCTTCAGAGTAGACGGCAGCGCCAGGGAAACAAGATTCTTATTGTTCTCGAACGCATTGAACGGAATGGTCGTAATGGTTGAGGGGATGGTTACTTCTCGCAAATCACAATTTCTAAACATAGAGGTAGCCAAGGCGGTAACGCCTTCGGGTATCTCTACCTGTGTAAGGGCACTACAACTATAGAAGGCCCCCTCTCCTACCGTTGAGAGACTTGAAGGCAACACAACAGACTCCAATGCCGTATTACCGTAGAAAGCCATTTTTCCTATGGTAGTAACGGTATTCGGAAGGTCGATGCTGTGCAATGTTCCGTTTCCTATGAAAGCACCGTCGCCTATAGATTTCAAGTTTACAGGGAGTACCACATCTTCCAAGAAATACCAAGTGTAGAACTGATTTGCAGGAATCTCCGTATTCTGTAGTCCGGACATATCTATGCCTACAAGATTGGTCATACTTTGCAGGTTATTCCAGTCGGTAGAATTCAGTGTTCCGGTAACGGTGAGCTTGTTTACCTCCTGTAAATATTCTACCTGGTTCAATACAAGCTGACCGAATGTTCCGGCAGTTGCCACGTTGACAGTTACCTCAATGGGATCCTCCTCCACAATGGTATATGCGTTCCATACATCGGCTGTACGATAGGCATGAATGCTTCCATCCGGAACAATTATCTTCACATAGTTTGAACCGTTGAATGAGGTTACAGATACAGGTGTTGCCGCATGAACACGTATCTCATGCAAGTTATTGGCATTATAGAACACATAAGCCCCCATCTTCTCCACACTCTCCGGTATATCAAGAGAGGTCAACGCAGAGAAATAAGCAATGGCAAAGTCGCCCATATAGCGCAATGTCTGTGGCAAATACAACTGCTTAACATTGGTACGCGAATATTGAGACGCTCCGGTATAAGCGATGGAGATGACCGTATAATTCCTACCGTCGATAAGAATACTTGACGGAATGCTCACGGTTTCAGCATCGGGAACGCTATAAACATCGGCAAGACCGTTGGTCTCGTCCAGATAGTAGCTTATGCCATCCACGGTATAGAGCGTAGAACCGAAGTTCCAGTTCTCCATCGGAGTTAAAGAAGCCGGCATACTTGCTACCAAATTGGTATAAGCAGCGTTCAACGCAGCGACAGCATCGCCTATTTCATCGTCGGCATAAGCACGTGCCTCGTATTGGTTCTTAATGTTTGCATACGCCGTATTGAACGTAACCCAATCGGCTTCCTCGGTATCCGCCAGTTTGGCTACCTTCTCATCGGTTTCTGCCAGGGCGGCGGTTAGCGGAGCATACGCCTCTGCGGAAGCATTGGCATTGGTAATGGAACTCAACAAGGTAGAATAGAGTTTCATCATGGTGTCGCCATCGCCGTTGGCGTAAGCCTCCATACAGGATGTGTACACATCGGTCAGGGAGGTCTTTGCCTCGGTACTCATGGGAGCATCCTCCTCTATCAAGAGGGAAGCCTCAGCGAGCGGTTCGGCCATCAACTTCAACAAAGACTCGGCATCGGTTCCGGAATATACCAAACGGAAGTTGTCGAACAATGTCCAGTAGTAGCTGGAGCTAAGTTCACCGGAGAAACCAAGCGTCAGGGTGCGGTCGCTCTCGGGAGCTACGAACACCTGCACTTCATTCCAATAACGTCCCGTATTGCCGGTGATGGAGTCGGTATAGGAATCATCGTCGAACGCCATACGGGCACCTGCCATACTGTTCGGTATGTAGGTATTGTCCGACAACTGCGTATCGGTGTCCCATGCGGTCGTCACGTAGAGTGCCGTAGAGGAACGTCCCTCAAAGATACTCTTAATCTTGGTTTTCTTATCGTTACCGAAGATGTAGGACTGTATGTTCTCCGTGCCATTTAGGTAGGAAGAAAAAGCGGAAGATGCCGTTCCGGCACGTACAAATGCTTGGCAACGTATGGTATAAACGCCCGCCTGCATTCCCTCAAGCTTTTGGTATATCTTGAAGGTCGTTTGGTAGGCCTCGCACTCGGAGTTGCTCACGGTCAATGTACCGGAGGTCTCCACAGTCCAGCCGTTGGTGTCGGTTTCGAAACCGGGGTTGACTATCAGGTTGGTTATATCATCGCCTTCCGTATAGGAAGAGGTAACAACCGTCTTCTCCATACTCTTCAAGTCTGCCACATAATCGGTGGCTTCGCTTGCGGAGAGTGTTTTGTCCTCGTATCCGTCCTGGGCTTTATACATTAGGGCATAGTAGCTCTCTATATCGTTGGAGTTTCCATAGTTTTGCAGGAAGGCGGGAGCATCGTCGTCGAGATAGGCTTTGAGTGTTGCATAAGCTTCCTTGCCCTCCTCATACTCGCTGAGTGCCTTCTGGAAGGACTCCTTCTTGTAGATAGCTTCTTCCTGACTGGTTGCCCCCTCTTTGGCATTGAGATAGGCATTGACAACCGCATCGATGAGATTACTCGGAGCGGCGGATTCTATGCAAGCATCCGGGTCGAAGTCCTTGATGGCATCGTTCAGGTAGACGGAATAGACGTCCTCGCCGTTGCCGTAGTAGGTAAGGGTGAAGTTGTCGAAGATGGTCCAGTCGCCTGCAATCAGGGTATTCTTCTTGATTCCGAACCGCAGGGTTCCTCCCTCGAAGGTAAAATAGAGTTCGTTGAGGTAGGCATCCGCTCCGGAATCGAAGTAGTTGTGTGCGTCGGACATGGTGTTGGGGATGTATCCCACATCTGTCTTGACTCCGTCACTTGTGCGGTCGGGGTCGGAATAGATGGAGCGCAGGGCTACCGATTCATCGGCGGCATAGAGATAGGCATTCAAGGCTACTGTTCCTGCCAGATAATCGGTGGCTTCCGTATTGTAGTAACCGTCGCGATAGAAGCCCTGGACGGTGAGGCGATAGACGCCTGCAGGGAGGTTGGCTATCTGTTGATAGATGTCGAAGTTGGTATTCCAGTACTCCGCTACGCCATAATTGTAGGTGGCAGAACTACCGGTGGTACTCCAGCCGGAGGAGGATGCCATATCAGCGCCTACTATTCTGTCGGTAATGTCAATAGGTGACTCTGCCGTTGCCTGGTTGATGGATTCGGTCTGGATTCTATCGTCCAGAATCAGTTTGGCGGCGTTGAGTTCGTCGGCGGTGCTCTCGGTATTGGCATACAGAGATTCGGCTTCCGAGGTGTCTATGCCCATTGCCTTGGCTTCATCTATGGAGGCTTGCAGGGCTACTGCTGCCGTGTAATTCTCGATTTTTGTACTGTATGTTGCGTAGTCGTCCACGGTTACATACACCCAGTCTACAAGGTATCTGGAGGCGTTTTCATCGTCCATATTCAAGAGTGGATAGGCTATGGTACGGAGATTTACGGTGTATCCGTTGGAGGAGAAGTCGGTTACTTCGGCTGTGAGATCCACGCCCACGTAGGCATTTGGATACTTGTCGGCTATGGATGCAAAGGTATTGTCGGCACCCACCTGCATACGGAAACCGTCGTCTTTTTCTTTGAACGTCCAGATGGCGGCATCCTGACTGCTTGACGCAAAATCTGTCCAAGCGCTCTGCTGTGTCAAGGCTCCGGTGCTGCTGTCTTCTGTCAGGCTGACACCGAGATAGTACCACATGGCCGTTCCAGACTTGTTAAAGTAGTCTTGAACGTAATACTCGTTGTCCGAAATATTCTCCAACATAAACGGGATACCTGTCTGTCCCACGCTCAATTCTGCACCCCAATAGTTGCCGTAGGTCAGGAACTGACCGGCTTCTGGATTGTAGATATAGACCTGCTCTCCCGCCGCCGGTATACCGGACTGCACGGAGGGTTGTGGTGCTACCCATTGTGCATTTGCGGAGATTGCTAGGGGGAGTGCCCCTAAAACAAACATTAGATGTTTCTTCGCTTTCATCATTATATGGATATTAGTTAATATTTAGTCTGTCCATGTGGGATTGTTTTTCCCGGTTACGTTCGTCGTTCTGTCCAACGAGATATTCAGAGTACAAAAATACGAAATAGGGTTTAAAATTGCGTTTCTCTCCCTGCTTCGTTGGCTGAAAGCACTTCGTTTACTGTTTGAATCAATCTATTTAGTTTACGAAACGTACTATATGCATTAAGTTTTTTCATTCCGGGGTGCTTCCTTCGGTGTGAAGGAAGGGGGTTTTCGTGAATGAAGGTTGCTTTCACCTCCTTCTTACCCCATTTTTCCGGAAAATCTTTCAATCCTTCACCGTTGAGACTTAAATCACTAATATACAATAAGTAATAGGCGTTTTAAAACCTTCATATATCTTTCAGCAATCCTTCAGCATCCTTCAGCTTTTCGACTACACTTTAACAGTTATTTATTAGTATGCGTTGTTATTTTAGCAATAAACGGGCGTGACACGTGAATCACAGTGAAGGGTACTATTTAAAACGCACTATATCAAGCGGTATGAAACATAAGGACTTCTTAACAATACGCCGAGAATGAAGGGTAAAGCCTCAAAAATGAAGGGTAGAGGAGGGCAGCCCTTCACTCGTAACAGTCGTATTTTCAACAATATCGGGTAGAAAACAAGGAAAATGAAGGGCTTCTCGAAAAACTTATTTTGGGAGGGGTACAAGAGGTCATCGTGCCCTTCACGTGTTAAAGAGTCTATACCCTTCACCACCCTGCGGCATCGGTCTTGCTTGCCTTCGGGAGTAGGGTACGATAAGCGTTTGTTACGCTCCGTTTCTCTATAGAGTTTGTACTTTTTTATAGTAGAAAACGCATCGGATTCCTATAGGAATTTACCTCGTATTCGTACCGTTTCTAACCCAAAACTCAGTATAAAAAATTTCCTTTTCTAGTATAGTTTTGTACCCGATGCTCGCAGATTGGAAAATATCTGCGGGCAATTAGAGATGTTATTGCCCGCAATTAGGGTAGAGAAAGCGTAGGAATATCGCTCATGTTTCTGCGTAATCCAAGGTGAAAAGCGCAGAGTTATCACCCACTATATAGAGACTCTTATATCACTTTTTACGCTATAAGACTTGCATCTTGCAAAAACTTATTGTATATTTGCAGGCAAAGTATAAACATCGGATATATGGAAGTAAAAAGAATAAAATATCCTGTAGGGTATCAGAACTTTAAAGAGATTCGCGAAGGCGGGTTCTTGTATGTAGATAAGACCGAACTGATTTACAATTTGGTCGATAGTTCTAAATACGTCTTTCTAAGCAGACCACGTCGCTTCGGGAAGACACTCCTCACAA
>CAYOKO010000056.1:0-12503 GCA_964404555.1 uncultured Bacteroidaceae bacterium | reverse complement strand
AAATTTAGTGTAACTTTGGGCTATGAATGGCGAACAAATAAAATAAGGATGAAAAAGACACTTCTTATAGCGGCGTTTCTCGGGTGCGCAGTATCCCTCCCGGCGCAAGAGTCTCAGTCGCTCTACAACATATTGAAATTGCCGGTTTCCGCTCATGCTACGGCATTGGGCGGCAAGAATATCTCGTTGGCGGAGGACGATGCCACGCTTATCTTCCAGAATCCGGCCTTGCTGGGGAATGTATCCAACCGTACGTTGGGACTCAACTACATGACCTATCCAGGTGACTGCAAGGTGGGGAGTGCCTCTTATTCCTTCTTCGCCAATGACCGTTCGTCCGTAGCCGTGGCAGCACAGTTGATGGATTATGGCAGCATGACGGAAGCCGATGCTTCGGGCATTGTGTCGGGAACCTTCTCGGCGAAGGACATTGTGCTGTCGGGAACCTACAGTTACGAACTGAGCGACTACTTTCTGGGAGGTGTAACGCTCCGTGGTATTTACTCCAAGTACGCCGAATATTCAGCGTTTTCCGTAGGAGTAGACTTGGGCTTGAACTACTACGATGCCGATAAGGATTTGTCGGTCTCTTTGGTAGCGCAAAACCTTGGAGGTCAGCTGAAAGCATTTGCCGACAAACGTTATAAATTGCCCACCGATTTCCAGTTGGGATTCACCAAGCGACTGGAACAAGCACCCATTCGTTTCTCGGTAACCATGACCGATTTGTTTCATTGGAAAAGTTCCTACTTCTACTATGTACCCAACGTAACCGAAGGAGAAGAAGACGCCGAAGAAACAAAGGTGAGCTTCGGTAAGCGACTCATCAACCACTTCAACGTAGGCGTAGAGTTCCTGCCGAGCGATAACATCTGGATAGCCGCCGGATACAACTTCCGCCGTGCCTACGAAATGAAGGTCTTGGGAAAGAGCCACGGCGCAGGGTGGAGCTTTGGAGGCGGACTCATAGTAAAGCGCTTCAAACTAGGCATTTCCTATGCCAAGTTACACATTTCCAACGCTTCGTTGTTATACAACGTAGCCTACAGTTTTTAAGCACATAATTAGAGTATTGAATAGATAAATTGAGACAGAATGAAAAAGATTACGATTGCGATTGACGGCTTTTCCTCCTGTGGAAAGAGCACCATGGCCAAGCAGTTGGCCAAGGCGATAGACTATATATATGTAGACAGCGGCGCCATGTATCGTGCCGTGACACTCTACGCCATCCGTCACGGTATGACGGGTGAGGGAACGGTGGATGCCGAAGCCTTGCGTGCAGCCATCGACGACATACGTGTTTCCTTCGTATTGAACCCCGAAACCGGATTCCCGGAAACCTATCTCAACGGAGAAAATGTAGAGAGTAACATTCGTACCATGGAGGTATCCTCCTTGGTCAGTCCCGTAGCAGCACTCGACTTTGTGCGCGAGGCATTGGTACGCTTGCAGCAGGAGATGGGCAAGACAGGCGGCATTGTAATGGATGGACGCGACATAGGCACCACGGTCTTCCCCCATGCCGAGCTGAAGATATACGTCACAGCATCTGCCGAGATACGTGCGGAACGTAGATATAAAGAGTTGCAGGAGAAGGGAATGGCAGCCGATTTTGACTCCATCCTCCAGAACGTAAAAGAGCGCGACCACATAGATATGACACGTGCCGTGAGTCCGCTTCGCAAGGCCGATGATGCACTGGAACTGGACAACAGCCACATGACACGTGAAGAGCAGAACGCATGGTTGTTGGCCCGTTATCAAGAAGCTGCGAGTAAGTAAGTTATGAACATTCCTATAGAGATAGATAAAGGCTCGGGTTTCTGCTTCGGCGTGACACGTGCCATAAAGAAGGCGGAAGAGGAGCTGCAACGTAAGGATGTACCCCTCTACTGCTTGGGAGATATCGTTCACAACGGACGAGAGTGCGACCGTTTGCGTTCCTTGGGACTCATCACCATAGAGCATGCCGACCTGGATAGACTGCCCCATCGCAAAGTGTTGCTTCGTGCGCATGGTGAACCACCTTCCACCTATGAAAGAGCTCGCGAACAGGACATTGAGATTATCGATGCTACCTGTCCGGTGGTGCTGCATCTACAGGAGCGCATCAAGAAGGAATTCAACGACGGACCGCTGGACAATAAGCAGATAGTAATCTTTGGCAAACCGGGTCATGCCGAGGTGTTGGGGCTGGTGGGACAGACGGATGGACTAGCCATTGTGGTGGAAAACTTGGAAGAGGTGCAGCGACGTTTGGACTTCACCAAGGACATTCGTCTCTATTCGCAGACGACCAAGTCGCTGGACGATTTCCGTGAGATAGTGGCGTATATAGAGTCGCACATAGCACCCACCGCCACGTTCCGCTCCTTCGATACCATTTGTCGCCAAGTAGCCAACCGTATGTCGGACATACGTATCTTTGCGCAGCGTCACGACTTGGTACTATTTGTTTGTGGCAAGAAAAGTTCCAACGGAAAGGTACTTTTCCATGAGTGCAAAAGCGTGAACAGCAATTCGCACCTCATAGAAGACCCCTCGGAAATAGATTTCAATTTAGTAAAGCAAGCCACCTCCGTAGGCATTTGCGGTGCCACCTCCACACCGGGTTGGCTGATGGAAGCTTGCAAACGTGCAATAGAAGAATACTAAAAAATCCACGTTGACACACAACAAATGTCAACGTGGATTATATCTTTCCAACTACTTGTTTCTCTTTTGTTTACCGTTAGCCTTTTTCTTCTTATGCGTTTTCTGTAAACTCGTAGTAACCGGATTGTTCACCTCCTTCTTCCACTGTTTCAAGTAAGCAAACCACTCCTTTTGCGAGCGTATGCCAAACGTCTCATTTCCCGACGCCATAGCAAAACGATAATTCAGCTTATACGGATTCTTCTTTGTCGTACCTATCGTATGGATACGGTTCTCCGCCGTCTCCGGCTCCTCGCTACGGATATACTTCTCCGGAATCAACACCGCCAGACCCACAGCCTCCTTGTGATGCGTCAACGTATCGGCACCCCCAACAGCCCAGTCGGCACCCCAGCAACCACGCAGTCCCGCCTTGTCCGTGAACTCGGTAGAACCCTTCACATTGATAGTACCCGTACAGAACGTCTCCTCCTGCACCGGCTCATCGAAACGAATGGAAACCTCCACATCGCGATGCCCCGCATACAACGTATAACGCTGAGTCATAGTGATATACTTACCATGATACAACCAGTCCGCATCCTGTATCTCCACCACCGTACGAATAGGACCCTTCGCCAGCACACTCTCCGTGCGGCGAGCCACCGGCGTAATCATCTCCTGCTCCTTGCCGTTCCATCCACGGAAAGTACCCACGGAAACCGTATTGCCCGCCCACAGCACATCATCACCATAACCCGCAGCCAGTTGGGCAGCCGATGTATAGAACTGCGTATCGTTAATCTCCAACCCCTTGCGGTATTTACCATACTGATCCACCGTCTGTCTATGGTCGAAGTACAAACGCATACCCACCAACTCCGACTCGAAAGCCGGTCCATGGTGATGCACATAGTTGTACGGGTCATCATCGTTCAGTACGGTAAGCGACTCAATCTGCATTGTCTGGTGCGTAGTATCCGCCGGATGCTTCGGGTTCTTGAGCAGCAACTCCGCAAACACCCGAGGCGTGTAATGCTTATCCGAACGCTCGGAAGACAACGTCACCGTCACCTCCTTACTCTCCTTCGCCTTCATATCGATAACAAACGCCAACTCCTCCGCCTTACCATCGCGGTTCAAGTCGTCTATCTGGCTCGGAATCTCCTCGCCGGCACACGTCACCACCGCCGAACGCACCTGGAATGACGGATGTAAATCCTTTAATTTAAAAGATATAGGAGCATCCGTACGCACCTCGTTCAATGGATTTGTAAGCGTCACGGTCACCTGTTTTTCCTCGGCATGCAAGGGCAAGCCCACAGCCATAAACGCTACCGCAGTAGCATATAAGAATCTTCTCATGGTTCTGTCATTTATTGAATTTTGTTATTTTCAGCGCAAAGTTACACAAATTTTTTTGATATACTCGATAATTCTTTGTAAGTTTGCACCCATAAACGAAAAAAGTAGACTATGCAAGAGAAGAAAGAAAACGGCACAGCGTGTGCACTCTATTTAATCCCCGTAACGCTAGGCGATACCGAAATATCCCAAGTGTTACCCCCCTACAACCACGATATCATCATGTCCATCCGCCACTTTGTGGTAGAAGACATCCGTTCCGCCCGTCGTTTCCTCAAGAAAGTAGACAAGAGCATCAACATAGACGAACTCACCTTCTACCCCATGGGCAAGCACACCGAAGGCGAGGACTTCTCCCGCTATCTGGAACCCATGAAGAAAGGCGAATCCGTAGGCGTCATCTCCGAAGCCGGATGTCCCGCCGTAGCCGACCCCGGTTCCAATGTCGTAGCCATAGCCCAGAGACGTGGATACAAAGTCGTCCCGCTGGTAGGTCCCTCCTCCATCATCCTCTCCGTCATGGCCTCCGGTTTCAACGGACAGAGCTTCGCCTTCCACGGATACCTCCCCATCCAGGGAGCCGAGCGCACCAAACGCATCAAGCAGTTGGAACAGCGCATCTATAACGAGCACCAGACACAAATCTTCATAGAGACCCCATATCGCAATGCCGCTATGATAGACGAGTTGACCCGCACCCTGAAACCCCAGACCAAACTCTGCGTAGCCTCCGGCATCACCACAGAGCAGGAATGGATAAAAACCCTCACCATCCAAGAGTGGCGCAAGGTATCGAAACCCGATTTGAGTAAAATCCCCACTATATACCTTATCTATAAGTAAAAGTAATTCCGTAAACTTGTTAATTCAATCGAAAAAGAACGTAAAAAGTAAAAAAACGACCGTAATTCTTTTGTTTATTAAGAAATAGTTGTATTTTTGTGGCAGGTTAACCCTTGTTTGTTGATACAAAGACGGATAGGAAGTGACCCGTGAGTGCTGAATATATGGTAGAACAAAAGGATGACCGCACAGACGGCATCCTTACAAAAGACAGAAACGATGAAAAAATGTAAATTCTTTTGGATGTTCGCATTCGTGTTCGCAGCGTGCCACAACACGATTGATTTGTACGATCCAACGCTGGGAGAGAATACAGAAGACAAAGGTGGATTGGAGTATGCCGAGCAATTCTCCAATGCCCAAGACATTACTGTTTCTATCCACACGCTGGTAGGAACCTATTATGCACTGTTCACCGCCTACCCCTATGGCGATGAAGGCAACCTGGTAGAGTCTCCCGTAGTACAGGGAAATACCCCCATCGACATCTCCGTGAGCATCCCGAAAGATGTAGAAAAACTTTACCTCCTCTCCTGGGAAGGCGTGCAGGAGTTAGACGTCAAGGATATTGTCATAGACGAGACCTCCTCAAGTGCCGCCACCCGTGCCGATCTGAGCGACACACAATTGCGTGAAATTCGCCAAGCAGCCTACAACCTCTTCCCCGAGATGGTCTACAACTTCCGCCGCGAAGAACTCTACAAATGTACCGACCTCGTGATAGCCGAGACAGAGTCCTCCGGCGAGTTCGAAACCGCCAACGTAAGCCTTACCTATCTAGGCGATGGCGGATTCGGTACCTCCGGAAACGACATCACCCTCTATATGTACACCTATCCCACAGACAAGCGTGAAACGCTCACCCTCGACGACGTCACCTTCTACGGACTGGATCGCACCACCAATAAACCCATCGTGGTGAGCTACGACGATGTGTATGCCGGTAGGAACTATATCTATAAGCACAAAGAATGCCGCAACTCCTTCCCCGTAGCCAACATGGGCGACTTCCCCAAGGGCGTCAACGTAGGATTCTGCATGAACGGAACCCGCACCAATAAGTTGAAGTTCTCCACCCCGGCACTGAACCCCAACGATATGTATGTGGGTCAGACCATAGTAGACAAGGGCACCAAGGTAGCAGCCCGCAGTCGCAACACGCAGGAGCTATATTACAACGACGGTAAGGGCGACTTCACCTTCGACGGTCGACACGTATCCAGCTGCTTCATCCAGCATTATGTAGCGAGCGATGGCAATGAATACAACATCTTGGGTTGCGACAACACCCTTCCGTTCGAGGTAACCCCGAGAACCGACGGCGCCTTCCAGTGCAGCTTCGATGGCGACTACAACGACTTCCTGGCCATGGTACAAACCAACCCCAACAAGATACAGCCCAACGAAACCATCATAGGTGAGAAGACAACGGTATCCTCCACCGAACACGGATACTACCTCTTCGAGGATCAGTTCCCGGAGAAGGGCGACTTCGACTTCAACGATGTAATCGTAGAGTACAAAGCCACACACTACGACAACAACACCCATAAGGTAGACGTCCGCGTAGTGGCAAAGGGATGCCGTTACAACAACCTCTTCGGCTTCTACGACGATTTCGGCAATGTCGAGGTCATCAAGAATATCTTGGGTTACGAGAATGTTAGCCCCGATGGACCATGGGACATAGACGAGGATGCCGAGTGGACAACCGTCAACCTCACCGGAAAGTGGAAGACCGTGGTTACTCCTTATTTATATAACGGTAACGGAGAAGTCTCCAAGAAGACCTACAACACCGACGACTACCCCTACGTCCTGGACATACCGTACAGCGAGAAGAACCCCTTCCGCTGGTGTATAGAAAGTAAGCCCATCGATGAGGCCTACAAGTTCAACTCCGGCAACGGATGGTACAATACCCCGATAGATGAAAGTCTCGTAATCAAGAGAAACTAGCATAAAAAAAGGAACACCCCGAACGGTGTTCCTTTTTTTAATATCCCTTATACTCCGGATGCTGCGCCCCCCTCACCGCAATGCACTCCATCTCGATGAGCCACGTAGGTCTACAAACCGGAGCACGCAAAATCACGAGAGGAACATTCGGTGCCAACTCTGCAAACCGTTTGCGCGTGGTATCGTAATCGGCAGGATCCCGCAGATACACCAATATCTGCATAATATCCTCATGACCGGCACCCGCCTCCCGGAGCAGCACCCCGACATTCTCCCACATACGCAGCGTCTGCGCCTCGATGTCACCCAGATGCATCACCTCGCCACGATTATTGATACTCGCCGTACCACTTATAAAAATGTGGTCACGATCTCCGTAATGCACCGCCGTACCCCGTTCGAACGTTACGCCATACTCGTAGGTAGGGTTTAGGTGCGTAGGCGCATATAGATACTGCTGCTGCCCGGGCTGTAAGCCCGTAACGGCGTATGTATCCAGCTGCAACAGCGAACGCGTATCCGACGGAGCACCCCCTATACCCGTACTCGTAATATAATGTGTCCGTTCGGTAAGTCCCGCCTGTGCAAAGTGCTCCTTGCGAGCCCTAACCATCCCCGCATACTGCGTATCTACATCGCGCACAAAGAACCAAGTACGCACACAGTTGTCCGCCAAGGTAGCCGACTCCTGCTCCAGATTCCGGGTGTAGTGCTGTAGCAACGCCGCCGTCTGCTCTGCCGATGTACCCACCGGATGCTGCATACTCACCTGCCACAGATGACGGTATCCATTGTGCTCCATACAGAAGAAACCACCCGACGGCTTCACCGTTACCTCCCCCCGCACCACATACATCCAGCACGCAATCTTGCTACCGTCCAGAGGTGGTTGTCCCACATAGGACACAGCACACGCCTTTGCCTTTGGCATGAG
This sequence comes from uncultured Bacteroidaceae bacterium, assembly GCA_964404555.1. Lineage (GTDB taxonomy): Bacteria > Bacteroidota > Bacteroidia > Bacteroidales > Bacteroidaceae > CAZUTW01. The sequence goes on along the minus strand of CAYOKO010000056.1, from coordinate 4,765 downwards.
CGGTCGCTGGTTCGTGATATCACTCAGAAAGTAACGCTTCAAGATAGGAGTACATCCCGCTAGCTCCCCCGTCAAGAGACGGTTCTCCGCACCACAGATACGCATCTGTTGTGCGGAGAACATATCTCCAAGAGGTTCCACATGTAGCATGACATGGTATTCCACCGTGCCGTTTCCCGGCACAAATCTACGGATTTCCGCTCTTACACGTTCCTCCGTACATTCTACTATCGTTGTTTCCAATTCTTTTCCTTCTAGCTATTATAAGATTAATGGCTCTGTGTTCCCTTACATTCCGAACTGTGTCTTGATGAAGGTTGTCAGCTTGCGGTAGAGGTGGTTACGAGTGTTTCCGCCAAAGATGTTGTGATTGCGGTTCGTGTACACCTGCATACCGAAGTCCTTATCGGCCTGCACCAAAGCCTCGGAATACTCCGCCGTGTTGCGGAAGTGAACATTATCGTCTGCCAGTCCGTGACATATCAACAAGGCTCCGTGCAGCTTAGCTGCCTTTGCGATGGGACCGTTGTTGTAACCGTTCGGATTCTGCTTGGGGGTGCGCATATATCGCTCCGTGTAGATGGTGTCGTAGAAGCGCCACTTGGTGGGAGGTGCCACTGCCACACCGGCCTTGAATACCTCACGACCTTCGCTCATACTCATCAGCGTGTTGAAACCACCGAAGCTCCAACCCCAGATGGCGATACGATCCTTATCTACATACGGCAGAGATGCCAGATAGATAGCACCCTCCACCTGGTCTTTAGACTCTAAGTCGCCCAGATTCAGGTAGGTACACTTCTCGAAGTCGGCACCACGTCCACCGGTACCACGTCCGTCTATGCAAACCGACAGGATGCCCTGCTGTGCCAAGTACTCCTCGTACATACCGCCACCGCAGTTGCCTATGTTCCACTTGTCGAGTACCTGCTGGGAACCCGGACCGCTGTACTGGAACATCAGCACCGGATATTTCTTGCTTGCGTCGAAGTTTGCCGGCTTCAGTATCCATCCGTTCAACTTCACGCCTTCGCTTGTGGTAAAGGTGAAGAACTCACGCTTACCCATGGTTACGCTTTTGAGCGTCTCCTTCAGTGCTGCATTGTCCTCCATCACCTTCAATTGCTTACCGCTGTTGTTGTGCAGCGATACCAGGGTGGGGGTGTTTACGTTGCTAAAGGTGTCCATATAGTATTTGCATCCCGTGCTGAAGATAGCGTTGTGCGTACCCTCCTCACTGGAAAGACGTGTCTTCTTGCCCTTGGTGTCCACCTTCCAGATGTGCTGGCGCAGGGGACTACCTTCGTTGCTTGCAAAGTAGAACTCACCCGTCTGCTCGTTGGCGCCGTAGAGGTCGGTTACGACAAACTCACCGGAGGTAAGTTGCTTCACCAGCTGACCGTTCAACGTGTAGTAATACAGATGGTTGTATCCACTCTTCTCGCTCATCATCACGAAGTGATCCTTCAAGAACAGCAGGTTCTCGTATGCCGATTCTCCCACGTAGCGGTCGTCTGTGTTGCGCAGAATCAGTTTGCACTCCGTGGAACGTGGGTTGGCGTAGTAGAGTTCCATATTGTTTTGGTCGCGGTTCAGGGTGATAATTGCCAGTTTGGTGGGGTCTTGCGTGAACTGTATGCGTGGTATGTAACCCTCCTCACTCAGAGGCACCTGCATGGTGCGGGTCACCTTGCTCTGGATGTCAAACGTAAGTACCTGTACCGTACTGTTGGTTTCGCCTGCCATAGGGTATTTGTAGCTGTATTCGCCCGGGTAGATGGCGTACTCTTCGTGCTCCGGGTTGCTGCCTTTGTAGAGTGGGAATGCAAACTCGGGTACGTTGGTTTCGTCGTAGCGAATCCATGCCAGCATTTTGCTATCGGCGCTAAAGTCGAAGGCACGGTAGTAGGTGAACTCCTCCTCGTTTACCCAGTCGGGCACGCCGTTGATAATCTTGTTCCACTCTCCGTCCTTGGTTATCTGACTTTCGCTGTTGTTGAACAGTAACTTCACCAGATATAGGTTGTTCTTGCGTACAAACGCAATCAGGTTTCCGTCCGGCGAAAAGAGCGGTGCCTCTTGCTTGCCGCCATCGGAGAGCGGTTCCAGGGTTTTGTTCTTTACGCTGTAAATATAATAGGTGGCGGTGAAGGAGTGGCGATAACGCTTTTCTGTCTCCGTCTGGATCAAGATGCGACTCTCGTCCGGTGACATTATGTAGCCGTCGATGCTCTCCAGCTTCACCTTCTTGGCGGTAGCTACGTCGAATACCACCTCTTGTTTCTTACCGTCCACAAAGGAGTAGCGTATAATCTGCTTGTTGTCGCTGCTCAGTTGGGTGTACGATTCTCCGTTTGCCATGGGTACTACTCCGTAGATACCCTTTGCATAATACTTGCCGTCTGTTATGTCTTTTATGTTCAGGTCCGCAGCCATTCCTTTTACGGAAAAGAGCGAAATGAGTAAAGCACATACGACTTGCTTAACCATCGAAATGTTCATATTGTAGATGCTTTTTTATTTTTGTGCAAAATTACAAAAATAATTCGGGGGTGCAAAAAGTAAAGAGCGTTTTGTGTGATGTGGCTTCCTTCTTTTTGTCCTTTTAACACTATGTGCCGAACAATCTTCCTTGAAAGGTTCCTCTCTTGTGCATCTCTTTTTTGAGTTTGTCTACGAATTCGTGGTTCTTGAGTCCCCATTTCGGTAGCAGGAGCAGTTCTGCCGGCGATTGCGATGTAAAGCGTTCCACTACTATGTTGGGGCGTAGGTGTTCCAGGAAGCGTATTACGCAGTCTATGTAGTCTTCTACTTCGAAGAGTTTGAAGTCTTCGGGGGTCTCTGCGTATTCTTTTGCCATGGCGGTGCCGCGGATTAGTTGTAGCTGGTGCAGTTTCAGGGTGGTGAGTGGGAGTCCGGATAGCATCTTTGCTTCCTCTTGTACCATGTCTGCTGTTTCTCCGGGGAGACCTAGTATGATGTGTCCGCAGGTGTCTATTCCTCGTTGGGCGGTTCGGCGGATGGTTTCTGCGGCGCATGCATAGTTGTGTCCTCGGTGTATGCGTTCTAGGGTGCGGTCGAAGGTGCTTTCTATGCCGTATTCTACCATGATGTAGGTGTGTTGGTTTAGCTCTTCCAGGTAGGTTAGTAGTTCTTCCGATACGCAGTCGGGGCGTGTTCCTATAACGAGTCCTACTACTTCGGGTACCTTGAGTGCTTCTTCGTAGAGGGTGCGGAGTCGGTCTTCTGTGTCGTAGGTGTTTGTATAGGCTTGGAAATAGGCAAGATACTTCATTTCGGGGTATTTGCGGGCAAAGAAGTGTTTTCCTTCTTCCAGTTGTTCTGTTACGGTTCGTTCCGTGCGGCAATAGGAGGGGTTGAAGGTTTGGTTATTGCAATACGTGCATCCGCCCCAACCTACGTTGCCGTCGCGATTGGGGCAGGAGAATCCCGCATTGATGGATATTTTCTGAACTTTATGTTCGGGGAATCTCTCACGCATATAACTTGCATAATCACAATATGGGTTCGTAATCATGCTGCAAAGGTACGAATAAAAAGGGAAACGTGGTCCCTTCTTTCAATCGTTTTTCACGGGCTCCACTCTTACTATGGCGCGTCCTTTGTGGACGATGCCTAGTTGGCGTGCTGCCTCGTATGATACATCAATGATGCAATTTTTGTTGAAGGGTCCTCGGTCGGTTACCTTCACAATAACGCTCTTCCCATCGGCTATGTGTGTCACTTTGAGCAGTGTACCAAAGGGGTACGTTCGATGGGCACAAAACAGACTATCCTTGTGATAGCGAATGCCGCTCGCCATCTTTCGACCCGTTAATCGATGCGAATAGTAGGTTGCGTGCCCTTCTTGTTTCTGCGCAAAAACGCTACACGATAGCATTATGGCGCAGAGACATAACAGCCTTTTACCTCTAATATTCATATTTCAAAACGTGTTAGTTCAACTGCAAAGTTAGTGATTTACTTTTATTTAGCCAAATTTTTCTTTAAAAAAGTGCTGTTATACCTCTTTATATTATATTTGTTCCTACGAAAAATGGGGGTGTAACTTGGATTTTTGTTGGGCTTATTGGGGGGTAAAAGTGGGGCGTTTACAACATTTTTTCTACTGAGTTAGCGTGTGGATTCTATAGGAATATGGGTGAAAGTCCTGTGCTTTTCGACTCCTTTCTTACTGAGAAAAAATTTTTTCTTAGGGGAGAAATTTTCTTGGGTCTGTTTTTGTTTAATATTTTCGTGGTTGGGGGTGGTTTCTCTGGGGGTTCATGCCTTTCACTCTTTGCCTTTCACTGGGTTTTAAACTAAAAAGTAGACCCTTCACTTTTTCTTCCAATATTCTGGGTTTTAGGGGAGTGTGTGGTCTTCACTTTTTTCTTGGCTTTTGTGGGGGGTGTAGAGGTGTTTATGGGATTTGCTCTTCAGCCCTTCATTTTGGGGTGAATCTTATTGATTGTGTGTTTGTTATGGGGTGGTTTTGCCCTTCACTGTTCTTTTTGGGACGTTTTGTAAGGGTTTTTTGTTTGTGGGGGTGAGGTTGTATGGGAGGCATGGAATTTCCGGGAACCTACGCTGCGGAGCGGTCTTTATTCGGTTGGGTTCGGGAGTTCGGGAACGCGCTTCGCTTGAACGGCCCTCACTCTTTTCCTCACCCGACCTCTAAAGACTTTTCGCTCCTCCGCTCATGGTTTCCCGGAAATTCCATGCCTCCTATACAACCTCCGTGTAGATAGGTTTTTCAACGTGC
>CAYOKO010000055.1:6000-12601 GCA_964404555.1 uncultured Bacteroidaceae bacterium | reverse complement strand
CCGTAGCAAAGGCTAAAGCATTGAAGAAGTTTATTGAGCCTCTTATCACTAAGAGCAAGGAGGATTCAACAAACTCTCGTCGTGTATGTTTCAGCTATTTGAGAGATAAGTATGCTGTTACCGAGTTGTTTCAGGAAGTAGCAGCAAAGGTAGCTGATCGTCCGGGCGGTTATACCCGTATCATTAAGTTGGGCAACCGTAAGGATGATAACGCTGAAATGTGTTTCATCGAGTTGGTTGATTTCGATGAGAACATGGCTAAGACCCCTGCAAAGAAGGCTACTCGTACTCGTCGTTCCAAGAAGTCCGCTGCTCCTGCAGCAGAGGCTCCTGCAACGGAAGCACCGGCTGAAAATGCAGCAGAATAAGAAAGTAATTTCATTCTACTATAATAAAAAAGGTTCCACATTGTGGAACCTTTTTTTGTAGCTAAATGTCAGGTCATTCATTTATCGCATGACAATACGGACATTCCCCCTTCTTGCGTATCTCCTTGCCACAGTTACCACAGGTGTAAAGAACTCGTCCACGCTGTTTAAAGCGATAAATAGCCCATACAGCGTAGAGAACAAGCACAGGGTAACCTATGTAATACAGCGTGAGAAACGTAAAGATAATATAGCAGAACAATGCAACACATACCACGCTCAATAGGTATATCACAGCATCCGTTAAGGGCAGCATACGATGCACCTCATCGAGCATAGCAATACCTATAAGAATAATGCACCAAATACACCCCATAAAAGCCCCCAGAATGAATGGAAGATGCAGCGGGTTCAGTGTAGGGTTGAAGTAGAATTCAACCCACGTCTGTGGCGCAAATCCCTGTAGCGTGCCATAAAGTGTAGCACTGATAGCCACAAGCAGGCAGAAGAGGATGGGGTAGAAGCTACCGATATCACGGATGTGAATAAACGGCTTCTTACGCTTTATACACATGGGGATGAGATATAACATTAACAGCATAAACGGAATGGCAAGTAAGAGCACCACATGCCAATGGCTAAACATATAGATAAACTTTGATAACGGAGTATCCGGAACAACGTTTGCCAGAAGCTCCTTCTCGTGAATCCACCCCATGACCTCCTGACTTTCGGCTATCTTTACCCACACAGAATCCACGGAATCCTCAGGAATGGTAGTGATATCTGCCACCGCCAAAGTACTCTCGTTGTAAACCCAAAGGCTGTCCTGACCTCCGGTTTCGGAGAGAATGAGCGGATGCTCCTTACGCAACAACATAGAATCACTTACCACCATGAAGTTGGAATTCAACGTGTAGTGGTGATGTATCACGAATCGTAAAGAATCCTGTTCCTCCTCCGTGATGTCCCAATTATCCGAGTAGTCCGGATGTCTGTAATAGCAGGATGAGAGTGTTATGAGCACTCCCAAAACCAGCCACATGATGCTTTTACCTTTCATACCTTTACCACTTTCATTTGACAATTCTTACAGTCGAAGTCCAGCCGGAATTTGCGACCGTCCGGTAGGCGCAAGTAGTACGGTTCACGATAAGGAGAACGCTCGCCACCGTTCTTTACACACCACCCCAAGCTGTAGCGAAGACAATGTTTACAGAACATGAGAACCGCCTCCTTCGGCTCCTCCAGCTCAAACGCCGGAGACACCTCCTTGGCACCTGCCTCCATCCAGAACTCCTTTGCAAGTTTATTTGCCACGTTGCCCAAATAGGTAATGCGCTCCCCGGCGATTTTGCCATCCCCGCACATAGACTCTTTCGTAGTCGCAGCATCCCTCTCCGTACGTCTACAAGACGACTCCATAATATCCTCTATAGCCATACGCCTCAACTCCGTCAGCAGAGATGCCGGGATGAACCACGAATCGCTCAGCTGAATCTTAAGGGATTCAAGGCGATACTCCGTGTCACCAAGCTTGGACAGAACCCGCCGGATAGTCTCCTCCTGCGGTTTCTTAGCCACCTCCTTAGGAGACGTAATACTCGCAGAACCCATCCGTCCCAGCTCATCCGTAACAGACAGCAAGAACCCATCTTGCGTCTCGCTTAGAACCATCTGTAATCCCATCCTACGTTCCGCAGATGAACGTGCAAGAGCATCCTCAAATAATTTATCGAAATTGCGATACAGACGCAACCCAGGACGCAATCCCTCCGGCATACTCTGCGGAAATACCCGGTTATTCTCCACCTTGTTCGCACGGAAACCATGCAACGTACCACGAGCATCCATAAAGCAGAGACCATCTCCGTTGGCAAAGCTCGTTACACCGGCTACCGTGAAATAATAGTTCTTCACCTCCTTCACTGTACCCACAAATTCACCCAACGATTTCGGCGTATTCATGGAAAATATGTTCGGCACACGCCCCTTCAAGAAATAATGCGTAAATCCCCGGTTAAAACTCTTCTCCGGTTTGGGGCCGAATAATATTCGGACATCCCCTCGAGATGCCCGCACATACTCCTTACGACGCTTGAAAATCTCGTCCAAGCGCAGCCGATACCAAGCCACGACATTCTTTACATAGGACACATCCTTCAACCGCCCCTCAATCTTCAAGGACGAAGCCCCTGCATCCAGCAACTCCTCCAAATATTCCCCCTGATTAAGATCCTTCAGAGACAGAAGATACTTATTAGACTCTATCACCGTCCCCTCAGCATCCTCCAAGTCGAACTTCAGTCGACAGAACTGCGCACACTCCCCCCGGTTAGCACTCCGCCCGAAGCAATGTTGCGACGCATAGCACTGCCCGCTATAACTCACGCACAAAGCCCCATGAATAAACACCTCCAGCGGCACCCGTACCCGCGCATGAATCTCCCGGATCTCCTCCAGAGACAATTCCCTAGCCAGCACCACCTGTGTAAACCCCTGTTCTGCCAGGAACCGAACCTTCTCCGGCGTGCGATTATCCATCTGTGTACTTGCGTGCAACTCTATGGGCGGCAGATGAAGACGCTTGAACGCCATATCCTGAACGATAAGTGCATCCACTCCCGCACGATACAGCTCCCACGCCTGTGCCTCCGCCTCTGGAAGTTGTTCATCCGTAAGAATCGTATTCATTGTAACATACACCTTTGCCCCGAATACATGAGCAAAGCGCGTCAGCTCCGCAATATCCTCCGGAGAGTTACCCGCCGAAGCTCTAGCCCCGAAGTGAGGCGCGCCGATATAAACGGCATCGGCACCGTGGCGTATAGCCTCGATGCCGCATTCCAAGTTCTTAGCCGGAGCCAAGAGTTCTATAGTCCGTGATGTTGCCATCTTCAATTCTTATCTATCGAATATCCTCAATATTGTATGGTGTTTCCTGGTAGACGTAGTAATTCAGCCAGTTCGAGAACAACAAGTTAGCATGTCCACGCCACCGTACAAACGGCTTCTGTGACGGGTCATTGTTCAGATAGTAGTTTCGCGGCAGCTCAATAGGCAACCCCTTCGCCACATCTCGTTTGTACTCATTATCCAGCGTATCCGGAGCATACTCCGAGTGACCTGTGATGTAGAACTCACGTCCCCCTCTCGCCATTACGATACCCACTCCCGAGTCCTCCGACTCCGCAATGATTTGCAGTTCGGGATGTTGGTCTATATCCTCCCTACGAATCTCCGTATGTCTGCTATGTGGCACATAGAACACATCGTCGAATCCACGGAAGATGGGCAGTAACGGACAAAGCGGTCTTTGCTCGAATATGCCGAACATCTTTTTCTCCAGCGGATATTTAGGCACCCCATAGTGATGATATAACCCCGCCTGCGCCGCCCAGCAGATGTACAACGTAGAGGTGACGTGCGTACGAGCCCAATCGAAGATACCTGTTATCTCCTCCCAGTAGCTCACCTCCTCAAATGCCATCTGTTCCACCGGCGCACCGGTGATAATCATACCGTCAAACTTCTCCTCACGCATTGTTTCGAAGTCCCTATAGAACTGTCTCATGTGTTCAATGGGCGTATTCTTGTAGGAGTGTGCCTTCACTTTCATAAATGAAATCTGCAGTTGCAACGGCGAATTTGATAACAATCGCACCAAGTCCGTCTCCGTTGTAATCTTCAGCGGCATCAAGTTTAGAATCACAATCTTCAGCGGACGAATATCCTGCCCCTCGGCACGAGTCTCCTCAATCACGAAGATGCTTTCCTTTTTTAATAATTCAACGGCGGGTAATCCGTCGGGTAATTTTACCGGCATAATCTATTGCTTTTTATATATTTACCAAATGTTTGTACGTTTTTCGGCAGGGATGTAGAGCTTGTCGCCCTCCTTTATGCCGAACGCATCGTACCATGCGTTGATGTGTGGCAACGTGCCATTTACGCGCCAGCGACCCAGAGCATGTGGGTCACTCTTGGTGCGGTTACGTATCTCCTCGTCGCGGATGTTACCGGCCCATACGTTTGCATAGGAGAGGAAGAAACGTTGGTCGGCAGTGTAACCCTCCTTATCGCCCAGCGGATTCTCGCGGGTAGCATTCTTAAATGCCTGGAAAGCAACGTTCAAGCCACCGTGGTCTGCCAAGTTCTCACCCAGTGTCAAGGCACCGTTTCCGTGCAATCCCGGGAGAACCTCTATGTTGTTGAAATGCTCAACACAGGAAGATACCTGCTGAACAAAACGCTCGGCATCGCCCTCAGCCCACCAGTTGCACAAGTTACCGTTCTTGTCGAACTGACGCCCCTGGTCATCGAATCCGTGAGTCATCTCGTGACCGATAACCACACCGATAGCACCGTAGTTAAAGGCATCATCGGCAGACTGGTCGAAGAACGGATACTGCAAGATACCGGCAGGGAAGCAGATTTCGTTGGTCGTAGGATTGTAATAAGCGTTCACGGTTTGTGGTGTCATGTACCACTCATCGCGATCCACCTCCTTGTTCAACTTCTTCTCCACCATATCGTTCCAGTCGAACTCGTTGCTGCGAACTATGTTTGCCCAGTAGCTATCATCCTTAATCTCTAGAGCGGAATAATCCTTCCACTTGTTGGGATAACCCACCTTTACGTAGAAAGTAGTCAATTTCTCCAGCGCAGCAATCTTCGTCTCCGGACTCATCCAGTCCTGTGCCAAGATACGCTCGCCCAGAGCAACCTGCAAGTTCTTAATCAGCTGCTCCATACGATTCTTGGCAGCCTCCGGGAAGTACTTCTCCACGTAGAGTTTACCCAGACCTTCGCCCATAACACCCTCTACGGTAGATACCGCACGCTTCCAGCGATCCTTGTCCTTCTCTTGACCGGACATTACCTTGCCAAAAAAGCTGAACTTCTCCGCACGCACCTTGTCGCTCAGATAGCTACCGGATGCATTCATGAGTTGCCACGTTAGATTAGTCTTCAAATCCTCAATCGGCTCATTAGCCAACAGTTGGACAGCCTCCTGCAGCGCCTCCGTCTGACCCACGCAAACATCCTTAGCCTCTGCCAGTCCCAGATGTCCCAAGAAACCATCCCAATCGATGCCCTTGTAGTTCGCCTTCAACTCAGCCACCGTCATCTTGTTATAGTTCGCCTCCGGGTCGCGCAACTCCGCAGCAGCCTTACTCTTCTCTGCCATAGCCGTTTCCAGACGCAGAACCGTATTCATAGCAGCAGTAGCATCCGCATCACTATAGCCATATATCTTAAACATATTGACAATGTGCTGCTTGTAAGCCTCACGAACCTTGGTTGTAGCCTCGTCCGTATCCAGATAGTACTCCTTCTGCCCCAGTGTCAAACCGGCCTGTGCAAAGGACAAGATATTGTTCTTGCTCTCCTTAGCATCTGCATCAATGTACAGCCCCATCATAGAACCGTTGACACCCTTCTTCATGAAGTCGGCAATCAACAGAACCAGTTGGTTGCGGTCGTTCACCGCCTTTATCTCGTCCAGCATAGGTTGAACCGGAGTAACCCCCTGTTTGTTCAACTTCTTGCTGTTCATAGCTATGTTGTACAGCGTACCTATTTTCTGCTCGTTAGAACCGGCAGCATACTTACCCTTGGATACCCCCAAGATAATCTCCTTCAACTGCTTGCGGTTGTTTTCCGCCAGAAAGTCAAAGCTGCCGAAACGAGAATACTCCGCCGTCAGCGGGTTATTCTTCATCCATCCACCGCAAGCATATTGATAGAAGTCGTTGCCCGGTGTGTTGTTTGCCGTATCCAAGTTCTCCAGTTTGATACCGGCATTTAGCGTATCCTCCGCATGACCCGTCATGGCACCCACAACCATGGTCAAGAAAGGTAAAACAAATTTCATCTTCATTTTCATAATCTATTATTAATCGTATAGTCTTTATTATTGATTCTCGTTTTGGAGCGACTCCAGTTCCTCCGACTGCTCCTCCCATTGCGTCATGGTAGCATCCAACTGCTCCTTCAGTCGCCCGTGTTGTTCATAGAGTTTTGCATCCATAGCCCCCTCGGGTGTTGCCATACGCGTCTCCAGGATAGAGATGGCAGATTCCGTCTCGCTTATCTTCTTTTCGCACTCCGCAATCGACTTCTTTAGTCTACTCAACTTGCGGTTGAACTCCTTCATCATCTCGTAGCTAAGTCGCTTGTTCTTAGTATCGGAAGCAGACTCGGAAGCCGTAGCAGACTGAGTCCCGGAA
>CAYOKO010000055.1:0-5900 GCA_964404555.1 uncultured Bacteroidaceae bacterium | reverse complement strand
CTTGTTCTTAGTATCGGAAGCAGACTCGGAAGCCGTAGCAGACTGAGTCCCGGAAACCGTCGATGTAGCCGCCGGTGTACTCCGTTGTAGCTCGTTCATGGAGGAGATGTTTTTCTTCTGCAAGAAATCGTAGATGCCTCCCAGATGTTCGCGCACTGCGCCACCGCCGAACTCATAAACCTTCGTTACCAATCCATCCAAGAACTCACGATCGTGACTCACCACGATAGCCGTTCCGTCGAAATCGCGAATGGCATCCTTTAGCACATCCTTCGAACGCATATCCAAGTGGTTGGTAGGCTCGTCCAGAATCAAGAAGTTCACCGGCTCCAGCAATAGCTTTATCATAGCTAGTCTGCTGCGCTCGCCACCACTCAGCACCTTCACCTTTTTGTCCGATGCCTCGCCACCAAACATGAACGCACCCAGTATATCCCGGATTTTCAGACGGATATCCCCCTTTGCCACATAGTCGATGGTCTCGAATACCGTTCGCTCCTCATCCAGCAGCTGCGCCTGGTTCTGCGCAAAATAACCTATCTGCGCATTGTGCCCCACCTTCAGCTCCCCCGAATAGGGAATCTGTCCCATGATACACTTCACCAACGTAGATTTACCCTCGCCATTCTTGCCCACAAACGCCACCTTTTCGCCGCGCTTTATGGTGATGTTGACATCCTTGAACACCGTATGGTCGCCGTAGTCTTTGCGCAAATCCGTAGTAATCAACGGATAGTCACCACTGCGAACCGAAGCCGGAAACTTGAGATGCAACGCCGACGTATCCACCTCGTCAATTTCAATAGGTACAATCTTCTCCAACTGCTTTATGCGACTCTGCACCTGTACCGCCTTGGTAGGCTTGTATCGAAAGCGCTCTATGAAGTCCTTCATGTCGGCAATCTCCTTCTGCTGATTCTCATAAGCGCGTAACTGGCTCTCTCTACGTTCCTTGCGTAACTTTACGTACTCATCGTACTTTACACGATAGTCTATTACACGTCCGCAGTTAATCTCCAAGGTGCGGTTGGTAACATTGTTGATAAATGCACGGTCGTGGCTCACCAGCACCACCGAATTGGCACGCGTAGCCAAGAAGTTCTCCAGCCAGCGGATACTCTCGATGTCCAGATGGTTCGTTGGCTCGTCCAGTAGCAATACGTCCGGACGGCGCAATAATAGTTTTGCCAATTCGATACGCATACGCCAACCGCCGCTGAACTCCTTCGTAGGTCTGTCGAAGTCCGTTTGTTCAAAGCCCAAACCAATCAAAGTTCTCTCCATCTCCGCTCGGTAGTTCATGCCACCCATCATGTTGAACCGTTCACTCTCGTGCGTAAAGTCCTCCACCAGTTGCATATAACTATCGCTCTCATAATCCGTACGCTCGCTCAGCTGACGGTTCATCTCCTCTATGTGCGTACGCATCTCGTTGATGTGGTCGAACGCTCGTTCTGTCTCCTCTATCACCGTACGGTCATCGCTCAGAATCATAACCTGCGGTAAATATCCTATGGTTGAATCCTTGCTCACCGAAACCGTGCCACCCGTAGGCTGCTGCATACCTGCAATAATCTTGAGCATGGTACTTTTGCCTGCTCCGTTTTTGCCCACCAGTGCAATTCTATCCTTGTCGTTAATCACAAACGACGCCTCTCGGAAGAGAGGGCGTGCGCTAAATTCGACTGTTAAGTTCTCTACTGAAATCAATTTCTTCTATAATTTTACTGCAAAGTTACGCATATTTCTTCACATTTTATGTATGTGGAGGTGAAAAATAGAATAAATACCCCCTAATTTGGTGTTTTATTCTAAGAATAAGGCTTGTGTAGGATTAATAACTAAGGGATGTTGAGATTTTATCCATTCTCAACGTTTCGTAGAAAAGTTCCCCCTCCGTGAAACCGGTGCTCTCCGCATGGAAATACATACTTACTTATCTGATAGTGACCGATTTTGTTAAATAAATTCGTTGTATTAAATGAGCGATATTATGATGCACACCCTTCACTGACAGGAAATGAGACCCTTCACTTTTTATACTACACCTATTGAGAACCAAATAATTATGTGTAATGCTTTGTACCCTTCACTCTCTGTAACCGTACTCCCGATAGACCCTTCACTCCTTCATTTTTGCTTGTTATGAAGTATAAACCAATATGTTAACTGCAAAAAGAACCCTTCACACGGCTGTTTTACCGACATTTGTAAATATTATAGTCATATTCCATATCCGTAGAACTACATCTACGAAGAAAATTGTTCGTATTTGAACTTTTTTATAGGTGAAGGATGCAAACGGTCGGTGAAACGTATTTTTGCTTATTTAAAGTACTGATAATCTGATAGTATGAAACATAAGGACTTCTTAACAAGTTGCCAAATGCGAAGGATAGGTGAAGGATGGTGAAACATAAGGTTCATTCGTATCTTGCTCATTATTAATGCGTAGATGCATAGAATGAAGCTTTGAAGGATTTTCTCGAAAATTCGGCAAGAGAGAGGCGGAGAAGCATTTACCGAACCCTTCACATGTTAAAATCTCTGTACCCTTCACACAAAACGGAGTATGGGTGCATACCCCGTTCATCCATACACGAACAGTGTCTTCAATAGGGATAAACCCGAAGATTTCTCTACTTAAAAAGAAATTTTTCTAGGTTAATTAGCACTCAAAAAGCGTAGGAATATGGGCCAAAGTTGTACGCTTTCTCAACCCTTTCTGCGCTTAATTAGAATGCTAATTAAGCACAATTATTGGAGCGGTTGTTCAATATTTCCCCGTGTACTCCTTCAGCGCAGCGAGATAACGGGTAAAAGTAGAGATGTTGTCCAGTCGGTTCCAAACATCCCCCAGTAGAGCTACTCCACCGAATCCCCAGTCGGCAATCTGCCGGATGTGTTCTAGTGAGATGCCGCCCAGTGCCATTACATTCGTATCAATCAAACCGTCACGATGCGCCTGCTCCAGCACCTCCGGACTGAAACCGCTAGCGTACCCCCTTTTGGAGATACTGTCGAAGATGGGACTCAGAAAGACGTAATCTACTTCCTGTTTCCGTGCAGCCACCTCCTCCAGAGAGTGACAAGCTGCACTCAGACAACCATGATAATCCATCGGAGGGGTGGGGCGATGCCCATTTAGATGCAACCCTTTTAGCGAAAAACAGTTACGCAGGTCGAAATCGTGTAACATGATTCGCCCGTGTTGTTTCTCCGGAATCTCCTCCAGTAGCCGAATAACCTCCGACTCCGATGCTCCGGGTTTGCGCAGATGAAGTATATCCACACCTTGATGAAACAATAAATCAATGGCCTCGGCTTCACCCGGGAAGAAGTCCGGGCGGGTAAAAACAATAAGTTTCATTCTTCTAGTTAAAAAAAGGAGTGAATCTAACGTATCTTCCTTATTATCGTACCAGAAAATATCCAACATAAACATCTTTGATAATAAGAAATTTACGCTAGATTCAGACCATGAGATAAATTATACCATAACACTCTTAGCATCCTCTTCATCGAATACCTCATCCCAGTCCTTCCATACCACATCGTAGCCCATATTACGGATACCGGCAGTTACCTCGTCCGGAGTACGACTGTCGGTGATTTCGAACTGTTCCAGTGAATCCTTGCAACAACTATAGCCACCCGGATCCGTCTGGCTACCGGCACTCATGGAGGTGACACCCAGTTGCATCATGTGGCTGCGGAATGAAGCACTTTCACGAGTAGAGTAGCTGATATCCACATCGTGGTCGAAAAGACGAAATGCAAACGTCAGCTGTGCCAACTCCCGATCGGTCATTACCACATTCGGCTGGAAACCGCTTTCTGCGGGACACATACGTGGAAAGTTTACGCTGTAACGTGTTCTCCAATAATGCTTTTGCAAGTAACGCAAGTGACGAGCCATCATGGTGACATCTGCACGCCACTCCTCCAGACCAATCAGCACACCCATACCTATCTTATGAACACCCGCTTGCCCCATACGGTCGTACCCGTTTAGACGCCACTCATAGATGGACTTCATACCGGCAGGATGATACTTTTTGTAATTCTCACGATGGTAGGTCTCCTGGAAACAAACCACTCCATTCAGTCCGAAGTGCGTCAGTCGCTTGTACTCCTCCATCTTCAACGGTTGCACCTCTATGGTGAGGTTGTGAAAGTAAGGACGACACACCTTCATCATCTTCTCGAAATAAGTAATGTTGCAAGCCGATGGGCACTCGCCGCTCACGAGCAACAAGTTCTGGAAAGGTCCTAGTTGCTTAATTGCTTTACACTCCTCCTCAATCTGCTCCATCGTGAGCACCGTACGAGCGAAAGGATTGTCGTGGTTGAATCCACAGTAGACACACTTGTTGTTACAAGCATTGGATACATACATAGGGATGTACATCGAGATGGTTTTACCAAAACGCTCCTGCGTAAAACGACGACTCAGTTGCGCCATCTCCTCCAGATGGTTGGCAGCAGCCGGTGAGATGAGTACCATGAAGTCCTCGTCCGTCAGCTGCTTTTGATTGCGACGTACCTTGGACAGTACACGCAGCACATCGCTCTCCGTGGCCGACTGAATGGTTTGCACCGTTTCGTCCCAGTCCCACCGGTCGATAACATCCGCAAAACCATGACCGTAGAACGGTTCCTTCTTTTCTTTTTCTGTATGATTTAATTCTTGCATGATTGTTCGTTACATTGTTCTTCAATATTCTGAGAAATACGCATGGCGCAGAAATTGGGTCCGCACATGGTACAGAAGTGGTCGCTCGAATCGGTATCACGTCCGCGCCCCGCCAGGTAATACTCCTTCGCTTTTGCCGGGTCGAGTGACAAATTAAACTGGTCGTTCCAGCGAAACTCATAGCGTGCTTTCGAAAGCGCATTGTCCCGCACCTGTGCCCCCGGATACCCCTTTGCCAAGTCCGCTGCGTGCGCTGCAATCTTATAAGTGATGACCCCTTCGCGCACATCTTCGAGACTAGGAAGTGCAAGATGCTCCTTGGGCGTTACATAGCAAAGCATGGCAGCACCCGTAGCCCCAATTGTAGCAGCCCCAATCGCCGAGGTGATGTGGTCGTATGCCGGAGC
Source organism: uncultured Bacteroidaceae bacterium (assembly GCA_964404555.1). GTDB lineage: Bacteria > Bacteroidota > Bacteroidia > Bacteroidales > Bacteroidaceae > CAZUTW01. Next base: position 797 of record CAYOKO010000055.1, on the reverse strand, counting down.
AATGTCCGTGGTCAATGGACCAAGCGTATAGAACGGTGCCTCGTGGCACTTCTCTGCCTGTCGACGCATATTCTCCGGAATCTTGTGCATCGGTACATGCCCGGGTCCCTCAATCAACACTTGCACGTCGTGTTCCCAAGCCTTCTCGGTAAGTTCGCCCAGTACATCCAGCTCCAAAAACTGAGCCTCATCATTGGCATCGTAGGTAGAGCCCGGACGCATACCGTCACCCAGCGAAACTGCCACGTCATAGCGGTTTAGAATCTCGCAGATTTCGTCGAAATGAGTGTAGAGGAACGACTCCTGCCTATGCAGTACACACCACTGCGTCATGATGGAGCCCCCGCGAGACACACAGCCGGTTAGACGTTTGCCTACCAACTCCGCATGGCGACGCAACACTCCGGCATGGATGGTGAAGTAGTCTACTCCCTGTTCGCACTGTTCAATCAATGTATCACGATATATCTCCCACGTCAGTTTGCGAACATCTCCATTTACCTTCTCCAGTGCCTGGTAGATAGGTACCGTACCCACAGGTACGGGGCAGTTGCGCACAATCCATTCACGCGTCTCATGGATGTGGTTTCCCGTAGATAGATCCATCAGCGTGTCGCCACCCCAGTAACAACTCCACACAGACTTGGCCACCTCCTCTTCGATGCCCGAAGAAAGTGCCGAATTGCCAATGTTAGTATTCAACTTTACGGAGAAAGCCCGACCGATAATCATCGGTTCCGCCTCCGGATGGTTGATGTTGGCAGCGATGATGGCACGACCCGCAGCTACCTCCGTAC
>CAYOKO010000054.1:0-12952 GCA_964404555.1 uncultured Bacteroidaceae bacterium | reverse complement strand
ATCCGGTGGATTCACAGAATATATTGCACGGCGAGGAGTTTCTCATGATTCAGGGACAATATGAAACGGAAACGGGTGATGAGGAGGTGGTGTACTGTGGACTCAAACGCAGGCAGAAGAAACAGTTCAAACGCAACAAGAAGGAGTATAAACGTTTGGCGGAGCACATAGGTCTCATTCCGTTGGTAATGGTGTCGCCGTCCGATTCCGATCTTATTCGCGGGGGCAGTGAGGAGCGCCGTCGCTTCATGGATATGGTGATATCTCAATATAATAAGGAGTATCTGGAGTCGCTCATTCGTTACAACAAGGCGTTGATGCAGCGTAATTGTCTCTTGAAACAGGAGGCGGAACCCGATGTGGAATTGCTTTCGCTGTGGGAGGAGATGATGGCCGCAGAGGGTGAGCGCATCTATGCAGGTCGCTTGGCGTTCGTGCAAGAATTTATTCCCATATTTGAGCGGTTCTATCAGCAGATAGCGCAGGAAAAGGAGACGGTATCAATCAGCTATGTGTCACACTGTCAGCGGGGACCGTTGTTGGAAGTGATACAGCGCGACCGTGTCCGCGACCGTGCGGTGGGGTACTCGCTCCATGGCATTCACAAGGACGATTTGGAATTCTATCTAGGTGAGTATGCCGTAAAGAAGGAGGGGTCGCAGGGACAGAACAAGACATTCTTGATTGCGCTCAAGTTGGCGCAGTTCGATTTCTTGCGACGTATGGGCAGTAACACCACCCCGTTGTTGCTCCTGGACGATATCTTCGATAAGCTCGATGCCGAGCGTGTAGAGGAAATCGTCAAGTTGGTGGCGAGCGATTGTTTCGGTCAGATATTCATAACAGACACCAATCGTGATCATCTCGACAACATTCTGTCGCGTATGCAGAAAGATTATAAACTATTTCACGTACAAGGAGGCGTAGTTACGGAATGAGAAGAAATCAGTCACAAAGTATAGACGAAATCTTGGGCGGTTTCCTGCGCGAAGAAGGCTTGGAGACACCCTTGAATCAGCATCGCATCATCATGGCATGGCCCAAGGTGATGGGGGAGGGGATTACGCAGTACACGGGTTCTATTTTCATAAAGAACCAGACGCTCTATGTGCAGATAAAGTCCCCGGTCTTGAAGAACGACCTCATGATGGGGAAGCAAAACATTGTTCGCCGACTCAATGAATACGTCAATGCGCAGGTTATTACTTCCATTGTTTTTATGTAATTACATTACCTCATCCATTACCTTGTCGTGTGGTTCGGCGGGGATGTGAGGAAGCTTTTGGAAGTCGAAGCTGATACCTATTTTATATAAGGTGGAAGGGAGACGTGAGAGCAGACGGTCGTAGTACCCTTTTCCTCGCCCCAGTCGATTGCCGGTGGCGTCGAAGGCTACGCCGGGGATGATGGCGAGATCCAACTCCTCGTATGCAGTGAAGAGAGTGCCGGTAGGTTCCAATATATTGAATGCTCCCTTGCGCATGGAAGCTTCTCCTTCGTAGATGCGAAGCTCCAAATCATCGCCCACCACCACGGGGAGGATGATACGTTTCGTTGTGCTCCACTTGCGGATGAACTCCGCCGTTTGCACTTCGTCGGGCAGAGCGTGATACAAGAGTAGGGTGTGAGCCGTTGCAAAGCGAGGATGTTGCTCCAGACGTTGCAACAGCATCTCGGAAAGAGCCACTCGCTGCTCCATGGTGTATTGGCGTTTCCGATTAGCTATTTCCTTTCGGAGAATTGATTTCGATTCCATTGACTGTTTCATGAAACGTCCCCACACTGTGGATGTCACAAGTGCAGGGACGAAATTGTTATTTTGAAGTTTTCTTTTTATCCTTTTTGTCGGAGAGCAACGTAGGGAACGTTTTACCCTCCTTTATCTGTTCCATAGCCTTCAGCACGGTAGGATCTATGCGATTTACATATTCACAGTAATCATCCTCATCCATATATAAATAGACCACCGCATTGTAAACCACCTGTTTCAATAACTCATGACTCTTCTGGATCATTAAGTTACGTCTACGTACCCCCTTGCTCTCACAGAAAGAGTAGAACTGCTCCAGCGCACGCTGCTTATCCAGATACTGCTCCACCTCCGCAGCCGAACCACATTGTGACAAATCCTTACGGTTCGCATCGATAAACTTCAGCGCAAACGTAGCCGAATAAGGCGCCGCCAGCAAGTAGTACGATGTAACATTTGTAGTATCCTCCGGCACAAAGATATCCGGAGTGATGCCGCCACCACCATACACCGTACGACCGATATGCGTATGGAACTTTGTACCCGTCTGCTTGATGCTATCCTCCGAGAAGAATTCACCATGCTTGTAGCGATTGCGAATATCCATGCTGTAATCCTCATCGTTCCCCTTCGTGTACGGCTTCTGTATGCATCGACCCGACGGCGTATAATAACGTGCAATCGTCAGACGGATGAGGCTACCGTCGCGGAACTCAATAGGCTGCTGAACCAATCCCTTGCCAAAGGAACGACGACCGATAATCAAACCACGATCATTGTCCTGGATAGCTCCCGCAAAGATTTCACTCGCCGATGCCGAATTCTCGTTCACCAGCACCACCAACGGAATATCCTGATAACTACCGTGACCATCGCTCGTGTACTCCGTACGTTGCGACTTACGTCCCTCCGTGTACACAATCAATCTATTTTTAGGCAAGAACTCATTCACCATAAGGATAGCCTTCTCCATGTATCCGCCACCATTGTCGCGCAAGTCCACAATCAAGCTCTTCATACCCTTACGATGCAGCGAAGCCAGCGCCTCAATCATCTCCATGTACGTATCCTCGCCAAAGTTCTTTATCTTGATATATCCCGTATTTGTACCATTCACAATGTAATATCCCTCGATACTCTTGGTTACAATGTTGCCACGTGTTATGGTAATCTCCTTCAGCGACTTTTCGCCCACACGCTTAATACCCACCTTCACCTTGGTATCCTCCGGACCCTTGAGCAGTCTCATCACCTCGTCCGATGACATATTCACACCCGCCACCTTCTTACCATCAACCGTGATAATAAGGTCGCCCGCCAGCACACCCGCCTTTTCGGAAGGGCCACCTTTTATTACATTACCTATGTGGATAGTATCCTCCAGCATAGAGAACCGCACCCCGATACCCGAGAAGCTACCCTTCAAGTCCTCGTTGGCAGCCTCCACATCCTTGGCCGAAATGTACGCCGAGTGCGGATCCAGTTCACCCAGTATAGCCGGCATAGCATCCTCCACCAACTGCGTCATATCCACCGAATCCACATACTGGTCATCCACTATGTGCAACAGATAGTTCAGCTTATTGCCCGACGTATTGATGATATTCAGTCTATTGCCCGAAAAGTGATTGGCATAAAACGTACCAATCACAATACCAATCACCACACACACCGCCGCTATGAGAGGCGTATAGCTATTGTTCTTATTACTCATCTTTCTTATCCTCGTTAGGGTTTAAATATTCCACCTCGATACCCGCCTTACGCAGCAAATCCAAACCATCCTCCAGGCGATACTTCTCCGAGTAAACCACCCGTTTTATGCCCGACTGGATAATCAGTTTGGAGCACTCAATGCAAGGCGATGCCGTAACATACAGCGTAGACCCCTCACTATTATTATTGCTACGTGCCAATTTAGTGATAGCATTCGCCTCGGCATGCAACACATACGGAAAGGTCACGTTATTTTCATCCTCGCACACATTCTCGAACCCCGACGGCGTACCGTTGTATCCATCCGATATGATGCGCTGTTGGTTCACAATCAAGCATCCCACCTGTCGTCTCTGGCAGTAGGAATTCTCCGCCCAGATACGAGCCATACGCAGGTATCGCATATCCAGGTTCCGTTTTTTGTCATTTTCGGTGTTCATCTTTCTTGCTTTATCCCATTCCTTATTAATAATGCGTCTATGGTAGGCTCCTGTCCACGGAAACGCTTGTACAGTTCCATGGGGTGCTCGGTGCCACCCTTCGACAATATGTTAGTGCGGAAACTCTCCGCCACTTCTCTACTGAAAATACCCTTCTTACGGAAGAGTGAGAAAGCATCGGCATCCAAAACCTCTGCCCATTTATAGGAGTAATATCCGGCTGAATATCCACCCGCCATGATGTGGCTAAACTGCACACTCATGCAAGTACCCTCCGCCTCGGGTAGCAGTTGGGTGGGAGCCCATGCACGCTGCTCAAACGTAGGAATATCCTCGGTTAAGTCCTCCTCGCGGTCGTAGTAGGCCATATCCAGCATACCGAAGCTCAGCTGACGTAGACACGCATATCCCACGTTGAAGTTGCGACTCTTGTGAATACGTTCAATCAACTCATCGGGCAGCAGTTCGCCCGTCTCGTAGTGACGAGCAAAGGTATGCAGAAACTCCTTTTCGCCCGCAAAGTTCTCCATAATCTGCGACGGCAGTTCCACAAAGTCACGATACACATTCGTACCACTCAAGGCTGCAAAGCGAGAGTTCGCAAAGATACCATGCAACGCATGACCGAACTCGTGCAGGAAGGTCTCAATCTCCCCCAGCGAAAGCAGCGACGGCTTACTCTCCGTAGGCTTCGCAAAGTTCATGTTAACCGACACGTGTGGACGACTGTTCGTACCATCCTCCTCTATCCATTGATCCTTGTACTCGCTCATCCAAGCACCACTCTTCTTACTCTTACGCGGGAAGAAGTCGGCATAGAGCACCGCCAGATAGCTACCATCCTTATCGAACACCTCATACGCCTTCACATCCTTATGGAACACCGGAATCTCCGGATTCTCGCGGAAAGTGATGCCATACAAGCGAGTTGCCAGACCGAAGACACCCTCTATTACCTTATTTAATTGGAAGTAAGGGCGCAACATCTCCGCATCCAAGTTATACTTACGCACCTGCAACTTATGTGCATAGTACGCATAGTCCCAACGCTCCAGGCGGAAGTCGGCACCCTCCGTCTCGCGAGCCAACTCCTCCACCTCGTGAACCTCTGCCACACCCGTAGGCTTGTACGCCTCCAGCAGTTGGTTCAGCAGCTGATACACATGTTGCGAATCCTTCGCCATACGCTTCTCCAGCACAAAGTCCGCATAAGTCTTGTACCCCAGCAGCTGCACCATCTCACGACTCTTGTTCACAATCTGTCGCACCGTTTCAAAGTTATTGAACTCATTCTCGTGCGTACACATTGTATTATAAGCCATAAACATCTTGCGACGCAGTTCCCGGTTGTCCGCATACGTCAAGAAAGGGGAATAACTAGGAGCATGTAGCGTGAATACCCAACCATCCAGTCCCTTCTCCTTTGCCTCCATAGCCGCCGTTTCCAGCACACGCTCCGGGATGCCGCTCACCTCCTCCTCCGTAGTGAGATGCAAGGTGAAGTTATTCGTCTCCTTCAGCACATTCTGCGAGAACTTCAGCGACAGTAACCCCATCTCCTTAGACAGTTCCTTGAGCTGCGCCTTCTTCTCCTCATCCAGCAGCGCACCGCTACGTACAAACCCCTTGTACGTATTCTCCAGCAATCGCTGTTCCTCCGTACCCAGAGCAGGTTTCGCATCGTACACCGCCTTGATGCGAGCAAATAAACGCTCGTTCATCGATATATTGTTGGAATGTTCCGACAGCAGCGGCGACATCTTCTCCGCCAGCGCATCCATCTCGTCCGTCGTCTCCGAGTGGAGCAACGTATAGAACGCACTACTCACCCGCTCCAGTACACCCTCCTGTGCCGTCATCGCCACAATGGTATTCTCGAACGTAGGTTCCTCCGGATTGTTCACAATCGCCTCTATCTCGCGATCCTCCTCCGCCATACCCTCCAGGAAAGCCTCCTCATAGTCGGCAAGCGTGATAATGTCGAACGGAATGGTACCGTGCGGAGTATTGTATTTGGAAAAGAACGGATTCACCCGTTTTGCTGCGTTATCGTTATTCATATCCATAGCTATTACCTTCTTTAAATCATTTGTTAAAAACCAGATGCTCCAGAGCCGGAATCACAATCTCCTTGCGCTTCAGCTCCACCAGCCCCTGCTCGTTCAAGTTGTTCAGAGCCTTAGACACCTTCAGTCTGGACTCCTCCAACACCAGTGCCAAGTCCTCCATTTTCGCCTTCAGCACCTTCTCGCCCGACGGCTTTGTCACCGTCTTTCGAATCAATCGTATAATCTTCTCCTCCACGCACCCATAAGGACGCTTCAGATTGTTTATTTGCAATTTCTGTATACGTGTGGAAAGTAAGTTCATCATGTTCAGTTGGAACACCTGTATAGGGATGAGTCGTTCAATGATATCCTTCTTGTTCACCTTCATGATGCTCACGTCGCCATGTGCGATAACCGTTCGGGAATAGCGAGTGTTGAGGCCAAACAGCACCTCCGGCTCCAGAATGACCGGTGCCTGCAGTGTCTCCTCCAGCGAGAAGTAGCGATTCTCCTCCTCTATGATTTGGCGCACACATCCCTTTATGACAAACACAAACCCCTCGCACGGCATATCCCGTTCCACCACCTTATGGCTCGACGGAATCTTCTTGAATTCTATCTTCATGCACTCCACGAGGTTGGTTATGTCCTGTCTGCCCATCCCCTGGAACAGCGGAAGTTCCATAAGGCATTCGTACATAGTCGTTTCCACATCCATAGTTGTTATTTTTTTATTTTACGTTCCAGCTCCGGAGAGTAGTACACCCGGTTGGCACCCTTCTCATCGGCATAGATAAAGTACGCCATGAGTTCCGGATGCGCCTTCAGCACCTGCTTCGCCTTCTCCAGCCCCATTACCATGAAGGAGGTAGCATAAGCATCCGCCACCACGCACGTACTTGCCAGCACCGTAGCCGACAAGATGCTGTGTTGCACCGGATAACCGGTCTTGGGGTCTATGGTGTGCGCATATTTCTTACCATCCTTATAGTAGAAGTTGCGGTAGTTGCCCGATGTTGCCATAGCAATGTCGCTCAGTTGCAGAATGGTTTGAATCTCGCCATCGGTAGACAAGGAATCGTCTACGGGCTTGTTCACCCCTATGTTCCATACCGTTCGTTGGCTGTTCTTACCCTTCACCACAATCTCGCCACCTATCTCGACCATATAGTTCTTGATACCCTTACGGTCCAGCAGTCTAGCTGCCACGTCGCAACCGTATCCCTTAGCTATGGCACTGCAATCCAGCATGGTGCGATTGTCCTGCTTCATCACCTTGCCCTCTGCGAGCGATACCTTCTTGTACCCCACAAAGCTACGAATGCTATCAATCTTTTCGCGCGTCATCAGTGAATCGTTCTTGAAGCCGAAGCCCCACGCATTCACCAGAGGCGCCACGGTGATGTCGAACGCACCGTTTGTCTGCTCGGACACCTGCATAGCGGTTTGGAACACCTCTACAAACATAGAATCCAGCTCCACCTCCTCATTATTATTAATGTGTGTGATGACCGAGTGCGCATTGAAAGGCGACAGCGATGCGTCCACCTTCATCAGCTCCTGCTCTATTTCCGCCTGTAGATCTTTGTCGTTCTGATACGTTATGTGATAAATCGTTCCGAAAATCATACCCGTGTTGCTACGGTACGGCACCGCATTCTCCTGCTGTTGTTGACGAATAATGAAAAACGAACCCACCAACAATACCACCAAGAAGGGCAACTTCCATCTCCATGCTTTCTTTTTATTCTCTTCCATTTCCTATTATTAAATATCTAAAGCCATATAAAAGGTAGCCCCCAGACGCGTACCGTCGTTGGTACCGAATCCGGGAATGTAGTAAGGCTCACCCGTTTCGTTGGTCGTCTGTGACAACCGCACCTTGTAGCGCACCGTCCATCCCAGATGGAACGCCTTCCACACCTCCGCCTCCAGACCGAAGATAAACTCCGTCCATAGAGCATTGGAGTTGAACGTATGCAGATACTCCACCGGTTTGTTCCACACCGGGTCCGTAAAATCCGGGTCGGCTATGGTGTAATCGAACGTAGTGTATCCCACACGCAAACCACCAAACAGACGATTGTTACTCTCCTTATTCTTCAAGAAGTTGTAGTCCATACCCACACGGAAGTAAGGAGCCTTTGCCCGGTAGGACACCAGCGAGACATCGTTCTCGCAATTCGAATCGGCATATCCCAGTTCCACGGTAGGGAAGTAGGTCTGCTTCAGGTTGATGCGCAATCCCGCCTCGTAATACACATTGCTACCGCTAAACATCTTGGCACCCACACCCGTTAGCTCCACGTAGAGCGCAAAACCCCGGATAAACGCGTGCTTCGTTGAGTCTGCCGATAACACCTGCTTCAACTTCTCCGCCACAGGAACCTGTTTCGTTGTATCCGTTGCCGTAGAGTCGTTGGCAAGCGACCTCGCCTGCGCCCCCACCACCGGCACACTACTCATCAACAGTAGAGCGAAGATATATTTGGAAAGTTGTATTCTCGTCATAATTTACATTTGCATTCACTATCAAAATATTGCGTATCACATGGTGCGTACTCTCTACCCCCGTCACCACGTGCCACATGGAGGTAGCGCAGTCCGGATTCTCAAAGTGCGCTATATCGGTCTTCTCCACCCACACGGTATCCGTAGCCTCCCACGCATCGCCGTTGAAGCGGAAGTAGAGAGTATCCGCTGCCGCCTCGTAGCTCATGGGAAGGTCGAATGTAGAGATGTTGTACCCCCGGTTCAGCAGTACCGAGTCGGTTCCCGCCGCCGTCACCGTGAGCGTATCCAGACACGTCACCGCATATCGCACCGTGTCGCCATACTCCAGACTATCCGCATAGAAGGCATACGTGGTGTACACCGTATTGTTCAGCGGACACGTCCACGAGTCGCCGCATCCCACCGCCGTTCCCAGCATAGCCAGGAGGGTGAGTCCCACCCCTATATGTCTGTTTCTCTTCATCCTATTTGTTCAGCTATTTGGTAGTTGTTACGCTCCGGAGCATTTCTGCTTATCATCTCGCCCAGGAAACCTGTCATGAAGAGTTGTGTACCCATAATCATGGTTGTAAGGGCTATGTAGAAGTAGGGCGAATCGGTAATCAGTCGTTGCGGTATGTCGTGTGCCACGCACCACAGCTTGTCTATGCCAAGAGCCGCAGCTGCCATGAATCCTATGAAGAACATCAGCGTGCCTATAAAACCGAATACGTGCATAGGTTTAAGACCGAAGCTGCTCAGGAACCACAATGATATGAGGTCCAGATAACCGTTGAAGAAGCGGTTCCACCCCATAAACTTAGATTCACCGAACTTACGAGCCTGATGCTTTACCGGTTTCTCGGCTATGCGACCGAATCCCGCATTCTTGGCCAGATAAGGAATGTAGCGATGCATTTCGCCATACACCTCTATGTTCTTCACCACCTCCTTGCGGTACGATTTAAGTCCGCAGTTAAAGTCGTGCAGGTTGTGTATGCCGCTCACTTTGCGTGCCGTAGCGTTGAAGAGTTTGGTAGGAATCACCTTCGACAGCGGGTCTCCCTTCTTGCGGTTCTGCTTGTATCCGCTCACCAGGTCGTATCCATCCTCCATAATCATGCGGTAGAGTTCCGGAATTTCGTCCGGACAGTCCTGCAAGTCGGCATCCATTGTAATCACCACGTCGCCCTCGGCCATCTTGAATCCGCAGTAAAGTGCCGGAGACTTACCGTAGTTGCGACGAAATTTTATCCCCTTTATGCAAGGCGACTGGGCGTGTAGCTCCTCTATAACCTTCCAGGAGCGGTCCGTGCTGCCATCGTTTACAAAGATGATTTCGTACGTGAATCCGTTGTCGTGCATCACACGCTCAATCCATGCGCTCAGTTCCGGCAGGGATTCCTCTTCATTATATAAGGGTACTATAACACTGATATCCATTTCTTTTACTTTCTGTTAGTTCTTGTTTTTTGCCGGTCGGTTCATGGTGAAGATTGCCGTAGGCAGTGTCAGAATGAAGCCGATCATGAAGTTTGTCCACAGCATCTGCAGGGTAATCTCTATGGGCGATAGGGAGAAAATCTGGTCGAATGCTCCCGCTACATTTTCGGTGGGATAGCGTTCCTGGAGGGCCGATATTACAAGATTCATCCGCTCGCTGAATACTCCTACTTGGAAGAGTTGCTTCCCGGGGTCTATCAGGTAGAAGTAGATGAACTGTCCCATGGCTAGCAGGAGCGCAGCATATCCGTACACCAGGAGAGAGTATTGCACGGCTCTCCCGAAGGCTAGTTGCCCTTCGTCGGTCTGTCGTCCGTAGTATCGTCCCAGTCGCACCGCCACATAGGGAGATAGGAAACCCAGGATTTCACCTACAAGTCCGGGGATGGCAAGATTGAAACGAATGCACACCACACAGAGGGAAAAGCTGACAATCCAAATGAGTCCCACAATGGTGCCGTTTTGTGCGGCGTAGGCTCGAAGTTGCGATTTGCTGTTATAATCCATACATATTTTTATTTTCTAGGCGCAAATTTACGAAAAAAACATGAACTTGGATGAATATCGTGAATATTTTTGGTGTAGTTTGTCCAAGAGATGCTATTTTCGAATTTGTCCGGAACCGTCTATGAGCCATTTATAGGTGGTAATCTCACGTAGTCCCATGGGGCCGCGGGCGTGCAACTTCTGTGTGCTGATGCCTATTTCTGCTCCCAATCCGAACTCACCGCCATCTGTGAACGAGGTGGGTACATTTACGTAAACACAGGCTGCATCTACTGCTTTGCGGAAGTAGTTGGCTGCTTCCTTGTCTGTTGTTATGATGCATTCGCTATGTCCTGACCCATAACGCATTATGTGTTGTACGGCCTCCTCTAAATCGTTGACCGTTTTTATTGCCATTTTGTAGTCGAGAAACTCTGTGCCATACGTGGATTCATCGGCGTGGGCTAGCAGCTTTGTGGGGTAGTTTCCGTGGGCTAGTACTTCGTAGGCGGCATCGTCGGCAAAGAGGATTACTTGCTTTTCTGCCAGTTCGCGACAAAGAATGGGGAGTGCTTCTGTGCGACTCTTGTGTATCAGCAGACAATCCAGTGCATTGCAAACGCTCACTCGTCGTGTCTTGGCGTTGGTAATAATGGCGGTTCCCATCTCGGCATCGCCTGTTGCGTCGAAGTAGGTGTGGCATACTCCGGCGCCTGTTTCTATTACCGGTACGGAGGCGGTGGAGCGGACATAGTCTATGAGTCCTTTTCCGCCTCGTGGGATAATGAGGTCTACTTCGCCGCGAGCGTGTAGCAGGGTTTCTGTCCATTCTCTTCCTGCGGGTAGGAGGGTGACGGCATCTTCTGTTTGCAGTACTTCCTTTAGTGTGGTGCGAATCACTCCGGCAATGGCTCGGTTGGAGGCATCGGCATCGCTACCTCCTTTTAGCAGACAGGCGTTGCCGGATTTTAGGCAGAGGGCTGCTACGTCGAGTGTTACGTTGGGGCGGGCTTCGTAGATGACTCCAATCACTCCAAACGGTACGCTTACTTTGGTAAGGTGAATTCCGTTGGGGCGTGTTCTTTCTTCTAGTGTAATGCCTAGTGGCGAGGGTAGTTGTGCTACTTGTCTCACGCCTGCTGCCATGTCTTGGAGGCGGCTTTCGGAGAGTTGCAAACGGTCGTACTTGGGGTTCTCGGGTGACATTCGTGCCAGGTCTTCGGCGTTTGCCGTAAGTATCTCCGGTATGGCTTTTTCTATGTGGTCTGCAAGTGTTAATAGTGTACGGTTAAGTAGCTCGGTATCGGTGAGTGCCAACTTGCGGGCGGCTTCGCGTGCATGAGTAAAAAGGGTATTCATTTTCGTCTTTGTCTTAATGGTTCAACGTTTTGGGGATAAAGCGAGTACATTCTGTATCTTCGGGGTGTTCACAGAGTTCTAGAATAACTCCTTCGCGTCGTCCGTTGGCGATGAATACGGCTATTCCTTGGTCTGCTACTTTGCGTGCTATGGAACTTTTGCTTGCCATGCCTCCTCTGCCGAATCCCGATTTCTCGGGTTGTATGTAGTCGCTAAGGTCTTTTCCTACTTCTACTTCTCGGATGAGGTGTGCGTCGGGGGAGGAGGGAGCGCCGTCGTACACGCCGTTTACGTTGCTTAGCAGGAAGAGGGCGTCGGCATGTACCATTTGTGCCATTAGTCCGGAGAGTTCATCGTTGTCGGTAAACATCAGTTCTGTGATGGATACGGTATCGTTCTCGTTTACAATGGGGATTACTCCGGTTTTGAGCATTACTTCCATGCAGTTTCGTTGGTTGCTGTAGTGGCGTGGGGTGTCTACGCTTTCTTTGGTGGTGAGTACTTGTCCCACTACTATGCCGTAGTTGCGGAAGAGGTCGTAATATCGGTTCATTAGTTTTGCTTGTCCTACGGCGGAGTAGAGTTGTCGTTGTGAGACTTCGTCGAGTTCTTCGTTGGGGTGTATTTCGCCTCGTCCGGAGGCTACGGCGCCGGAGGATACTAGTATCACTTCTATGCCGTTGCGGTGCAGTTCGGCTAGTTGGTCTACGAGTGCCGACATGTGTGTTACGTCTAGTGTGCCGTCTTTGCGGGTTAGTACGTTGCTGCCTACTTTTACTACAATTCTATGAAAGAGCTTTTTCATTTATCGGTATTTTTTTTGATTGTTAGTTTTTTCTACAAGTGTAGAGGTGTTATCGGCTGCAAAGTTACAATAAAAGGGGGGAATGTGCAACTTGTGGGGGCGTTTTTGTGAGGGATTCTGCTATTTTTGTTGATGTGTTTGTTTTTTTTGTGGGGGTGAGGTGGTATGGGAGGGGTGGTGTTTCCGGGAACCTACGCTGCGGAGCGGTCTTTTTCGGTCGGGTTCGGGAGTTCGGGAACGCGCTTCGCTTGAACGACCCTCACTCTGTTTCCTCACCCTCTCTCTAAAGACTTTTCGCTCCTCCGCTCATGGTGTCCCGGAAATACCACCCCTCCCATACCACCTCCGTAAA
>CAYOKO010000053.1:0-13081 GCA_964404555.1 uncultured Bacteroidaceae bacterium | reverse complement strand
AACCAATAATCGCCCAACTGTTTCTCGTCAAAGGCGTTAATCAAGCTGAAGGGATTGTAGACGTCGACCAATGCACCGGAGAAATGGTAACCGTCGTATTTATCCTTCAGTCGAACCAACACCTCCTCCTTTGTCCAGTTCTTTACCCGAGCTATATCCTCAATTCCTTGGGAGAAATTATCAATAAGTTCCTGTTCGGTTATACCACAGATGGCTGCATAATCGTTGTTCCCGGTAATCTTCTTTAGATTGTTCAACTCGCTGAATATTCCCATCTGCGAGAAGGTAGAAATACCCGTAATGAAGACAAACTTCAAGCAACTATCATTAGCCTTGAGCGACGCATAAAAATTACGCATCACCTTACGAACTTCCAACAGCTTATCGGGTTCATGAATTGTGTCCATAATGGGAGCATCGTATTCATCGATAAGTACCACCACCGGTTGTCCCGTTTGTTCATAGGCACCTTGAATAAGTTCGTCCAATCGTTCTCCCGGGGTGCCGGTTGTTTTAATACCGAAGGAGGTATCGTATTTGTTAAGCATTCTGTGTAGTGCTTGGTTCAGTTCCTCAACCGTGAGCTCCTTCAGTCTACTAAGGTCAAAGTGTAGCACGGGATATTGAATCCAGTTCTTTTCCAGCTTTTCTATAGCAAGTCCGGTGAAAAGGTCTTTGCGTCCGGAGAGGTAGTAGTGTAGCGTACTCGTGAGGAGTGATTTTCCGAATCGACGTGGTCTACTCAGAAAAACGTATCTGGAATCGTCTACCAAATTATATATTAATTCGGTTTTGTCTACATACAAGAAGCCTCCTTCTCGTATTATCTTAAAGTCCTGACACCCTACGGGATATTTTATTTTTTTTCTTTCCATTCAGCCGATGTTAACGTTTATGCTTGCAAATATACAATAAGTTTTTGCAAGTTGCAAATTTTCCCACGGGAAAGGTGATGAATGTATTCATTTTTGGGTTCAATTAAGTACAACGTGGATTATGGATTCTCCAAACACCGCATAATGACCTCTACTTGTTTGGGCGTATAATGGTGATTCAAAAAAATCTTGATATACGCAAGGCTTTTGTCAAATGGGATTCAAGAAAATAGTTGCCCGCAAACACAGAATTAATTGCGGGCAATTAGCATAGAGAAAGCGTAGGACTTACGGTCAAAGTCCTACGCTTTTTGACACCTAAATGCGCGCAATAAGAATCGCATCTGCGGGCAAATAGGGGAGGGAAAAGAGGGACGAAAAAAACCACCGACACCCGGAGGCATCGGTGGTACTAACCATTAAACTATAAATTTATCTGATAAAGTGCATTGGTTGCCACGGTTCACGCTCCGGAGAATCCGTTGTTTCTACACCATGCATCTTCTTTAACAGCCACGCCATATTGTTAGCAAGCGTACGCATGGTCTGCATACCCTCTACATCCTGAGCAGCCTGACCCTCCTCACGACCATACGCTATGTTCCAGTACTGCGATGGAACCAAAGGCATATTACACATCTGGAAAGGCATCTGAAGCGCCTGGAAAGCAGCTGTGGCACCACCACGACGACATACGCACACCGCCGCCGCAGGCTTATTCTGGAAGGCACCACCACCCGCAAACAACATACGCTGCATAACACACAAGAGCTGACCAGAAGGCTGACCGTAGTACACAGGACTACCTACAACCACCGCATCGCACTCCTCCATGCGAGCTATAATACCGTTGCACACATCATCATTGAACGCACAACGACCATTGCCCTTCTGCTTACACGCACCACAAGCAATGCATCCACGAAGCGGCTTATTGCCCACCCATGTTATTTCGCTCTCTACGCCCTGCTTCTCGAGCTGACCGGCCAACTCATTCAAAGCAACATACGTATTGCCCTCCTTACGCGGACTACCGTTAATCAATAGAACTTTCATAATCGTCTTCCCTATAATTTACTCATAAAACGCTCCTTATCCACGATGAAGCGAAGATGCTCCCCCTCGCCTATGACACCCGTCTCGTCCTCGGCCACGATGGTGAACTTCAGCTTTCTGCCTTCCGCCTCCACCAGAGTAGCCGTAGCCTTCACCTGCTTGCCCGGAGCCGTGGGCTTGAGGTGAGTCGATGCTATCTGTCCACCCACCGTAGTGCTGCCCTGAGGCAACGCACCGGCTACAGCCAGCATAGCCGCATTCTCCATCAGCGCCATCATGGCAGGCGTAGCCAGTACACGCAAGTCGCCACTGCCCACATTCACAGCCAGATGCTTCTCCTCCACCGTAAGGGTGCTTGTATGTTTTAATCCTATCTCCATATTCTATGTAGTTGTAAAGTGTTATTCTTCCATTATAATTCGCTCGCAGGCACCTCCACCACCTGTCCGTTACGTGAGAAAACCAGGTAACTGTTATCGCGCTTGGCACGCGCCACCAGTCGTTGTTGCGCCAACAAGATACCTTGATCTATCTTGCGCTGCATCTCCTTTATCTCTTCGTGTGTCATTAGTTCTTTCGCACTCATTTCTTACCTCCTTTCTCCGCTTCTAGTGAATCCTTACAGAGGAGTTCCTCATCGGCTATGGCCTTGAGTTTATCGTAGTATTCGTGGCTCAGTACATTTACCTTATGATTCTTGTACCCATACGCCACCTTCTGCGCCGGACAGTTGCTGTTGTTGTACAGCGCCCAGTAGTCGCACACCGGAGTGTAAAGGTTGAAGAGGTTGACTATACCGTTGTGATAACGACGATAGATAACATCTGTAGGGATGTTATGTCCCCCCTCGCTCACACGCTTAGCCACACGCTTTACAGCCTGTTCGGGCGTTTCCAGAGAGAAGAAAAGCAGCGTCACGAAGTAGCCACGCTTCTGTGCCTGACGAATCAGCTTCACGTAGGAACGTGTAGCCAGTGTAGTCTCGAAAGCAAAGGTGGTACCCTCCTTCAGCAGTTCTATGATGCGACCAATCATCAGTCTACCGGCCTCTATAGCCACCCCCTCTGGGTTAAAGGGAGAGAGCCCACGGGCAATTTCATCTGCATTCACAAACTCCTGACAATTCAGCATCTCGGGCAGAACCGTGAAGCTGGCAGTTGTTTTTCCTGCACCGTTGCATCCGGCAATTATGTACAGGTTGTGTTTCGTTTCTTCCATCCTTCTTTATTTTAAATCACTATAATTTACTCCTTCTTCAGCAAGTCGGGGCGCAGTCGCTGCGTTCTCTCCAGAGACTGTTGCAGTTCCCACTCCTTAATCTTTGCCTCGTGTCCCGACAGCAGAATGTCCGGAACACGCCATCCCTTATAGTCCGCCGGACGAGTGTAAACGGGAGCCGACAGCAGGTTATCCTGGAAGCTATCCGACAGGGCACTCTGCTCGTCGCCTATCACCCCCGGGATGACACGAATCACCGCATCGCTGATGATAGCAGCAGCCAATTCGCCCCCCGTCAGTACATAGTCACCCACGCTAATCTCCTTGGTTATAAGATGTTCGCGTATGCGATGATCTATGCCCTTGTAGTGTCCGCACAAGATGATGAGGTTTTGGTTTAGCGACAATTGGTTGGCCATAGGCTGGTTGAACTGTTCGCCATCGGGAGTGGTGAAGATCACCTCATCGTAGTTGCGCTCCGCCTTCAGTGCCGATATGCATCGGTCTATAGGTTCGCACTGTATCACCATGCCCGCAAATCCCCCGAAGGGGTAATCGTCTACGCGTCGGAATTTGTTGGTGGTATAGTCGCGCAGGTTATGCAGATGAATCTCCGCCAGTCCCTTCTTCTGCGCTCTAGCCAAGATGGATTCGTGTACGAACCCCTCCAGCATCTCCGGTAGTACACTGATTATGTCTATTCTCATTCTTGGGAATTTAGTCTAACAATCAGAACTTTATGTGTAGTTCTTTGAGTATGGAGGAAATCTTCTCCATGGTAGTGAGTCGTGTAGGAACGAGTGGCAAGCGCAGTTGGTTCTCTATCATGCCCATAGCGTGCAGCATAGCCTTAACACCGGCGGGATTGCCATCGACAAAGAGCAGACTGAACAGCTCCGTAAACTTGTGGTGTATGGTGAGTGCGCTGCTGTAGTCGCCACGCAGAGCCAAGCGCACCATACGGCTGAACTCCTTGGGCAACGCATTACCTATCACAGAGATAACACCCACGGCACCCAGGGTGATGAGTGGGAAGGTGATGCCATCGTCGCCGGAGAGTACGTCGAACCCTTTCGGTTTGTTTTTGATGATATCGTCCATCTGGGTGATATTGCCCGATGCCTCCTTTATGGCCACGATGTTCTCGCAGTCGCGTGCCAGACGGAGGGTAGTCTCGGCCGTCATATTCACGCCCGTGCGTCCCGGTACATTATAGAGGACTACGGGGAGTGAGGTAGCTGCTGCTATCGCCTTGAAATGCTGATAGAGACCCTCTTGTGAAGGCTTGTTATAGTACGGACATACGGAGAGTACGCCGTCTATTCCCTTCCAATCCTCGGTCTTGAGGGCATGGATTACGTCCTGTGTATTGTTGCCACCGCATCCCATGAGGATAGGTACGCGTCCCGCCACCTTTTCTATAATAAGCTTTTTGATGTGTGCTCTCTCCTCCAGAGTCAAGCAAGGTGTCTCACTGGTTGTACAGAGAATGCACAAGAAGTCGATGCCACCATTAATCTGATAATCAATCAGATTTGCCAGCGCATCGTAGTCTACGCTACCGTCTTCTTTGAACGGTGTTACAAGGGCAATTCCCAAGCCCTTAAAGATATTTTGTACCATAAGATTGTATAATCTTCTATTTTGATAATCTGTATTTTGATGCAAATCTACATAAAAAACTTCACATACGGTGGATTGTTCGTAAAAAAATGTAGCTTAGCTATAAAAAATAGCCGCTCGATGGGGGTCGAGCGGCTACATTTTTACATAAAAGATTCCTAAAGCCTTACTTTGAGAACTTATACAGTTGGCTTCCGCAACGCACTACGTAGATGCCGTGGGCGAGAGGAAGGGTGGTGCTAAAGGCACTATCGGTTACTCTAGCTGAGTACACTACGGTTCCATTGGTTGCATACACGGTGAGGGTAGAACCATTCATGTTGTTTACCGTCAGTACATCGCCGTTGTAGCAGATGGAGGCAGTGCCTGCAGCGTTCTCGTCAATGCCTGTGCTGACGGAGAAGAGAACGTAGAGGAAGGAACTCTCGTCTACTTGGGTCAGAGTGGTGCCGTCCTTGTAGGTGTACCACACTCCGGGAGCATAGCCTTCTGCTGTCAACAGCGGGAGCACCCCATTGGTATAGAGAGTGTCTTGGCGGGTCTCGTCAATGCTTGTGGTGTAAGCCACGGCATAAACCTTGTCGCCTGCCAGTACTGGAGTAGCATCGGTGCCTAGAGTCTGACCGAAGTTGTCGCCCAGCAACCACGCCACGTTACCGTTCTCGAATGCCTCGGACGGGAGGAACTCAACGTAGTTCTCAAATTCCGAGCGGTCGTCGTCGGTAGCCACGGCATAGACCTTATGCGTGGTAAGCTCTGCGTCATTCACAACACCGAAGATTCTGTTCTCCGGTACATTACCGGTGTTGTACACGCGGGTAAGACGGTTGGCGTAGTCGCTGTACATCAGGCCGCCCAGAAGAGCGCCGGTTTCGCCGGTGGGTTTCTCGCTGATGATGTCTCCTGTGTTGTAGCTATCGCTAAGGTTGAGGGACGGGCCAAAGGCGATGGCTGAGATAAGACCACCTACGGTAGGTGTATTAACATAGTCGGAATTTATGACGGTGATGTTTCCGGTGTTGACCAGTCCGCTCAAGTTGTAGAGTACGTAGCTAGTTATCTGTCCGATAACGCCGCCCACAATATCTGCTGCGGAGATGTCTCCGTGGTTCTCGAGGTTCTTGACGATGTATTGCGTGTCTTCCGATGCGGATAACGAAGCCGTAACACCTCCCACATATCTTACCGGTGCTGAGATGTTGGCGTAGTTCTTGAGGTTGACATACGTACCTATTCCGGCATGGCCAATGATGCCGGCGACGTAGCTTCCTTGGGTGACGGAGATGTTACCGTACACGCTGAGGTTGCGAACGGTGGAACCGGCCGAGGTGTTTCCGATAAAGGCATATCCTGTGACATCTTCGTCGGTGCTCATATTGAGGTTCCGGATGGCGTGGTTATTGCCTTCGAACACACCGCTAAAGACGTTTGGATAGCCCGCTCCGATAGGACTCCATGGGTGGTTGTCCAGATCGATGTCGTCGGTCAAGACCAGGTTGGTAGTGGTGAGGTTATCGTTTACATATTTCCGTATCCATGCCAACTCGTAACCGGTGCCTACCTTGTAGTATCCCTCCATGTCCTGGAACTCCTCCGTGGCTGCCTCCTCGGCAGTGACGCAGTGAGGCTTGACTGTGGAGACGCCGTCCCAACGAGTATCGCCGGCTTGTGGCATCTGTAGGCTTATCTGCTTGGTCACCATATCGGTACCTACTTCCCATTCGCCCTCGTTGCTGATGTAGCCTTCCGCCTCGATAGAGTAGGTGTACTTACCGGGAGTAAGGATGTATTGTCCCTTCTCGTTGGTCGTGAAGGCATGACCGTCACTATTGGTAATGCTCACGCTGGCATCCTCCGGAGTGACATTCAGTACAATACCTCCGGTAGGTTTCAGTACCGGTATGTAGATGTCCGGGATGGTGCCCCAATACTCAGAGGTGATTTCAGCATTGAAGCTAGGGTTGACACCTACCGAGCGGTCTATCAGACGGTGTGTGCCGCCCACCGCACCATAGCCGTTGACGTGGATGGTACCCTCGGTCAGAGCCAGAGAATCCTCGCTAAAGTCGTAGGAAAGATCCATGGTGAATTGCTGGGCACTCGGGTTGCCGGCAAAGGTGTATTGACCCGGGGTCTGAATCAGTCCTTCGGCGTTGTCTATGTCGGAAAAGTGCAAGCTAGCACTTTGGTTGTAGATGCCGGACAACTTGGACATGGGGTGATAGAGTCCGTGGAGTTGAACACTAATATGGTCGCCCGGATAGATATCGCCACCGGGGTTGCTGAGGTTGGTTACTTCGTATCCGAAGGGTTTTGCCGTGAGCACCTGATAGGCTACGGAACCGTTGGCAGCCGTTGTACGGATGATGTTGCGACCAAAGGTGAGCAACAGGGTGTACGTGCCGTCAGTGTTGGCTTCCACCGTGCTGAATCCGTCGCCGTAGCTCAGAGTATTGTTCACCGTGTCTACCGTAGGCCGAGCTATCTCCACCTTGGTAGCACCGGTGGGTGCATAGTGGTAAGTGTATCCCTCTTCCTCCTCCGGATAATAGAGCACATCGTGCTCGGAGTCTATGGTGTTATCCTCGCGACCTACGTTCTTGTCCAGAACGAAGTTGGGCGCAAAGCTATTGCTATCGGCCTCCTTGCCATCGCCTACGGTCACCACAAAGATACCGGTATTTTCGGCCCACAAGGCACTCCATTTGGCACCGAACCAGTAGTCGTAGTCGCTGTTGCGGTTGTAGTAGCCATCCAGGTTGTTGTATCCGTGGGCATAGCAGGCATCGTAGGTCACCATCACAATGGCAGTTCCGGCAGCGTTGGTAGTAAGGTTACCGTCTTGGTCTACGGAAACAACGGCATCCGACGGTTGGAACTTCTCGTCGAGAACCGTGAAGTGATAGTCGGGTTCCACGAAGTAGTTATTGCTCTGGTCGTCAATCAGCTGCCAGGTGCGGTTGGCCACGATGTTTTTGGTGTCACCCATCTTCATGCACAAGTGTCCGCGCTTGTTGATGTTCAAGAGAATGTCCGCCAAGTTGCCGTACTGATTGTCGGTCAGTGTACGGTTGACGTAGTCGGGAGTGCCATGTTCGAGCAATTCCGATGCCCCGAACACGATGGAAGAATTCTGTGTATCGGCTCCGAACTTACCCGCATGGGTCATAGCTCCCGGCATGGACACACGGTAGTAACAAGTAGGATCCGTGCTGGATACATTATAGGTGTAGACCGTGGAGGCACCGTCCTCGCTGTTGGCAGAGTCTGCGGGAAGCATTTCCTGGAACGCCATATAGTGTTTCACCTTCTTACCCACAAAGAGGGTAGCATCCTTGGGCACCGTGATGGTGTAAGGGATGTAGAATCCCAAAGTTGCCGAAGTGACGGTACCAAAGATGGAAGACACCGTTCCCTGAAGGTTTGTGGAACTATAGGTGGGGTGTATCTCGGTGGGTTCAAACGTTACGTAGTAGGAGTCGCTCACGAAGACAGGGAATGCTATGCAAGGCGTTCCATAGGATACCACCTCTCGGTATTCCACTGTGCGGTGTTCGCCCTGCTGGGCAGAAACATCGAGACTAGTCACATTGAGGTCTTCGCCTACCCGGAAGTACTGTCCGTCTTCGTTTTGGTTCAAGAGACGAACGGTTACGAGAGCCACGGAGAACTCGCAAGGAGTGAGTTCGGTGTAGAGGTCGCTCTCCTCGGGCACGGTAATCTGGATGGTTCCGTAGGAAGTCTTGTTGGCATCGCTTCCAATGAGTTCCAGTTGATAGTTACCCGATGCCAAGTCGAGGTTGTAGTTCATGTAACTGCTACCCACATCCACGGAGTTACCGGTGGACAGCTCGGTAAGGTTCATATATGGGGTGGAGTACCCCAAAGAAATCTTGACCGGCACGGCAGATACGGTAAGTGCCGTTGCACACATCATGGATGCCATGCTGATACGGCTGATACTTTGCGTTAAATGCATAGTGTTCTTTTTATTAATAGTGAATAAATTTGTCATGCAAGAAAACGTTTCCACGGGGAATGAAAGGTGTAAACGGCTTGCACACGTGTATAGAGAACACTATACTGTAGTGAGATGAGAATCGAGGTGTTTCCGTGCCGTCCCCTGTACTCCCGCAGGTGGTTTCCCAATTGAGATAGGCAGGTTTTCTGACTTGTCCGTTACGGTGCGCCTTCCCAAATGACTTCAGTGGCACGATGCACCGCAACGTTTTGCGGACTTACAGCAGCGGGTACTGTTCAGGATTTTCACCTGATTCCCTTTAACTCACAATAGTATGTGAGCACCTAAATCGAGTGCAAAATTACAACTTTTTTATGAAACCGTTTGAAAACGAGCGTTAATTTTACTTTAACACACAGAAGTATGCTTGGCAGTTCCATGAAAAAAGTGTAATTTTGCATCGACTTTTCAGGTCTATTTGCTAATTTCGATTACTAAAAAATAAATGATAAGACTTTTAGAGATACGCATTTCCGTGGCTGCATTATTGTTCCCGGTGGCAGGAAACGCCGTGGCATCCCTGCCCCCCGTCACTCCGTTCGAACCCTTCGACCCCGATACCACCTCCGTTGTGTTTCACGACGTTGTGGTGACGGAAAAGAAGCAGACCCTCGCCACGGAACAGCGTTTGTCGGGTGTTGAACTACAGTCGCTCTCATCCACCTCTATAGCCGATGCCCTAAAGTATTTTGCCGGCGTGCAGATAAAGGATTATGGCGGACTGGGCGGACTGAAGACCGTGAACGTGCGATCCCTAGGTGCCCAGCACGTGGGCGTCTACATAGACGGCATACGCATAACAAACGCCCAGAACGGAACCGTAGACCTGGGTAAATACTCGCTCTCAACGCTCGAGTCGGTATCGCTGTACAATGCCAACAAGCTCGAGACCTGTCAGTCGGCATCGGAATATGCATCGGGTGCTACCGTCTATCTGCGCACCCGTCGTCCCACCACCGATTCGCTCTCCGTAATGCTCCGTGCAGCATCCTTCAGCACCTATACGGCTCGTGTGAATGCACAGTTTAACAAGCGAGGCTGGAGCGGTTTTGTGGATGGCGAATACATGAACTCGAAGGGTAATTATCCCTTTCGCTACAAGTCGGAATACGAGGACACGGTGGGTCGCAGAACCAATTCCGACATAGTGTATGGCAGAATGGAGGCTTCTCTCTTTAAGAGAGGCTTTTCCACACATCTCTATTACTACACATCGGAACGTGGATGTCCCGGAGGTATAGTGCGTCGTCTGTCGGATAAATATAATAATGTGGGGCGCGAATGGGATCGCGACTTCTTCTGGCAGGGATCCTACAAGAAGGTGTTTAGCGGAGTACATCAGCTCAAGGTGAATGCCAAGTATTCCCATGAGTATCTGCGCTACAACACCGATTATCCCGAGAACCAGAACACGGCACGTGTGGACAATCACTATCGGCAAAACGATGCTTATGCAGCTGTTTCCTATGCCGTTACACCCGTGAAATGGCTTTCCGTAAATACAAGTTACGATGCTCGTATGTCGTGGCTGAATGCCGATTTGCGTTACTTCTCCATGGTGCGCCGACTGGATCAAAAGGCAGTGGTGGCAGCGCATCTGAACTTCGACCGGTTACAAGTGGCTACCTCCTTGCTCTACCAGCACTACAAGGACTATACGGAGCTGAGCGTGGGAGCTGCCGATCCGTTGCAGAAGTTCACGCCGGCAGTGTCGCTCTCTTATACGCTATGGGGGGTAACTCTGCGTGGGTGGTACAAGAGCATCTTCCGTGCGCCCACGCTCAACGACCTGTATTACACGCAAGTGGGCAACAGAAATCTGGAGCCGGAGTTTACCAAGCAGCTGAACTTAGGTGCCGAATATCACTACGATACGCATCACTGGAACCTATCTTTGCAGGCAGATGTCTACCAAAATCGCATAGAGAATCGCATAGTATGTCTTCCTCTGAAGGGTACGTACACGTGGTCCATGATGAACTATGGTAGAACCTTCTGTCGGGGGTTGAACTCCACGCTTTCCGGTCGGTATAACACGGGAGACTGGAGTTTCTCTCTGCTCACCTCCTTTACTTGGCAGCGCGATGTGGACCGTACCAATCCCGAGGATGAGGATACATACAATCAGCCCATTTGTTATTCGCCCACCTTGTCGCTAGGTGTCACAGGTGTAGTGGGTTGGCGTGCGTTGTCGCTCACCGTATCCGAATTGCACGTGGGGGAGCGTATGTGGTCCTATGCCGACCCCGAGGATATGCTGTCGGCGTACAACAACGTGGATGTCCGCCTGTCCTATACCTGGCGAAAGTACAATGCATCGCTCGAGGTGTTCGACCTTCTGGACGTTCAGTATGAGCACATTCCGCGTTATCCCATGCCGGGAAGAAATGTGCGTTTCACCCTTTCTTTGTCTATCTAAATAATACTTATAACGATGAAAATAAAAGCTAAACTCATTACTCTAACCGTAGCGATAGTTTCTTCACTGTCTTCTCCTGCCGTGGAGAAGTTGATTATAGTGAACGAGGGTAATTGGCAGTGCGATAACGGCAAACTTTCCTACTTCGAGGATGGAAAGATGGTTACGAATCAGTGGTTTCGCGATGTTAATGGCACGAAGTTGGGTGACACTCCCAATGACATCATCCAGATTAACAATAACTTGATAGCCATTGCCATTAACTGGTCGAACATAGTACAGTTTATCACGCCCGATGGCAAGGCGGTGGCTGCCATAGAGAACATACCGAACAACCGTAAGCTTGCCAGTGACGGGAAGTATCTTTACGTTACTTCCTATGGTCATGAGTGTAGCACCAATCACGGTATGGACTACTTTACCAAGGGATATGTGGCAAAGATAGATGTCTCCACTTTCCAGGTGATAGCTACCTGTGAGGTGGGGTATGAGCCGGAGGGGATAGCACTCTACAACGGGCATCTCTTCATAGCCAATACGGGTGGATATGCGTTCCAGGAGAACCATCCTTACGAAACAACGGTGAGCATTGTAGATGCAGCTACCATGACGAAGGTGCGCGATGTGGATACGGGACAGATAAACCTTTACGGTAAGGTGTCTAAGAGTGGTAAATATCTCTGCATCAACTCTCCGGGTGATTACTATAACATAATGGCTGCTACCGTGATATTCGATTGCGATGCTGCCTTGAAGGGGGAGGAGGATTGCTTCGTAAAGCTGGACTATGCGTCGACGTACAACTGTACGGCAACGGATGGTAACTTCTATGCGGTGGGTTCTCGCTATTCCTACATTACGGGTGAATACACCTTCAACTATCTCACCATAGACCCTAGAAGGGTGATGGAGACGAAGGGTGCCGAGGGTATTTCGGCGAAGCTTCCGGGTACGGTGGAGGCTGATATCAAGAAGATGGCCATGCCGTATGGTATGTATGTAAATCCGTATACGGGTTATATTTACGCTACGGATGCTGCGTCGTATGCTAGTGCGGGGGCGTTGTATCAGTGGTCGCCTACGGGGGTATTTATAGCTAAATATAAGTTGTATATCAATCCGGGACATTTCTTGGCTCTCTCGCCCAACGGTACGTTCGATGGTATTTCATCTGTTGCTGCGGAGGGTTCCAATGATACATACTACAATCTTCTAGGCATACCTGTGGCGCATCCTGTTTCCAATCATATTTATATCCACAATGGACGGAAGGTGTTGTATCGTTGATAGGGGAGGAGGAGAATTCGTTTCCGAAAATAACGTAGTTTTTCTTTGGCGAAACGAAAAAAAACTCTTACCTTTGCTCTGTATAAACTTAAATAATACGGAACGATGAACGATAATCAAAGAATTTACAACAAGATAGAGCGTCCTCTTTACACGCCCGGGTATATCAAGGAGTTGAAGACCGACGAGATTTTTGTCTTTGGCAGCAACCTGGCGGGAAGTCATGGCGGTGGAGCCGCGTGGACAGCCTATAAGCAATTTGGTGCCATCATGGGGCAGGGGGTAGGTTTGCAGGGACAGAGTTACGCCATCCCCACTATGCACGGTGGGGTGGATGTTATTCGTCCTTATGTAGATGAGTTTATAGCCTTTGCCCGTGAACATAGGGAGTACTTCTTCTACGTTACGCGCATAGGGTGCGGCATAGCGGGCTTCCGCGATGAGGAGATAGCTCCGTTGTTTGCAGCTGCCGTGGGGGAGGAGAATATTTGTCTGCCCCGCTCCTTTGTGGAGAAGAAGTAATATTATTATGGATGAAAACGTATCTATTCACGTTTTCATCCATAATTGTATCGTGTAAAC
>CAYOKO010000052.1:0-13874 GCA_964404555.1 uncultured Bacteroidaceae bacterium | reverse complement strand
GTATTCTTCTTTATGTATTCTTCTTTATGTATTCTTCTTTATGTATTCTTCTTTACGCTTCCTTCTTTATGCCTTCTTCAAGAGTTGTTCCTCAATGTTGAGTAAGTCTTCTTTGAGTTTCTTGTCGTTGGTGAGTCGGTCTTCTATCTGGTTTACCGAGTGAATTACCGTGGCATGGTCGCGCTTACCCACTAGCATACCGATGCGGGAGCAGGAGAGTGAGGTGTGCTTCTGTGCCAGATACATGGAGACTTGACGTACTTGTACTATGTTGCGTTTGCGACTCTTGGTGTATATGTCGTCCTGTTTCACGGAGTAATAGTCGCATACACGTTTGAGAATCTCCTCGATGGTGACTACTTTTTTCTCTATGTGTGTTACACGCTTCACAACAATTTCCGCCAATCCCAAATCTACTTCGCGGTTGCAGGTTACGGAATAGGCCATTAGGGAGTTGACAACGCCTTCCAGTTCGCGTACATTCTCCGATACATTCTCGGCTACAAATTCCACCACATTCTTTGGAATCTTCAGTCCGTTGTGCTGAATCTTGTTGTTCAAGATGTCGCGACGCAGGGTGGCATCCGGGCGTTCTATCTCTGCCAACATACCTCCCTTGAAACGGGTCAGCAGACGATCCTTCAGGTTTTTCAGCTCTACCGGTGGGCGGTCGGAGGTGAGGATAATCTTCTTGTTGTTCTGAATCAAGTGGTTGAAGATGTGGAAGAACGCATCCTGTGTCTTGTCCAGAGACTCCAACTCCTGTATATCGTCCACAATCAAGATGTCTATCTGCTGGTAGAAGAAGATGAAATCGTTGATCTTATTGCGCTGCGTAGCACTCGTAAACTGCAACTGGAAGAGGTGTGTAGAGATGTACAGCACATTCTTGCGCGGATGACGTTCCTTTATTCTGTGACCTATGGCGTTCACCAGGTGAGTCTTGCCCACACCCGATTCACCATATATAAATAAAGGGTTGAAGGAACTTTTGTTGGGTTGGTCTGCTATGGACTCGCTAATAGCCAACGGGAGTTTGTTGCTCGCTCCCGGCACAAAGTTCTCGAAATCCTTCTCCGGAATCAAGTGAGAGTCCAGTTGGTTCACCTTGGGACGTGCCTCGGCAATGGGATCCTTGGGAGCCGTTGTCAACCCCGGACGATCCTGTAGCGAAACCGTGTGCGAAGAGGCGGGAACTTCTATCGTATTGTTGTTCATATCGGCTGCCAACCACATGAGCTTCACACCCTTACCGAATACGGCGGTGAGGATGGAGTGCAGCAGCTTAACAAAGCGATCTTCTATGCAATTGATGATATACTGAGAGGGAACACGCACGGTTATATGCGTCTCTACCGCAACCTTTTTCTTAAGTTGCGTTTCACCATCGCTCGTGGTCGGAACCTGATATTCACGTGCCACTTTCTCGTGTTTGACGAGGGTGGCGTGAGCAAAGAGCGAGTCGTATTGTTCCTTTAAGATGCTTGCCTGTATGCGTTTCAAGCACTCATCCCAAAGTAAGGTAGGATCTTGTTCCATTCAGTATGTTGTTGCTACAATTTGCTATTTATGTCGAATCGATTTTGAAAAATCAACGCAAAGTTCCGAATAATTTTTCAGATACGCAAACGGATAGGTATTTTGTGTTTTGTTTTAATTTTATTACTCGTTTGTTTTTCAGTTTATTGCCTATTTGCGGAATGTTTTTCTGTAATACCCCTATTGCAAAAGTATAACCCTTTGGAATATACTAGGTTATACAAAATGATATGCTTGTGCTTCCAAAAATAAAAAGTGTACGTAAATCCTTTGTGTATAAACGGTTTATATGCCGAAAAGGAGAAGGATTGACGTACACTTTGTTATTTAGATGATTTCTATCTTTCTGTTTTTTATTTATCTTTTTTCCCGAAAATGGAGAAATGAACGTAGCGACTTGGCTTTTCGCGGAAGTTGATGAGCAGTTCGTTTGCACTACCCATGGTGTTGCTCATGTTGCGATACAGGGTGGTATCGTTCAGCAGCAAGCCTACGGTGTTGTCCGTACTGTTCAGCTTACCTGTTACCTCCTCTACATTGCGGAGCGTGCGGTTTACGCTTGCCATTGTCTCTTGCAAATGCAGATCCTTGAGGGAGTCCGTGAGTATCTCTACATTGTTGCCTATACGGTCAAAGCGATGGGTCAACTGCGGAACATCTCGATCCAGTAGCGTGTTGAGACTCTCCGTACTGTGCTTCAGATTTGCCGTGATGTCGGCGGTATTGTTCAGTATCTCCTGCAACTCCGGACTTGAGGTCAGCGCATTCAGGTTGTCCAGGATGGAATCCAGCTTCACCAAGATGCTCTCTACCTTGGGCATGAGCTGTGCTGCCTGCGCCATCAGTCCGTTGTCCAGTTCGCTGCCGATGGTATCTCCCGGTTCATAACGCTGCGACGGGTTGTTGGCCATCAATATATTCAAGGTGGCTCCGCCCAGCATAGCCGTCTCCAGAGTAGCGTAACTACCCTTCGGGATACGCATATTCTTATCTACCTCTATATTTACGATGATATTGCCCGGATGTTCGTAGTCGTAGTCGATGGCATGTACAATACCAATCTCATATCCATCGGCATACACCTGACTGGAGACTGCCAAACCGCTCACATTCTTAAAGGAGATGTAGTATGTATCCGTCGTTTTAAACAGGTTGATACCCTTCAGGAAGTTGATGCTGAAGAACAGCAGAACCAGTGCTATCACTCCGGTTATTCCTATCTTTACCTCTTTTGAAATCTTCATATAGTCTATTTTTTTACGTTCTTTTTGTAGGTTTGGATGGCTTCGTTCAAGTCCATACGTTCGCCGTTCCGGAAGGCTACTACGAAGCAGTCCTTAAACTTGGCGCTTACCTCTCTGCGCAGTTGCAGTATCTTGCTGTAGTCTTCGCTCTCGCCGTAGGTGTATTTATAGGAGCGACCGTCCCGGTAGTAACTCACCGGCGTCAACCCCTTGAACTCCGAACTGTTGGCGGGCAACTCCTTCGGGGAGGTGAGCAGCTGTACCTTGAAGACGGGGCGTTCGCTGTTGCCCGTTGTCGCAGCCGTGGTTGTCTCCTTGCGCACCGATTCGGTGGTAGCCGTGGTTGTTGGAGTTGTTGCAGCTGTCTCCCTAGCGGGCTTTGTTGTCTCCTTGGCGGGTGTTGTTTCCTTTGCGGGAACCGGTGTGTCGGCGGGTTGTGGGGTTGGTGTGGGATTGGTTGCCGCTACCGAACGTTTCCCTCCCGTCTTCTTGTTCTTATACTTCAGAAACGCCTGATAGATACCTTGTCCCAAACTGCTCACGCCGCTGTTGCTACTCAAGTATCCCTCCTCGTCCGACGTGGAGATGTATCCCAGTTCAATCAGTACGCTTGGCATCGACGTCTTGCGTAACACCAGGAATCCTGCCTGGTGTACACCTTTATCTATACGGTGTGCCGATGTGCGCAACTCCTGCTGTACCAACTTTGCCAGTTCCACGCTCTGCTCCATATTCTTATCCTGCATGAATTCGAATATGATGTAGCTTTCCGATGAGTTGGGGTTGAATCCTGCATACTTTTCCTTATAGTTCGTCTCCTCCAGGATTACCGCATTCTCGCGTTTTGCTACCGCCAGGTTCTCCGCAGCTCGTGCCATACCCAGTGTATAGGTCTCTGCACCTCGAGCCGGTGCGCTACCTTTGGGGAGCGAATTGGTGTGAACCGAGATAAAGAGATCTGCTTTCGCTCGGTTTGCTATCTCCGCACGTGTATCCAGCGGGATGAACACGTCGGTTTTTCGTGTATATATCACCTTAACGTCCGAGCAGTTCTGTTCTACCAGTCTGCCGAACGCCAGTGCCACATTCAGGTTTATATCTTTTTCTTTTGCATACTGCCCTATGGCTCCCGGGTCGTGTCCCCCGTGTCCGGCATCGATAACCACCACGAACTTACCGCTCTTAGCGTCTGCCCATACGTGGGTTGTTTGCGCCGTAGCCAACCATATAGCAATAAACACAAGTAACTTTTTATACATATCTTTTGGTTACATTTCGCTGCAAAAGTACAAAAAACATCCGATATTCTTTGTACTAGCGTCCCAACAATTGAGGTTTAGGGGTGTTTTTCTCCACTTTTGTCGACTGTTAGGACCTTTTTATAGACCTTTATCGCTCCCAGAGCACCACTTTTCCGGTGCTCAAGGATGCTTTTACATTTATGAGGCGCTGGTTGCTACTACCTCGAAACAGTAGGTCGGTGTCTTTCTTGTCTTCTTGGAAAGGTCCGTCTACCAACACATCTATCTGTTCCAATAATTTGCGTTGTGTTGCATCTCGTAGTACCTCCTCGAACAGGAATCCGGTGTAGCACCATATTGTTTTGTTTGTGCGCTCCTTTATGCTGGTGGCTAGTTCTGTAAATCCCTCTGCCTGGTACATGGGGTCGCCGCCCGTAAAAGTGACGTGGGCAAAGGGGTCGGCTTCTATTACTGCCATCACCTCCTCGGTGGTCATTGCCTTGCCTGTATTGAATGCCCACGACGATGGGTTGTGGCATCCCGGGCATTTGTGAGCACACCCCGCACAATAAATGGCGGTCCGGAAACCCGGACCGTCCACTGTTGTGTCTTCTATAATCTTCAAAACGGAAATCATCTGCTTAGTCGTTGTCTACGTCGGTGTGGGTGACACGATCGTTCAACTCGCTCAGCTTTCCGTGGTTCCAACGGTCGGTTGTGCCCACCAGATAACCGGTGATTCGCTGCAGACGATCTATGTGGGTGCTGCCGCACTTGGGGCAGGTGGTGAGATGCGGTTCGGCGTTCTCGTAGCCGCACTGCATACAGCGGTTGCGGTTGTGGTTTACGGAACCGTATCCTATGTTGTACTTATCCATCATGTCTACTACGCTCATCACTACCTCGGGGTTGTGGGTGGCGTCGCCGTCCATCTCTACATAGAAGATGTGTCCGCCGCGGGTCAGGTCGTGATAGGGGGCTTCTATCTCTGCCTTGTGACGAGCGCTGCACTTGTAGTACACGGGTACGTGGTTGGAGTTGGTGTAGTAGTCGCGATCCGTTACGCCCGGAATGACGCCAAACTCCTTGCGATCCTTCTTGGTGAACTTACCGGAGAGTCCCTCTGCCGGGGTTGCCAGGATGCTATAGTTGTGCTGATACTGGTCGCAGAAGCCGTTGGCACGGTCGCGCATATAGGTAATAATCTTCAGTCCCAGCTCTTGTGCCTTCTTGCTTTCGCCGTGGTGTCTGCCGATGAGTGCTACCAAGCATTCTGCCAGTCCAATGAAACCGATGCCCAGTGTCCCTTGGTTGATGACCGGTTCTATGGTGTCGTTCTCCTTCAACTTCTCGCAACCTATCCACAGGGAGCGCATCAGCAGCGGGAACTGCTTGGCGAAGGCGGTCTTCTGGAACTCGAAACGCTCGTGCAATTGCAGTGCGGTGATGTCCAGGACGTGATCCAACTTGGAGAAGAAGAGGTCGATACGTTGTTGCTCGTCCTTTACGTTCATGCACTCAATTGCCAACTTCACGATGTTGATGGTGGAGAAGGAGAGGTTACCGCGACCGATGGAGGTCTTCATGCCGTAGCGGTTCTCGAATACGCGG
This sequence comes from uncultured Bacteroidaceae bacterium, assembly GCA_964404555.1. Classification (GTDB taxonomy): domain Bacteria; phylum Bacteroidota; class Bacteroidia; order Bacteroidales; family Bacteroidaceae; genus CAZUTW01. Next base: position 8,239 of record CAYOKO010000052.1, on the reverse strand, counting down.
GTACGGCAACCCATGGTGGCGCACTCGTACATATAACGCTTGGGATCGTCTGCTCTCCACTCTTCGTGCTGGTTGAATGTGGCATCCAGGTTGATGAAGTTGGGGAAGAAGCGACGTGCCGTTACGGTGCAAGCCAACTTATACAAATCGTAGTTGCGATCTTCCGGCAGGTAGCTTACGCCTCTCTTCTTCTTCCATATCTGGATAGGGAAGATGGCTGTTTCGCCGTTGCCTACACCTTCGTAGGTGCTCTTCAAGATTTCTCGAATGATGCAACGACCCTCGGCAGAGGTATCTGTACCGTAGTTGATGGAGCTGAATACCACCTGGTTACCACCACGTGAATGAATGGTATTCATGTTATGAATGAATGCTTCCATAGATTGGTGTACACGTGCCACGGTCATGTTGATGGCGTGCTGTTTGATGCGTGCGCCGTCTTGCAGGAAGTCCAAGTCTTTCGTTACGTAGTCCTCAATCTCCGCATTGTACAGTGCGCTGTAGTCCTCACCCGTCAGCTTCTCCAACTTCTTTACCTCTTCTATATAGCTGGAGCGTACATAGGGAGCCAGATAGAAGTCGAATGCCGGGATGGCCTGTCCGCCGTGCATCTCGTTCTGTGCCGTCTCCATGGAGATGCAACCCAAGATGCTCGCTGTCTCGATGCGCTTAGCCGGACGAGAGGCGCCGTGACCGGCACAGAATCCGTTCTGTAGCACATTGTCCAACGGGTGCTGCACACACGTCAAACTCTTGGTGGGGTAGTAGTCCTTATCGTGGATGTGGATGTAGTTCTTCTCTACTGCCTCGCGTACTTCGTTACTCAATAGATAATCGTCCACGAACGGCTTCGTTGTTTCGCTGGAGAACTTCATCATCATACCTGCCGGTGTGTCGGCGTTCATGTTGGCATTCTCGCGCGTCACATCGTTGTTCTTTATGTTGATAATCTCCAGGAACATATCGCGCGTCTTCGCCTTGCGGGCTATGCTGCGCTGCTTGCGATAGGCTATGTATGCTTTTGCTACATCCTTGCGGCTACTCTTCATGAGTTCCATCTCCACAGCGTCCTGTATCTCCTCTACAGTCATCTGTGCTTTTCCGCGAAACATAATGTGATCGGTAATCTGGTGAACCAGTTCGCGATCCTCGCCTTTGTCTGTGTGCATCATTGCTTTGCGCACTGCGGCGTTAATCTTTTCTTCGTTGAAGCCGACGATACGTCCGTCTCTTTTTACAACTGTCTGAATCATGTTGTTGTCCGTTTTGATTAATTATCTATTTAGTATTCAAAGGTTTCTGTTTTTCGCAAACTCAAAAAGTTGTCCGTTTTGGGAAACTTTTCCCGTTTTGAACGCCTCTATTGTTGCTTATTTCGGATGCAAAGGTAATCAAAAAAGTAATTAGCACCATATCTTTTTGCTACTTTTTTCGCACTTTTTTTCGGCACATTTTATCCCCAAAAGTAGATGTTGCAAGCAATCAACCAGATAGCTCGGTTTGCTCTATCAAAACTTCAGAGGGCGGCGTTTTTTGCGCTAATCTTCCACTATTTTCCGAAAAAATCCGGCGTTTTCTTGGCTGAACGGCAAAATTTCCTTTCCTTTGCATCCGATATACATTATATATAATATAGGAATTATGACAACGATTATTATTATTGCCGTAGTAGTGATACTGGCTATTGCGTGCATATCTATTTACAACAATCTGGTGCGTATGCGCAACAACCGTGAGAATGCTTTCTCCAACATCGATGTACAACTCAAACAACGCCATGACCTTGTGCCGCAGTTGGTGGCTACGGTCAAGGGATATGCTACTCATGAGCGTGAGACGTTGGAACGTGTCATTCAGTTGCGCAACCAGGCGGTTTCGGCGGTTGGTATCGATGACAAGATAAAAGCCGAGAATGCTCTCTCCGGTGCTTTGGCGGGACTGAAGGTGACACTGGAGGCGTATCCGGAGTTGAAGGCAAACCAGAACTTCCTGCAGTTGCAGACGGAGGTGAGTGATATTGAAAACAAGTTGGCGGCTTCTCGTCGTTACTTCAACTCTGCTACCAAGGAGTACAACAACGCTTGCGAGACCTTCCCTGCCAATATCCTTGCGGGTATGATGGGGTTCCATCGCGAAACAATGTTTGAGGTTTCGCAAACCGAACGTGCTATCCTTGATAAGGCTCCCGAGATAAACTTCTAATTATGAGTGGTTATGTTGGAATCGTAACACAGCAACGGCGCAATAACTTGCGTTCCATTCTCTTGTTGCTGTGCTTTCCGTGCATTATCATAGGTATGATTTTCCTCTTCTTTTGCCTCATCTATCTCTTGGGGACAGAGCCGGAGTATCGTACCGATGCACTCTTCTATAGTCATGTGGTGGCACCGTTTTCGGAGTTTATTCCCATTGTGATATTCGGCGTGTTAGTGTGGTTTGCTATTGCCTACTTTACCAATACCTCCATGATACGTAGTGCTACGAATGCCCGTTCGCTGTCGCGCAGGGAGAACCCCAGGGTTTACAACTTGGTGGAGAACCTCTGCATAGCCAACGGTATGGATATGCCTATGATTAATGTGATAGACGATCCTCAGCTCAATGCTTTTGCCAGTGGCATCGATAAGGGTTCTTACACCGTTACCGTAACTACCGGTATCATGGCGTGTCTCAACGATGAGGAGCTGGAGGGGGTCATTGCACACGAGCTTACGCACATTCGCAATCGTGATACACGTTTGTTGATTATCAGCATTATCTTTGTGGGCATTATCAGTGCAGCCATGCAGATGATAATTCGTATGTTCTTCTATGGTCCGGGATTGCGTGTACGCAGTTCCTCCTCCGATGATGAGCGTAAGGATTCGGGTGTAGGTTGGTTGGTTATGATGGTGATTGCGATTGTTTGCTCCATCATAGCGTATGTTTTTGCTCTCCTCACACGTTTCGCTATTTCCCGTAAACGTGAGTTTATGGCAGATGCGGGAGGTGCGGAGATGACGCAGAATCCACGTGCACTAGCTTCGGCTCTCCGTAAGATTTCGGGGAATCCGGCGTTGCAGGACTGTAGTCGCGAGGATGTGGCGCAGTTGTTCATCTTTCACCAAAGTGCCAACTCCCTACTGAGTGGCTTGTTCAGTACGCACCCGGATATAAAAGAACGTATTCGTATCTTGGAGCAGTTCTAAAATGATGCAAACATACATAGATGTGTTTGCATCCTCGTATTCCTCCATACTATAGGGACGTTTTGTGAAGCATCAAGGCTCCACGAAACGTCCCTACATTGTGGATGTAAACTTGTTTGATAACGAGTGTATTATGGCACTTTGAAATTATCCTAAATCTTATTCTTGGAAAACTTATTCATAATAAGTCGTCCCAGAAGACTTAAAATAAGCACAATAACCGTAAGAACTACGGCTGCTGCATACGCTTGGTTCTGCACCTGTTCTTGCGGAGCACTCAATTGGAAGAAGACCGCCAATGGAAGCGTAGCTGCCGGACGTGTGAGGCTGTCCGGAATGCTATCGGAAAATCCCGCCGTAAACATAACACCGGCCGCATCGCCTATGGCTCTTCCTATGGATAGAAGCGTAGCGGTAGCAATTGCCGGAGCAATCTGGCGAACCACCACACCGATGGTTTCCAATCTTGTAGCACCCAAACTAAAACTAGACTCCAGCAAATCGTTGGGAATAGTCTTGGCAACCTCGTCCATAGAGCGGATGAAGATGGGGATGACGAGTAACGTAACCACCAAGATACCACCCAACAATGAAGCACGCATACCGAGCGCAACCATGATGGTGAATGCAAAGGCACCGTAGACAATCGATGGAATACCAAAGAGAACATCGAATCCCAGGCGGGCAATGTATCCAAACTTACTATCCGGTTTGAGGTAGACATTCAAGTAGAATACCACCGGTATACTGACTGCGAGACCCAAAAGTGTGCTGCCACCTACTATGTAGAGAGAACCCACAATGGCGTTGAGGAATCCACCGTCACCACCAATAAAGAATCCGCCACCGGGGAGCTTTGTAATCATATCCCACGTAAGTACCGGAAGCCCCCGACTTAAAATGGTGTAGACCACGCTCACCACAAAGAACAGTACCACTGCGATGCTGGCAAACATCAGGAAATAGGCAAAACGTTCATCTATGAGTTTCCACAGTGCATTGCGCTTTGCAGCGTTTTGTTTTATCGGGTCGGTAGATACCTTGTCTATATCGTTATTTATCTTTTCCATTGTATTTTTCTTTTATCGTTCATCAAATTACGCCTTCTTCTCAATCCTTCTCAGTACGATTCGAGAGCAAAGGTTGAATACCAATACCACGAAGAAGAGAAGGAATGCCGCCAACATGAGTGCCGACTCATAGAGCGGAACCGACATCATCTCACCATAGCTGTTTGCTATAAGTGCCGGGATGGGGTAACAAGCATCCAAGAGCGACGTCGGGATGATGGGGAGGTTTCCGCACACCATCAATACCGCAATCGTTTCACCCATGGTACGACTCACGGCCAATACCACCGACGCAATGATGCCGGGAAGCGTTTGGCGCAGTATAACATACTTGGTCGTCTGCCACTTGGTAGCCCCCAATGCCGTAGATGCTTCGCGAAGCGCCATGGGAACATTGCCGAAAATCTCGATAAAGAGACTCACCAACAACGGAATAATCATCACCCCCAGCACAATGCCACCCGCCAAGATACAGTATCCACTGCCCGAGATGCCCAGCACCGGTGCCACCACGTCCGAAATCCAGGGCACCACCAAGAGCGTACCCCATACACCATAGATTACGGAAGGAAGTCCGGCGAGAATGTCCAAGAGCGGGAAGATGTATTTACGTACCGATTTGCGGGCATACTCCGTGAGATGTATCGCCATAAAAAGCGACACCGGGAGTGCCAAAAGTACCGCCAGCAGGGTGACCCCCATGGTACCGGTAAGGAACGGCAGAAAGCCGAACTCCCCCTCCGAAGGTCGCCACACCGGAGAGAAGAGCAGTTTGGTGAGCGGTACGGTATGGAGGATAGGCGAAGACTTTGTATAGAGTCCCACCGCCATGGCGACCACCAACAAAAGCGACGTGAAGGTTAAGGTAGCCATCACGTAACTTGCTATTTTATCTTTTAATAAACGGTTGTTCATTTTGTTTTTAGTTGCGCTAAGCCCCTTCGTACATCCGCCTTACCTATAGCTATGTATCCCTGGGCTTCGTTTTCTTGTTGTCCTTGTGTAATAATGTATCGCAGAAAGGCACGTACCGCCGGATTGCGCGGAGTGCCATCGCTCACGAGATAGAGGTATCGAGCCGGAGGGGTAGGGTATCGTCCATCGGCAATGGCACGAATGAGTGTTTCCTTGTCACGGTAAAAGTCCTCGTCGGCATCTATCTTGCCGTTGCCATTGACATCGATGGGCAGTACCTCTATACCGGGGTTGGGTTTCCCCTCACTATTGAATACGTAACCTATGTTGTTCATTCCTATGCCATGGATATCGTGCTGGATGGAGAATGCCACTCCCGGGTCGCCGTAGACAGCGGTTCCATTCAGAGCCTCCTGACGGGAGTTCAAGTAGGCAGCCCATGTCTCGGCAGCTCCACAAGCATCGCTGCGGGTATATACTTTGATAGGCGACGTCTCACCGTTCCCTGTGATATCGCCCCATCGTTTGGCTTGTCCCGTCACCCAGATATCTATGAATTGTTGACGTGTAGCCCCTTTTTTGCGCAGGGTAGCGATGACCGGGTTCTTACTGTTGACGGTAGGTACCACGGCATCTTTTGCCACGGCAAAGGTCTGTGCTCCTTTTTCCAGTTCTGCAGGGTTAAGTTCTCGGCTCACCATACCCAAATCCACCATGTGCGTTAGAGCATCGGTGATACCTTTACCTGCACCACCCGCACAGATATCTATGCGTACACCGGGGTGCAGTTTCTTAAACTCATCCGCCCATTTTATGGCGAGGGGGTAGAGCGCAAATGCCCCCGAGAGGGAAATTTCCCCCTTGAGGTCATCTAGCTGAGCTGTGGAGCTCTCCTCTATCACCGCCTGCTTGCGGGCGTGGTGATGTGCGACGGCTGCAACCAACACGATTACCAGTATCGCCAAAAATAGTACCTTTTTTTTCATCGCTGTTTTTGTTTTTTGTTGACAGTGCAAAGGTACGGCGAATCTCCCGTCCGAGCAATACCCCTGATATGGTAAACTGCCATCCCATATATGTGGTATGGCAGTTTATGAACATAGGTCTATCTCTGATGCAATCCGCACTCGCGATGTTCGGGATTCTCCCACCACCAGCGTCCGGCACGTATATCCTCGCCGGGTTCAATGGCGCGGGTGCAGGGTTGGCAACCAATGGATGGGAAGCCCTTCTTGTGGAGTTTGTTGTAGGGGATGTGGTGCTCGCGTATGTAGTTCCAAACATCCTCTTCGCTCCATGCGATGAGTGGATTTATCTTTACTTTATCGTGCATACTGTCCCACTCCACCGTCTGCATATTCTTGCGGGTGACAGACTGTTCGCGGCGTAGTCCGCATATCCAGGCGTCGGTGCCCTTGAAGGCGCGGGCGAGTGGTTCCAGCTTGCGCACCTGACAGCAGCGGTGACGGCTCTCTATGCTGTTGTAGAAAAGGTTGATACCCTCTTCCTTCACCATCTGTTGAACGGCTTCGTAGTTGGGGAAGAACACCTCGATGTTGATGCCGAATGCCTCGTTGGTGCGGTCTATCAGGTTGTAGGTCTCCGGGAAGAGACGTCCGGTATCGAGCGTAAAGATACGGGTCGTGGGGTCGGCTTGTACCACCATGTGGGTGAGTACCTGGTCCTCTATGCTGAGGCTAGAGGAGAGAGCGATGCGTCCTTTGAACTCCTTTACAAAATAGTTCACAATCTCTTGGGCGGATTTGCCCTCGAACTGTGCATTGAGTGCTTCAATATCTGCCATGGTCTAGCTCCTTTCTTACTTATTACGAATCATGCCGGCACCCATGGTCTCGTTGGTATCCGGGTCGATGAAGATGAGGGAGCCGGTGATGCGGTTCTCCTGATAGTCATCGAAGACGAGCGGGTTGGCGGTGTGGATGGTTATCTCGGCGATGTCGTTCATGTTGAGTGATTCTACGCCCTCTTCCTTCTCCAGAGTATTGATGTTGCGGCGGAAGTTGATGCCGCGAACGATAACGGGAGTCTCGGAGGTCGTCTGGCGCAGGATGTATTTGTTGCGTGGACGCAGCGGAGTCTCGTTGAACCAGCATACAGCGAGGGTGATGTCTTGCTCTATGGCGGGACGTTTTTCGCCTACCTTCACGATGGTGTCACCGCGGCTGATGTCGATATCGTCGGTGAGTTGCAGGGTGATGCTGAGGGGTGCGGTAGCTTCCTCAAGTTCCTCGGTGGTTTGGGTGATGTGGCTCACGGTGCTCTGTTGACCGGAAGGCAACACCTCGATGCGGTCACCGGGACGAATCACGCCGCCTGCCACACGTCCGGCATAGCCGCGGAAATCGGGGAACTGACTGCTGATGGGGCGAATCACATACTGCACGGGGAAGCGGAACGGTTCCTCTTCGTGTGCTCCCTCCACGGGTACGGTCTCCAGGAATTCCAGCAGAGACGGACCGGTGTACCAGGGGGTACGGTCGCTCTTGTTCACCACGTTGTCGCCATCCTTGGCACTGATGGGGATGAAGGTTACATTGTTGATATGCAGTGTCTCGGACATCTTGTTGTATGCCTCTTGTATCTCCTTGAAACGCTCCTCGCTGAAGTCTACCAAATCCATCTTGTTGACAGCCACCAGAATGTGAGGGATGCCCAGCAAGGATGAGATGTAGCTGTGACGAACGGTCTGTTCCAATACACCGTGGCGGGCATCGATCAAGATGATGCTCAGGTTGGCGGTAGAAGCACCGGTCACCATGTTGCGGGTGTACTGTATGTGTCCCGGAGTGTCGGCAATGATGAACTTACGTTTCGGGGTGGCAAAGTAGCGGTATGCCACATCAATCGTGATTCCCTGTTCGCGTTCCGCTCTCAGTCCGTCGGTGAGCAGTGCCAAGTTGACCTCCTCGTTTCCACGGTTCTTACTTGCCTCCTCTACGGCTTGCAACTGATCCTCGAAGATAGACTTGCTATCGTAAAGCAGTCTACCAATGAGTGTGCTCTTACCATCGTCTACGCTGCCGGCTGTGGAGAAGCGCAGCAACT
>CAYOKO010000051.1:0-14518 GCA_964404555.1 uncultured Bacteroidaceae bacterium | reverse complement strand
ACGCATAGCCTCCTGCTCCTCCTGGCGTTGACGCTGCGCTATATTACGAAGCACCTCCTCGCGCACCATCTTCCCCACCGACTCCACAAGAATCTGCTCACTTATCTGCATAATCTGGCTACACTCCTTTATATACACCGTCTGCGTAATACGATCCGGAATAACCGCAATACTCTCCACAATAGAATTGATAAACTCCGCCCGGCGGATAGGATCCTTCTGCGCCTCCTGCATCAGCAACTGCGTCTTGAAAGTAATGAAATCCGTCTGCTGCTCCTTGATGTAAGCAATAAACTCCTCCGACGTATGCTTACCCGCATAACTATCCGGGTCATCACCATCGGGAAGCAACACCACACGCACGTTCATACCCTCCGCCAAGAGAATATCAATTCCACGTATAGCAGCCTTTATACCCGCACTATCACCATCGTAAAGCAACGTAATATTGTTAGTAAAACGATGCAAGATACGAGCCTGCTTCTCACTCAGCGCCGTACCCGAGTTGGCCACCACATTCTCAATACCACACTGATGCATAGCAATAACATCCGTGTACCCCTCCACCATGTAAACCAATTCATACTTAGCTATAGCACGTTTCGCCTGGAAGAAACCATACAACTCCTTACGCTTAGAGAAAATCTCCGACTCCGGAGAGTTAACATACTTCTGCGACACCCCCTTGGTACGACTATCCAGCAATCTACCACCAAAGCCAATCACCTTGCCACTCACCCCCATCCACGGAAAGATAACCCTACCATGGAAGCGATCACGCAAGGAACCATCCTCCCGTTCGTAGCAATTGCCCGTACGCCTCAAGTTCTCCTTATTATATCCACTCTGCATCGCACGCATAGGCAACACCCCCGCATCCACAGGCGAGAACCCCAGACGGAACTTCTCTATGATATCATCACGCACCCCACGATTACGGAAGTACGCCCTACCATAGGCACGCCCCTCATCCGTATTCATCAACGTATTCTGGTAGAACCTACACATCCACTCGTTCACGATGTACAAACTCTCCCGAGCATTGTTAGCCTCAATCTCCTTAGCACTCAGCTCACGCTCCTTAATCTCTATATTATAACGATGCGCCAACCACCGGAGCGCCTCCGGATAGGACAGCTGCTCATGCTCCATGATGAAGTGAACAGCATTCCCCCCCTTACCACAACCAAAACATTTATAGATACCCCGCGTAGGAGAAACCACAAACGACGGCGTCTTCTCATCGTGGAACGGACACAACCCCTTCATCACCGTACCGGCACGGCGCAGCGACACAAACTCACCCACAACATCCTCTATGTGGGCAGCCTCTAAGATACGTTCTATTGTATTTCTGTCTATCATACCTTGCAAAATTACGCAAAAATCTGCAAAAAGACACCTTTTTTCTATGAATTTGTGGTTATTGTAGGAAAAAAGATAGCCAATTTGAAAGAAAAATCGTACCTTTGCACCCGATTTTGTTAGGATAACAGTAAGATTATAATTAAACGATAAGATACTAAGTAGAAATTGGGAGATTTTATGAAAAGAAAATTGATGCTCTTTCTTACCTTCATTCTCGTGGGGGTAGGCTTAGCGTCCGCTCAAAGCAAAGTTACGGGAACCGTAGTTTCTGCCGAGGATGGTGAGCCGGTGATTGGTGCTTCTGTCTTTGTACAAGGTACTCGAACGGGTGTTACGACCGATCTCAACGGTCGATTCGTTCTCGACAACCTGCCCAAGGATAGCAAACGCCTAGTTGTATCGTACGTGGGTATGGAATCACGTACAGTAGATATCAAGCCGAACATGAAGATTGTTCTGGAGTCCGACGGTCGCAACATCGACGAGGTAGTTGTAGTTGCCTTCGGTACCGCTACCAAGGAATCCTTCACAGGTTCGGCTACGACCATTAAGGCCGATGACATTGCGAAGGTTCAAACCTCCAATGCACTGGAAGCTCTCGACGGTAAGGTAGCAGGTGTGCAGATGCGCAATGCTTCCGGTCAGCCGGGCGATGTATCTCCTAGCATCCGTATTCGTGGTATCAGCTCCATCAATGCGGGTAATGCGCCTTTGATTGTAGTGGACGGTGCTCCCTACGATGGCGACTTGAACTCCATCAACACTGCCGACATCGAGTCTATGACGGTGCTGAAGGATGCGGCTTCCAACGCTCTGTACGGTGCGCGTGGTGCCAACGGTGTGATTATGATTACCACCAAGAAGGCTAAGTTCGGTACAGCCAACGTATCCTTCGATGCAAAGTGGGGTTCCAACTCTCGTGCCAGCCAGCGTTATAAAACCATCAACGACCCGGGTCAGTACTACGAGACTTACTATAAGGCGTTGAAGAACTATGCTGCCAACAATGGACTTAGCGATGAAAATGCTCACGCATGGGCCAACCGCTATCTCACCTCAAACACCTCTGTCGGTTTGGGTTACAACGTATATTCTCTCCCGGAGGGTGAGTCCCTAATTGGTACCGACGGTAAGTTGAACCCGAATGCCACCATGGGTAACGTAGTAAACGGTTACCTCTTGCAGGCAGACGACTGGTACAAGGCTGTTTACCAGAATTCACTCCGCCAGGAGTACAACATACAGGTAGACGCAGCTACGGACAAGAGCAACTTCTTGGCATCTGTAGGTTACCTGAACAACGAGGGTATTGTAGCCAACTCCGGCTTCGAACGCATCACCAGCCGTTTGAAAGCCGACTACCAAGTGAAGCCATTCTTGAAGGTAGGTGGCAATATGTCCTTTGCACACTCCAATTTGCAATACACCAACTCGAGCGAAGACGGTTCTTCCAGCTCCTCCGGTAACGTATTTGCAGTAGCCACCCAGTTGGCTCCTATCTATCCTCTTTATATGAGAGATGCCAACGGTAACATCCTGGTAGACGAAAACGGCAATACCCGTTACGACTATGGAGACGGTGAGAACGCAGGTCTTAGTCGTCCCACCTTCGGTCAGAGCAACCCGTATTCCGATATTTTCTTGAATGCCGACCGCAGCGATGCAAACAGCTTCAACACCAATTTCTTTGCTGAAGTTCGCTTCCTGAAGGATTTCAAGTTTACCACAACGAATACCATTTACCTCGACGAAAGTCGTTACACCAGCTCTACGAACCCGTACTACGGTCAATACGCCAGCCAGAACGGTATCGTATATAAGAGCCACAGCCGCAACTACTCAGTCAACCTGCAACAGTTGTTGGACTGGAAGCACTCCTACGGCAAGAACAACGTAAGTGCAATGATTGGTCACGAGGCATATAATACCACCTATTATTTCCTCTCCGGAACCAAGAGCAATATGTTCGACCCATCCAACCTAGAGTTGGCAGGTTCCATTACCTCAAGTTCACAGAACTCCTACACCACGAAGTACAACACCGAGGGTTACTTCGGTCGCGCTATGTACGACTACGACGAGCGTTACTTTGCATCCGCATCCTATCGTCGCGATGCATCCTCTCGCTTTGCACCGGAGAACCGTTGGGGTAACTTCTGGTCATTGGGTGGTGCATGGATTATCAACAAGGAATCCTGGTTCCCCGAGAACTCAGCCGTAGATATGTTGAAGTACAAGATTTCCTACGGTCAGCAAGGTAACGACGCCATAGGTAACTATCGTTATCTCGACGGTTACACCATCGAAAATTCCAGCGGTCATCCAGCTGTAGTATCACAGCATTATAAGGGCAACCGCGACATCACCTGGGAGACCCAGAACAACTTCAACACCGGTTTCGACTTTGACTTCTGGAACGGACGTTTGAGCGGATCTATCGAGTACTTCTATCGTAAGACCACCGATATGCTCTTCTCCTTCCCCATGCCTACCTCTCTAGGATACTCTTCCTACTATGCTAACGTGGGTGATATGCGTAACTCCGGTATCGAAGTAGACCTAAGCGGCGATGTTATTCGCAAGAAGAACTTTACCTGGAGTTTGAACGCCAATTTGACACACTATAGAAATAAGATTACCTATCTGTCCGACGCTAGCAAGACAACCTCCGTAGAGGGCTACGATGGCTACGCAAGCAGCATCTACTTCTATGGCGAAGGTCTGCCTATCTACACCTATTATATGCCTAAGTATGCCGGTGTAGACAAGGAAACCGGTAAATCCCTCTGGTACATGGATACCTACGAGAAGGACGCCGACGGTAACTCCGTAGTAACCGGAAGAACCACAACCGACAGCTATTCCGATGCAACCGACTACCTGTGCGGTACTGCACTTCCCGACCTCTACGGCGGTTTCGGAACCAGCTTCCGTTACAAAGGCTTCGACCTCTCCGTTGACTTCGTCTTCCAGTTGGGCGGTAAGGTTTACGACTACGACTACGCCAGCCTCATGGCCTGCCCCACCACAACCAGCGGTCGCGGTAGCGCTATCCACGTAGATATGTTGAAAGCATGGACCACCGACAACACCGATTCCAACATTCCACGTTGGCAGTTCAACGACAGCTATGCCGCTGCCCAGAGCGATCGATTCCTCACCAGCGGTTCATACCTGAGCCTGCAGAACGTAAACTTCGGTTACACCCTTCCGGCACACATTGCAAAATCCCTGAAGCTGCAGAAGTTCCGTGTATATGTTACCGGTGATAACCTGTGGTTATGGTCTAAGCGTCAAGGACTGGATCCTCGCCAGAGCTTCTCCGGTGCAGGTTCTACCGGTTCTTACTACTCAACCATCCGCACCATCTCCGGAGGTGTTAGTCTTACTTTCTAAAAACTTAACATTAGCGTAAAGAATGAAAAAGAAATATTTTCTGTTGTTCGGGCTTGCAGGAATCCTTATGAGCACCACCACATCGTGTATCGATGAGGTTACTCCTACCGACATAGCAACCGACGAGATACTGCAGACCTCACCAAAATCTCTCGAGGCTATGGTATGGGGTATGCCGGCTACCATAACAATGTTTAACGCCTTGGGCAATACGAGCGGAAATGAGCGTCACTTTGACTACGGTTATCCATCACTCATGCACATCACCGATGTCATGACAGCAGATATGCCCATCAGCTACAGCGGATACGACCAATACTCACGCTGGGAGCGTAACCAATATCAAGGTTCCAGCTACGTATATCAAAGTTTCGTATGGAGATACTTGAGCAAACCTATATTGGCAGCCAACAAGGTAATGAGCAACATCAATGAAGAGGAAGCCAACGATACGGAGATGGGTTATCTGGCTGCGGCTCATGCTTTCCGTGCCTTCATCTACCTCACCGAGGCACAGCTCTATGAGTACCTTCCCTGCGACGTTACCGACTCCATCACAACCAAGGGCAACAACATCTCGGGTCTTACCGTTCCTATCGTAACGGAGAACACCACCGAGGAAGAGGGTCGTAACAATCCACGTGCTACCCACGAGGAGATGTCGGAGTTCATCCTGAAGGATTTGGCGTTTGCCGAGGAGAACATCTCCAAGCTGACACTCTCTTCAAAGACACTGCCTAGCCTGACAGCTATTTACGGAATATACGCACGTCTATATATGTGGAACAAGGACTACGCAAATGCCGAGAAGTATGCCCGTAAGGCCATCGACCTGGGCAGAAACACTCCGCTCACCAAGGAGCAGTGGCTGAACACCACTACCGGTTTCAACACCCTGAGCACCTCCTCCTGGATTTGGGGAGCCGAGAACGTGAAGGAAGACGACTGCGTACAGTCCGGTATCATCAACTGGGTATCCTTCATGGCAAACGAAACATGGTTCAGCTATGCCGGTGCCGGTGTTTACACACAGATTGACGCTAAATTGTATTCTCAAATCTCCGATAACGACTTCCGCAAGCTCACCTTTAAGGCTCCGGAAGGTTCCGCACTGAGCGGACAAGAGGCAGTACTCGACGAAGAGGCATTTGCCTATCTCCCCGACTATGCTTCCGTGAAGTTCCGTCCGGGCAATGGCGACTCCGAGAACTACGATGTAGCCTGTGTCGTAGGTATTCCATTGATGCGCATCGAAGAGATGTACCTGATAGAAGCCGAAGCTGCCGCACACCAGAACCCTGCCAAGGGTAAGCAGTTGCTGGAGAGCTTCATGCAAACCTATCGTGATGCATCCTACACCACCAATGCGGCAAGCGAGGAGGACGTAGTAGACGCTATCTTCTTGCAGAAGCGTATTGAGTTCTACGGCGAAGGTATCATCTTCTACGATTACAAGCGCCTGAACAAATCTGTTGACCGTGCTTACCCGGATACCGAGGAGTACATCAACAACTGGGAAAGCGGTACTCGTTTCCAGACCAACGGTCGTCCTGCATGGATGAACTTTGTGATGGTACGTACCGAGAAGCAAAACAACACAGCAGTTGACGGCTTCGAAAACCCAGATCCATCCGAGCTGTACATCTCTATAGAGTAATCTATAGGGGTTCATAATTTTTCTACTTGTTGTCGTCCACCTCGTGTGGACGACTTTTTTTGTATTCATACCACCCCTATACCACATATATGGTAGTACATTTACCCCAATACGGGTATTTCCGGTGGAGTTTTTTTGCCGTACCTTTGCAACCGTAAACGATAAATAAGAACAAAAGAACAAACGATATGAATGCAATAACATTACAACGGAACCCATTTACGATGCACCTGTCCAACATCTTTGGCAGCAAGAGCGCAGAAGAAAGCTTTGCTGTGAACGACAAGTTCACCCACCTTTCCGACGCTCACCTGGCTACCGAGAGCCTGAACGTGCACATCAACGGCAATCATATTTTGAAGAATGTCAGCGTTGAAATTCCTCAGAATAAGATTACCTGCATCATTGGTCCCTCCGGTTGTGGTAAATCTACGCTCCTGCGTACCTTCAATCGTTTGAACGACAGTGTAGACGGCATCAAGATGACAGGCACAGTCAACATAGGCAACCACGACATACTGGGTGCCAAGGCAGGTAAGCTGTCCGAGTTGCGTCGTCACATCGGTTTGGTTCCCCAGCGTCCGTGCCCGCTGCCCATGAGCATCTACGACAACGTAGCATACGGCTGCCGCATTCACGGAGTTTCCGGTCACAAGAAGTTGGACGAGGTGGTAGAGTACTACCTCAAGGCCGTAGGCTTGTGGGACGAGGTGAAGGATCGTTTACACTCACCGGCTTCCCGCCTGAGCGGTGGTCAGCAGCAGCGTCTGTGCCTGGCTCGCAGCCTCGCCGTAGAGCCCAGCTACCTCCTGGCCGATGAGAGCACAAGTGCTCTGGACCCCATCTCCAGTCGCAAGGTAGAGGAGTTGTTCCTCTCACTCAAGAAGGATTATTCCATCGTCATGGTTACCCACACACTGCGTCAGGCTATGCGCCTGGCCGACTATGCCATCTTTATGTATATGGGTGAGGTGATTGAGGCAGGTGACGCCAAGGAACTTTTCAACAATCCCAAGAACGAACTTACCCGTAAGTATCTGGAGGGTGCGTTCAGTTGATTCAGTGAATTACCCAACAATCAGTTTTTCTTCAGAAAAATATGACTCTTTTTTATATGGGCAGTCTGCATACGTGATGTATGCAGACTGTTTTCTTTTAAGCACTTACGTGGAATGGAGCTATAAGAAATGCTCTATCCAGCGACTCATTTCGTAGGGGGACGTAATGGAGTTATCAACATCTACCCCCGGAATGTTGAAAAACCTGATAACCTCACTCCACCGGGACTCCTCCGGCAGAACCAGAATGTTGGCAGGACGATAAAAAGGAAGCTCCCTCAGCGAAGCATTATTCGTAATAAGCTTCTTCTTGTAGAACAACGCCTCCAGCGGTCTACGCGACAGTCCCACCTGTCCCCCCTGGTTCATATCGATGACACACCTACACGTACGCAACAGCTCCATATACTGCGCCGGTGTGAGACGCTCAGCCCGGCTATGCGGGAAAATAAACCGACACGTGTACCCCTCCGTCTCCAGGAAATGCTGCAACCGCAGCAACTCCTCCTCACGATCCTTGGGAAGACCGCAAAAGAAGAAATCGAACGTAGGCACCACCGCCAACTCCTCCGCCGAAGGACGGAAGTAAAACTGACCGTAACACGGCATACCGAACTCCCCGGCATCCTTAGGGTCGAACGTAGAGAAACATACCCCCTCCCCCTGCAACGCACGGAACACCCGCTTGTTACACAACAACGGCGCATTGGGCACCATAGGATTGTGGAAGAAATCGTGAAACCTCACCCCCCGGGGCAACCACCTCAACACAAAGCGCAACGTACGAGGATTGGTAACATCGAACACCAGCACCCCATCCCCCGGAGCCAACGCCAGGAGCGCACGCAGATACCTAGCCGGATAAAGACACCGCACCAGGAAACCCGCCACACGACGCATCCCCCGTTCCAGGCACCACGTAGCCACCGGCACCAACACACGGTGCAACAACTGCCTACCCATACCCGAGGGATGTTGCAAGAAATTATCCACAATCTGCACCTCCACCGAAGGATGGAAATGCCCCAACATCATCTCACTATAGCCATACGTATTGTATATCCAACAGAGCTTACCCATTGTTTCCTTATCATCATATATAAATTCACCCTGCAAAAGTACAGCTTTTCCACGAATCCACCCACCCGAAGAAATGTTAAAAAAACACCCGATTATCAACTTTTTTCCCTAAAAGTAGGGTTTACATACGCTTTTTCATCTACCTTTGCAAAAAAGAAAGAAAAAGAACCCACAAATGGCAAAAACAAGAAACCACGCTTTCGACCTATTATGCGGAATATGCATACTCCGCATGATGGCACTACACACCATACAGATGGTAGGTCGCGACCAGGAAGGATGGTGGCAGAGCATTATGTTCTGGACCTACTTCTTCATGTCCTTCTTCTTCTTCAAGGCAGGCTTCTTCAACAAGACCGTAGCCGGCGACTCCCGGCAATTCTGCCTGGACAAAGCCAAGCACCTGCTGGTACCCTACCTCACATGGGGCGCCATAGGCAGTGCCCTCTATGCCGTTTACTACCTGGTACTCACCGCCAAATACAAGAACCCCATAGACCCACTCAGCGTGGAACATATATGGCACAGCAGCTCCTTCTACGGCAACCCACCCCTGTGGTTCCTCTTCTCCTTCTTCATGGCCTACATAGCCATACACTTCATGGAGAAAATCAAGAAGTTGCACTGGATAGTACTCATCTTTCCACTCGTCTCCTACGCCCTCTACCGCATGGACAACCCCCTGTGGTTCAGTTGCAGTAACCTCTTCTGCGGCATCTTCTTCTTCTTCCTGGGCCACATCTGGCACTGGCTGTTGCTCAAGCTGCGCCGCCGCAACACCCTGCTCATCTCCCTGGCACTCACCGCACTCTTTGCATTCCTCAACATACACCACCACGGAGAATACACCATGTCGCAAAACCGCTGGAGCGAAATAGCCGACATAGCACAACCCCTGAACCAAGGATTCATAGGAGCCTTCACCATCACCCTCTCCACCTCCCTAGCCCTCTGCGGACTCTCCGGTATCCTGTTGAGTCTCAACATAAAGCGCATCCCCATCATAAACTTTATAGGCGAGCACTCCATGGTCTACTTTGTATCCCACGCCCCCATCATCATGATATACAAGGGCATACACCTATACTACGGACGCAGTATGTGGCACCACGGCGAGGAAGGCATCATCCTGCTTACAATACTCGTCATCGTATGCTCCTGGCTGGTTCCCTACATCGAAGCCAACCCATGGCTATCCGGACGCTTTCCCAAGCTCCCCTACCCCCAAAGGTACAAAAAAAGATAACTAAATGCACTTTTTTGCCCTTTTGCGAACGAACATACGTGCTTTTTCTATATATTTGCAGCGGAATTAGAAACAAATGTTATTTAGGCAACGAAATAAATTTTCATTGAATTGCAACAGATAGTAACAAACAACACATCTACGGAGGTGCCCATCATCTCGGTAGAACATATCACAAAGTCGTTTGGCGACAAAGTGGTACTGAATGATGTGAGCCTTCACATCAAGAGAGGAGAATTTATAACCATTCTGGGTCCCTCGGGATGCGGAAAAACCACCCTCCTACGTCTCTTGGCAGGATTCGAACGCCCCACACAAGGCACCGTACGTCTGCAAGGAGAGGACATAACCCTTGTACCCCCCTACAGACGCCCCATGAACACCGTCTTCCAGCGATATGCCCTCTTTCCACACCTCGACGTGTACGAGAACATAGCCTTCGGGCTCAAGCTCAAGAAGACACCCGAGAAGCAGATAGGCACCCTGGTGGCAAAAGCCCTCAAAACCGTAGGCATGACCGACTACGAAGACCGCGACGTAAACTCCCTGAGTGGCGGACAACAGCAACGCGTAGCAATAGCACGTGCCATTGTGAACCAACCCAAGGTACTGCTGCTCGACGAACCGCTGGCAGCTCTCGACCTAAAGATGCGTCACGATATGCAAATGGAACTCAAGGAGATGCACAAACAACTGGGCATCACCTTTATATATGTAACACACGACCAGGAGGAAGCCCTCACGCTGAGCGATACCATCGTGGTAATGAACGACGGTATCATACAGCAGATAGGCACCCCCATGGATATATACAACGAGCCTAAGAACCCCTTCGTGGCAGACTTCATAGGCGAAAGCAACATCATCACCGGACACATGGTGCAGGACCTGGAGGTGAACTTCATGAACCGCAATTTCCAATGCGTAGACAAAGGATTCGCCCCCGGAGAACCGGTCGACGTGGTGATACGTCCGGAGGACATCTACCTGCTCCCCAACCCCGAGAAAGGACAATTCCGTGGAACCGTAAAGAGTTGCACCTTTAAGGGAGTACACTACGAGATGTTCATCAACACCCCCGACGGATACGAGATACAGGTACAGGACTACAACGCCTTTGCCCCCGGCACGGAAGTAGGTATGCTGATAAAGCCTGCCGACCTCCACGTCATGCGCATGGAGTACACCGACAACACCCTCACCGTAGAGGGCATAGACGCTACCCACGTAGAGATGCTGGGCAGCAGCTTCGAAGTGTTGCCCGGTGAAGGCGTACCGCAACGAGCACGCAAAACCACGGTACACATAC
The DNA here is from genome assembly GCA_964404555.1 of uncultured Bacteroidaceae bacterium. Lineage (GTDB taxonomy): Bacteria > Bacteroidota > Bacteroidia > Bacteroidales > Bacteroidaceae > CAZUTW01. The sequence goes on along the minus strand of CAYOKO010000051.1, from coordinate 3,404 downwards.
CGCTGGACAGCATAGAACTTACCGACAATGAGGAGGATGGTACCGCAGCCGGAACCATTCACTCCATCTTGTGGAAAGGTCACCACTATCACCTCACCATCGTAACCGAATCGAAGGAAACTCTACACGTAGAGACCGACGACGTATGGGAACAGTGGGATGTGGTAGGTATCAACATAAAAGCCCAAGACATTCTCTTTGAGACACCCAAACAGGAACAATCGTGAGTAACAACAGCCTATACGCCCTACTAGGGAAGCGCTCCAACTGGGCAGCCCCCTACATATTGTTCATGGCATTCCTTGTCGTGCTGCCCCTCCTGTTGGTAGTCTACTACGCCTTTACCGATGCCGATGGAGCCTTCACGCTACACAACGTGCAGAAGTTCTTCCTCCAGACCATCGCCGTAAACACCTTTATATACAGTATGGGTATAGCCATCATCACCACCCTGTTGTGCCTACTCCTGGGCTATCCTGCCGCCTATTTTATGAGTCAGCGGGAGTTCAGCATCACCGGCATCATGGCTATGCTCTTCATCCTCCCCATGTGGATTAATGTGCTCCTACGCACCCTTGCCACGGTAGCACTCTTCGACTTTATCCACGTACCACTGGGCGAAGGGGCACTCATCTTTGGTATGGTGTACAACTTCCTGCCCTTCATGATCTACCCCCTCTACAACACCCTGCAGAAGATGGATCACAACCTCATAGAAGCAGCCGAGGACCTGGGCGCCAACCGTCTGCACGTATTCCTGCGTGTCATACTCCCGCTCTCCCTCCCCGGCATATACAGCGGAGTGGTCATGGTGTTTATGCCCACCATCTCCACCTTTGCCATCAGCGAATTGCTCACAATGAACAATATAAAGCTCTTCGGTACCACCATACAGGAGAGCATCAACAGCGGCGTACTGCTCAACTACGGTGCAGCCCTGTCGCTCATAATGCTTATTATAATAGGTATGACCAGTTTCTTCGGGACCGATGATACCAAGGGCGATGCCCGGGAAGGAGGGTTGCTATGACACTGAAGCAGATAATAGCCCGCCTCTACCTGTGGACACTCCTCGTGGTGCTCTACGCCCCGATATTCATCATCGTCATCTTCTCCTTCACGGAAGCAAAGGTGCTGGGCAACTGGAGCGGTTTCTCCACCCACCTCTACACCTCCCTCTTTACCGGCGGAGCCAAGGAGTCGCTCAACCATGCCATCATCAACACCGGCATCATAGCCCTGATAGCTGCCACCCTCTCCACCCTGCTGGGAACCGTGGCTGCCATAGGCATCTACAATATGCGGAGTGGCACACGTAGGGTAGTCAACTTCCTCAACAGCATCCCTATGATCAACCCCGACATCATCACCGGTATCTCCATCTTCCTGCTCTTTGTCTTTCTAGGCATCAGCCGAGGGATGTTTACCATTGTGGCGGCACACATCTCCTTCTGCACCCCCTATGTGGTGCTCAGCGTGATGCCGCGACTCACCAAGATGAACCCCAATATCTACGAGGCGGCACTGGACCTGGGTGCTACCCCGGCCCAGGCACTGCGCAAGGTGCTGCTGCCGGAGTTGCTACCGGGCATGATAAGCGGTTTCCTGCTCTCCGTGACGCTCTCTATAGACGACTTTGCCGTGACGCTCTTTACCAAGGGCAGTAGCGGTATAGATACCCTCTCTACGTACATCTATGCCGATGCGCGCAAGGGAGGTCTTACACCGGAGTTGCGTCCGCTCTCCGCTATTATCTTTGTGGCTATTCTCGCTCTGCTGCTGGTCATCAACTACCGGGAGAACAGGCGAAATCGTAAAACATCCATCCATTAACTTTCAAGACACTATGAAACAGACATTTATGATGCTTCTTCTCGCACTGCTTACGGTGCTGCCGCTCCATGCCGAGCGACCCCGTAGCGAGATACTTAAGGTTTATAACTGGGCCGACTACATAGACGAGGATCTTATCGGCGAGTTTGAGACGTGGTACAAGGAGCAAACGGGCAAACCTATCCACGTGCAGTATGAGACGTTCGACATAAACGAGAATATGCTCACGGAGATTGAAATGGGACACGAGGACTACGATTGTGTATGTCCGTCGGAGTACATCATAGAGCGTATGATGCGCAAGATGCTGCTGCAACCCATAGACCGCAACTACGGCAAGACGCCGGACTACACCAAGAACGTATCGCCCTACGTCATTGAGATGTTCAACCGGATGGGCGACGGTTCGCAGGTTACCTCCGATTATGCTGTGGGTTATATGTGGGGCACTACCGGTTGGCTGTACAATCCTAAGTTTGTGAAGGCCAAGGATATGCAGTCCTGGGATGCGCTGCTCAACCCCACCTTTTCGCAACGCATCTTCATGAAGGATGCCGTGCGCGATGTCTACTCTACGCTCATTCTCTATGCTCGTTACCAGGACATACTGGAGGGCAAGGTTAAGCGCGATGAGTTGGTGGCACACATCACGCCGGAGAATCTGGCGGCGGTGGAGAAGGTGCTGCGCGAGGCGAAACCCAACATAGCGGGTTGGGAGGTGGACTTTGGCAAGGAGATGATGACCAAGGGCAAGGCATGGATTAACCTTACGTGGAGTGGCGATGCCATGTGGGCCATAGAGGAGGCGGCGGTCAACGGTGTAAAGCTGGAGTACCAGGTGCCCCGGGAGGGTAGCAATGTGTGGTTCGACGGTTGGGTGATACCCATCTACGCCCGCAACCCCAAGGCTGCCAGCTACTTCATCAACTTCCTTTGTATGTCCGACAATGCCATCCGCAACATGGACGAGGCGGGTTACGTGAGTGTTATAGCCACTCCGGAGGTGATGACGGCCATGGTGGATTACGACATCCCGGAGACCTACGATCTCTCCTACTTCTTTAGCGACATTCCGGGGGCGGACAAGTTGCATATTAACCCCATTCAGTACCCCGACCGCAGTACCATAGAGCGTTGTGCCTTGATGCACGATGCCGGGGGCGAGATGGAGGAGATGATGGAGATGTGGGCGCGTGTAAAGGGCGACAGTCTCAACCGTGGGTGGCTCACCTTTGTGTGTGTGGCCTGGGGTGTATTGCTGGTATGGGTTATTTATTACAAGACAAGAAGAAAAAAGAGTCACCGACGACGTATGCCGGGGGCTTAAAGATATAACAATAACTTTTTCAACGTATGTTGGAAAAGGTTCTCTCTCTTTTTCAAATCTCCAATTGTTTTTTTTACGGATTACCGGTTTTTATTGGGGATTAAAGGCTACCTCTTGATGTGATATCGATGGGTAGTCTTTTTTTACGTAGACGTTCGTGCATTCTCCTCACCACCTCCTTGGTGTACTCCAGGCTTGTAAACGAGTATAGGACACGCAGCGTAGAGGTGGATATGAGCCAATG
>CAYOKO010000050.1:0-14744 GCA_964404555.1 uncultured Bacteroidaceae bacterium | reverse complement strand
TATCTACATACACAGCACCATCGAGACGTATATTCTCAAAGCTCTGTACTCCTACGGGATATTTAGGTTCTTGTTCCATCATCAGTATGCCATTTTTGTTTTCTCCTGCAAAGATACAATGAGATTTGGAATTTTGCAAACATTCGTATTCTTTTCGTAAGAAAATTTGCAAATTGACAAAACTTATTGTATATTTGCGAGGCAATAGGGATGTAGGTGTTCTTTTGGAGAGCCGTGCGCCCGGTGTTATACATTAAGATTTAAACGATTGTGCTATGATTGATATTGGAGTGTTGTATCCGATAGGGGTGCAGGATTTTAAGACGATAATTGAAGGAGGTATGCTGTATGTGGACAAAACCCACTTGATTTATAAGTTGGTGAAGACGTTTGAGAAATTATTGGTTCGAATCGGGTACGTCGGTTTCGCTTGTCAATGCGTTGCAACGGTATGTGGGAGATTTTAAGCTCGATTTGGAGGATATAGATTCGGGTCGTTGGTTCAACGAGTCGGAGTTCTTGAATTCACTGGAGGATCGTGCAAACATCATTCCATTGCTATATCAGACCGGATATCTTACTATTAAGGCGTGCAATGCATCCGGTACGAAGTATGTCTTAGGTATGCCGAATTCGGAGGTACGTACAGGGTTGCTTAAGAACTTAATGCCACTGTACACGCAGGTGAATCCGGATACAATGTATAACCTTGCGATAGATGCGTCTCTCTCCGAATGGAAGATTGTGGAGGAAAAAGGATTTACGGAATAGGCCAATGGTTATCTCCAAATCAAACAGATAAATAATCTTACTGTATTTTTGCCTCAATGAGGGTCTTTTCTCCCGTAATGGGGTGTGGAAATTCTATGCGGAGTGCATGGAGATGCAATCTGTCGGCAGGTGTGCCATAGAGAGGATCACCTACGATGGGGTGATGTAATCCCAGCGGCGATGCGGCATGAACACGCAACTGATGCGTACGTCCCGTGACGGGATGAAAATACACGACCGTACTATCGGCTCGTCTCTCCTTTATATTATAATAGGTAACGGAGGGCTTCCCCTGCTCCATATCTACCCTTTGTGCCGGACGATGTTCGTAGTCGGGGGATAGCGGGAGTTGGATGCATCCGTTGGCAGGCATCGTCTCCTCCCATGCTCCTTCCAATTCCGCAAGGTAGGTCTTGTGAACCTCCCGTCCGGCAAACAATCGTTGCATCTCCCGTTGCATCTCCGGAGATTTGGCAAACAACAGCAATCCGGAGGTATCCATATCCAGTCGGTGTACCGCATAGAGCGATTTCAATTCCGGACGCATCTGCAAAATGCGCTCCTGCGCCGAAGTGGTGGACAACTTACCGGGCACAGATAACATACCCGACGGCTTGTTGACGACCAACAAATAGGCATCCTCCCAACAAACCTCCAGCGGATGTTCGGCATACGTATCGACCGCAAGCGGATTCTCCTCAACCGTGAGTCCCTGCAACATAAACGGAAGTATCACCCCACACTTATGTTGACACGCCGGATAGAAGTGACCATGCTCCCGCAGCTCTCCCTTGGGCGATGCTCCCCACCAGAACTCCGCCATACACACCGGTGTCAATCCGTTTAAGTAGGCAAACTGCAACAACTTGGGTGCTGCACACTCTCCGCTTCCGGATGGAGGCAGTGCGGGAAACAATTCCGTCAGCGTGCGCACTTCACCCCGAGCATTGCGCATTCGAAACTGTTCAAACAGTTGTAGCTGAAGGGTGGCGGAACGCTGTTTCCGTTCCTCCTGCAGGCGGTGTATCTCCCGGTCTAGCGTCTCCAAGGCAAGGCGTTTCTCCTCTACTCGCTCTTTGCATCGCTGTACGCATCGCTTGTGCTCTGCCTTTTGGAACTGACTTTCGCGAATGAGTGCCGCCTCCTGTTCCGGAGAGACTCCCATGGTACGGAGTTGTGTGCGACGTTCCTTCTCCAACTTCATCTGCTGTCGGGAACGCTCCATCTCTGCCTCCGCTTCCTGCGCCGTTTGTTGCCATGCCTCCACGGCAAGTACTCGCTCCGGTGCCTGCTTCAACGCATCAATCCGGTGGTTTATCTCCGAGATGTTATGCTCTTCTCGCTTAAAGAAGTCGTCCGGCTGAAGCATATCGTACACCGGCGGAACGAAGTAGTCGTGCCGGTTGCTGCCCGCCAGGTTGCCGCTGAAGGCTGCCAGGAAACCGATACCTTCTTGCGAACGCACCACCAGCACGCCAAACATCTTACCTGCCGAGAGTTCCTCGTGCCACTCCGTGTGTCCGGCAAGATACTCCTGCACCTGTGCTGCTGCTTCCCGGCACAGCGGGTGTGGTGTGTAGCGAAAGGGAAAGGTAAATGCCTGGGGTAGCTCCGAGTTATCAACAGGATGTGGAAAACGGTGAATCTTGTTTGTAGTGTGCATATAATACGTTTGTTTAGGAGGTGTAAAAGTATTCATTTTGCGTCGATTCGGCAACAAAACCGACCTAAAAAATGTTTATTCGTTGGTTATTTCCGAAAAACCCACTACTTTTGCTGTCGGTTCGGGAAAAATATCTATAAGACAAAAAACAGAGATGATACAGTACACACGCAAGGAGGAGTTATGGAATACGTGGTCGCATGCTGCCGGAATTCTTCTGGGGGTGGCTATGGGTGTGGCCTTTTTGGTCTATTGTTATCAATCCGATAGTCCATGGGTGCGGTGTGGGGTTATCTTGTATCTCTTCGGTATGTTGGCTTCGTACATCTTTTCTACGGTGTATCATGCCATAAAACCTGTCAGTCGATGGAAGGAGCGTTTCCGCAAGTGGGATCATGCGGCTATCTACTGGCATATAGCGGGCAGTTACTCGCCACTCACTCTCATTGCTCTCCGACAAGAGGGGTATTGGGGGTGGAGTTTGTTTGTCTTTGTGTGGCTGTGTGCCATTGCGGGTACGTTGATAAGTGTACGTAAGTTGCAGGAGCACAGTAATCTGGAAACCATCTGCTACTGTGGTATGGGGCTGAGTGTATTGGTTGCCTTCAGGCCGCTACTGGATTCTGTAAGTACGGCTGCCGTCATTTGGATTATAGCCGAGGGGGCGTTTTTCCTTACGGGGGCGTTGTTTTATAGTTTAAACAAACGCCGTTATATGCACAGTGTGTTCCACTTTTTCGTGTTGGCAGGAAGTATGTGTCACATCATCGCCGTGTGGGACGTACTGTTCAGCTATGCGTAAGGTACGTCCCTCACGTAGATGCGGTTAGCTTTCCTTTAATATCTCTATGGTGCGATGGATGGCATCTTCGATGGTGTACGATGGAACGAAACCTATGCTGCGGAGTTTCGTGTTGTCCAGAATGGAGTACTGAGCGATGGAGTAGCCTTTGCGTTCTACCTCGTCCGGGAGGTCGAAAACCACCTCTTTGTTGCTATGGTTCGCACATATCTTTGCAAAATCCTTCAACTTTATATTGCACGCATCTACCGAAACGTTGTATGCTTCTCCTACCTTGCCGTGTAGCAAAACCGTGAGGAGTGCTTTAACGGCATCGGTTACGTAGGTGTAGGAGAAATATTGATTTCCTTCACTCTTCAGGACAATATCTTCGTTGTGCAATGCCTTGAGAATGAATTGTGATGATGCTTTCGAGTCTGACAGCAGCATGGTGGGACCAAGGGTGCGGCTGAGTCTTACAATCTTGACGATTGCCGATTTCTCGCTAATGTACGACTGGCATAATGCCTCGCTTACACGTTTTGCTTCTGTGTAGCAGGCACGTGCTTTCGATAGATCTAGATTGCCCGTATCTCCCTCTTTGAAAGGGGCATTGTCTCTGCTGGTTCCATATATCTCCGTACTGCTGGGGAACAGCACTTCGGCACCGCAACGTACCGCTAAATCCAGTGCGTTCTTGGTGCCCATGATGTTGGTAATAATGGTATCGATGGGGTAGGTGCTGTATGCCATGGGGTGGGTATTGCTGGCGCCTACTACGATGTAATCTACTTTCAACGAGGCATCAAACGGTTGCTTAACATCTTGTTCCAGAAAGGAGAAACGGGTGTCGGAGAAATATGAGCCGAAGGTTTTCTCGGCTTTCTCGTGATTTCTACCTACTGCCACAACCTCCACACCGGGCAGTGTCATCAGTACATCTATAAGATGATGACCTATCAAACCTGTTGCTCCGGTAATGAGGAAGCGTTTTCCGTGCAACTTTTCAATGCCTTGAACTTGTTTGGCATTGTTTATATCTTCTATATATAATGGATTATTTTTCATATTTATGGGGGAAAATGATTAATTATTTTCGAACGAATGACTCTTGACGTATCCCTTGAATATCTCCAAGTCGTCCTTTGTTGTCAACTTGATGTTCTTATCGGAACCGGCGGCGAAGTGGAGTGTAACTCCCAGTTCTACCATCATGGTGTTGGTGTAATGCGATCCGTGTATACCTATCTCCTTCTCGAAGGCTTCGTGATATTTAGCGTTCAGCAGGTCGAAACGATAGGCTTGAGGCGTGGACACCCGGCGCAACGTCTCTCGGGGAATGAACTGCGTGGTGGTGGTTTCATCCTCCGGATTGATAATGAAAATCTGTTCATTATAGGGGAGTGAGGTTACCGCATTGCCATATTTTTGTGCCTTCAGGATGACATCCGTCAGCACCTCTGCCTCTACAAGCGGTCGGATGCCGTCGTGTATCACAATGATATCCCCGTCGGACACCTTATCCTGGAGGTTATATACACCGTTGCGAATGGATTCCTGCCCTGTTTTTCCACCCTTGGCCATCCACTTTAACTTGCTGATACCATACTGTTTGGCATACGCCCAAACGACGTTCTCCCAGCCTTCTATGCAAACCACTTCTATAGCGTCAATCTGAGGATGGCGTTGAAAACTTTCCAAGGTGTAGATAAGAATAGGCTTATCGTTTACGTTTATAAATTGTTTCGGGATATCCTGACCCATTCGGTTGCCGGAGCCTCCGGCAATTATAATTGCTATATTCATGAGTTGTTATTTTTTTGGTTTACGTATTTTCTTTAAAGTATGGAAGTATAGCCAGCGTACTATCTTGCCGAAGAGGTTGTAACGCATACCATGGTCTATGAGTGATTGACTCAGCAGATATTCTATCTCGGGGTTGGCATCTACCCGTATGCCTCCAATCTTTACTTTGCGCTCCAGATAGGGTCGGTCGTAACCGTACCAGCCAAAGAGTTTCCCTTGCGAGAAGTGTGTCCCTTGCCGGAGTCCCAGGTTGCGCACTAGGGTGTGGGTGGGGTGCAGACAGTAGACGTTGTTGCGGTAGAACTGTATCTCCCAACAGATGTCCCAGGGAATGGGGTTCTTATCCAAGGAGGTGAGACAACGGAAGTTACCTCCCAATTGTATGCGATTTTCGAACTCGGGAGGCAATCCTGCCAGTGCTTCTCCACGAGACTTATAGTGGTAGAAGTGCTGCCAGCGATCTCGCCACGTAGCCCAGCCCCATCCGGAGATGTGGTGGGTAAAGTAGGTGTCGCCATATTCCGGAATATCTAGCGTGGTAAAGCCGGAAACCTGCCACACATTGGGCGTATCTTTATAATAGGTGAGCGCTTCGTTCATGTACGTAAGAAAATAGGGCGAGGTACAGATGTCGTCTTCCACCACAATGATGCGGTCGTGCAAGCTGAGTACCTGTGCGATACCCTCGGTGATGTTGCGCTCCAGATAGTAATTCTCGGGACGTTCTATGATGTGAATCTCGTCGAATCCCTCAATGGTGTGCAGATAATCGCGCAATGCCTCCACTCGCGGAGCCGCCACCGCATCCTTCGGACCATCGGAAAAAACATAAAGTATGGTATGCTCTGCTCCTTTGTTGCGAAGCAGATGTTCCACGGTGGTGCGGGTTACCTCCAGTCTGTCGTAAACGAAGAGGGCGATGGGAGCGTATATATCTTTATAGGTATCAAGCATGAAAGCGCAGTATTTCGTTCATAATATTCTGTGTTACGGTACATCCGGGGACTGGCGATGCCAGGTTGTCGCGGAAGAAAGCTTCGCGCACCGGACGCATGGGGTCTATGCCTCCCAGCACAACATCGTCTATAAAATGCTCTACGTGCAGCATATCCTCGGCATGATAGTGGGCGGCATAAGCTTCGGCTCCCAACTTGTTGAGATTGTCGGCATGGTGTGCCTTTGCTAGGTAGAGTGCCGGGTTTCCGGTGAGGAGATATTCTGCCGTAAAGGAGGCGCAGTCGTGAATGAGGGCGTCGGACTGTAGGAAGAGGTCTATGTAGGTGCCGTCTACTGTGCGACGGTTCTCGTGTGTCCACTCCTTATAATAAGCATCCGTCCGCTTTTTCCCCCAGCCGGAATAGTTGCAGAGGGAGGTGTAGAGTAGGGGATGAGGCTTAAAGACAAAGTCGATGCGGTCGGCATAGCGACGGGTGAGTTGCAGAAATTTGTCGGCTATCATCGGGAAATTGGAGTAGCAGAGGGTTCCGTCGGTACCGATAGAGTGATGTGGTGCCCAGATAATGCACTTACGTTGGGAGGTGCGCAGGAGTCCTTTTTCCTCCAGATACTGTCGACGTTCGTTGAAGAGATCGAGCATAACCGATCCCACCAAACGGGTGTTGCTCCGCTTAATGGGGGAGTTGACGAACACATTTGGTGATTCGTAAAACTGCAACCATGAGAGTTGTCCGTAGCGAGTGTTGCATATCTCGGGCGGATTGGCTGTGGGGATGCCATACGGTATGTGGATGAAGAGTTTGTCGAAAAACAAATCGTACTCCATGGGACGAGGGAGAATACCCAGATAGGGCTTGGTATAACAAAGTATATCCGGATTCACTTCGCTACGGATATCCAACAACTTGTTGGGACGATTGGCATCGTATCCCTTGAGATAGCTATACCCTTTCTCTTGCAGGAATGCTTCCATACGAGCTTGATCCTGCAACATGGCACGCTGACCATGCTCTATACCACCGCACACCACAATGACTGGGCGGAAGCGAGGGTGCTCCAACATGGCACGGTACAGGGTATCGCACCGCCAATAAGCGGGGTGCATGGCAAAGAACAGCACGGTGATGTGCTCCTTCTTCTCCAGCTCCTTCACCTTGCCGGGAATACTCGCCAGGTAACGGGCGTCGGCTTTGTTGCGGAAGGGTGATAGCAGGGAACGGTATCCACACTTCACTCGGTACACCCATCGCCCCAGGAAGGAGGCGCGGAGGCGGTCTATCAGTCGTTCGTCGTTCATCCTTTTTCTTTTATTACTCGCTGAGTATCTCAACAGCTTTTTTCATTGCTTCGCTATCGGAATTGACGATGCGAAGATATTCGGACATATCCCAAACATCGCGGGCGATGAGTCCTTTGAGTTGCAGTCCCAATCGATATTTGGAGGCTTCGCGCTCGGCATCGTCCTTGGGTTCTACACCTTGCTCCTTACCACTCTTGTAGAGTTGCTCGAAGAGACTCTCGGGTACGTTGTATTCGCTTTGGAACTTCTCGAAGGTGGGATAGTTCTTCTTGAGTGACTTACGGTTCTTATCCACGTAGTGCAGAGTGGTAGAGATGATGCATCCCTTTGCCATAAGATTGCGGTGATAGGAGGTATATAGGGTAGTGTCCAGCGGGATGAAATAGTCCGGCATGATACCACCGCCACCATATACTACACGGTGTTCGTGCAGCGTGTAGCACTTCAAGGAATCGGCAAAGTGTATGCTGTCGGCGTGTGCCAACTCACCGTTCTTGAGTCGGTTTACCACATCCTTGGAGTAGCTGTCCTTATCGCCCTTCTCGTAGGGTTTCTGGATGCAACGTCCGGAGGGGGTATAGTAACGGGCAACGGTGAGACGAATCATGGAACCGTCGGGCAGGTCGATGGGGCGCTGTACCAGTCCCTTACCAAAGGTGCGACGACCTATTACCCAGCCTCTATCATGATCCTGAATAGCTCCTGAAACAATCTCGGCAGCCGAGGCGGTGTACTCATCTACCAATACGGCAACCTTCCCCTCGGTGAAGACACCACCGCCCTTGGCATGGTACTCCTGATGTGCAGAGCTACGTCCCTCGGTGTACACAATCATATCTCCCGCATGCAGGAACTCATTGGCTACGTCCACGGCAGCATTGAGGTAACCGCCACCATTCTCTTGCAGGTCGAGAATGAGGTTCTTCATACCTTGGTCGGCAAGTTTCTGCATAGCTTCCACCAACTCGGTGTGGGTGGTAGCACCAAAATTGATGATGCGAATGTAACCGATGGTAGGTGTCACCATGTAAGTGGCATCGATGGAGTAAACGGGAATCTTATCGCGGGTTACGTTGAAGTACGAGATACCGTGTACGCCACGGCGCACAATACCCAACTTCACCTTGGTACCCTTTTTGCCACGCAGACGGGTCATAATCTCCTCCTTACTCATCTTCACTCCCGCTATGGCGGTATCGTTGACCGTTACAATGCGGTCGCCCGCCATGATGCCCACCTTCTCGGAAGGACCGTTGCTGACGGGTTGTATTACCAGGAGTGTATCTTCTATCATGTTGAACTGCACACCTATACCCTCAAAGCTACCCTGCAGCGGTTCATTCATTTGCTTCGTCTCTTTGGCGTTGGAGTAGGCAGAGTGCGGATCCAATTGTTTCAGCATACCCTCTATGGCAGCCTCCGTCATCTTATCGTTGCTCACGGAGTCTACATATAGATTGGAGATAGCCAACTGCGCAAGTATCAACTTACGGGTTGCCAAGTCCAACTGTGCGAGTGCGGGCAGTGTGAGGAACAGTGCCAAGCACCATGTTATCATTCTTTTTTTCATCCTTATACTTCTTACATTTAAGGTAAATATGTACTAATATCTTTTCCAAAGGCTTTCAGCTCGCGCACCATACTGGAGCTGATGTATGCCAACTCGGGGCGTGCCAATAGGAGAACGGTTTCCAAGCCGGAGAGACGACGGTTTATCTCGCCCATCTCCGATTCGTACTCGAAGTCCTTGACGGAGCGTACACCCTTTAATATAAAGCGTGCGCCACATCGGGCTGCCACATCCACGGTGAGATCCGTATAAATCTCTACCCTCACCCGTGGGTCGCAGGCAAAGCAACGCTCTATGGCTGCCTTGCGCTCCTCCACGGGGGTGGAAGACTGCTTATGTATGTTGTAGCCTATGCACACCACCACCTCGTCGAACAGTTCCAGTCCGCGACGAACAATGTCGGCATGCCCTATGGTGAAGGGGTCGAAGCTACCGGTGAAGAGGGCTATTCTACTCATCTTCGTCCGCCCGGTCCTCCTCAACCACCAGATTGTCAATAATAAAATTCTGTCGCTCCATAGTGTTCTTGCCCATATAATACTCCAGTAAGTCGCTCACCTTGTCGCCCTTATGCAGAGATACGGGTTCCAGACGGATGTCTTCGCCTATGAAGCCTCGGAACTCATCGGGAGAAATCTCTCCCAAACCTTTGAATCGAGTAATCTCGGGGTCGGGTCCCAACTGCTCGATGGCTGCCAGACGCTCCTCCTCGGAGTAGCAATAGAGAGTGACAAAATCGCTCTTATCCTTGCGCTTGGCAGCATCCAGTTTCTCCAGACTGCTCTTCTTTATCTTGCTGCGGCGATTGCGCACACGGAAGAGAGGCGTTTGCAGAATGTAGACGTGCCCTTTCTTGATGAGGTCGGGGAAGAACTGGAGGAAGAAGGTAATCATGAGCAGACGGATGTGCATACCGTCCACATCGGCATCGGTTGCCACAATCACCTTATTGTATCGTAATCCGTCGAGACCATCCTCTATGTTGAGGGCTGCCTGGAGGAGGTTGAACTCTTCGTTCTCGTACACCACCTTCTTGGTCAATCCAAAACTATTCAACGGTTTACCACGCAAACTAAACACCGCCTGAGTATTTACATCGCGGCTCTTGGTGATGCTACCGCTTGCAGAATCTCCCTCGGTGATGAAGATGCTGCTCTCTTCCTGCTTGTCACCCTTGGCATCGTTGAAGTGTACACGACAGTCGCGCAACTTACGATTGTGCAGGTTGGCCTTCTTGGCACGTTCGCGTGCCAACTTCGTGACACCGGCAATGGCTTTGCGCTCTTTCTCGCTCTCCACCACCTTCTGTATCAACACCTCGGCAACGTCCGGATGCTTGTGTAAATAGTTGTCCAGCTGCTCTTTAAGGAAATCACCCACAAACTTATCAACACTCACACCACCGTTTGGCTCCATCGTGAGAGAACCCAACTTAATCTTCGTTTGACTCTCGAACATAGGCTCCTCCACGTTCAGAGCGATGGCAGCCACCATACCGTTGCGAATATCGCCATACTCAAAGTTCTTGCCGGAGAACTCCTTAATCGTCTCCGCCACATATTTCTTAAAAGCACTCTGGTGCGTACCCCCCTGACTCGTGTATTGACCGTTCACAAAGCTATAATACTCCTCACCATTCTGTCCGGTATGCGTGATGGCCACCTCTATATCCTCCCCCTTCAGGTGGATAATAGGGTAGATGCCCTCGTTGGTCATGCGGTCGCTCAAGAGATCCGCCAGTCCGTTGCGCGAAAGAATGCGGCGACCGTTGTACATAATGGTAAGTCCCGTATTCAGATACGTATAGTTGCGCAACATCGTCTCCACGAACTCATGGCGGAACAGGTAGTTGACAAACAAAGTGTTATCCGGTTCGAAGAACACGTAAGTACCATTCTCCTCTTGCGTATCCTCGGTAGTATCCGCCGTGAGATTTCCCTTCTCGAAACTCAGTCTGCGCACCTTACCCTCGCGGTAGCTAGCCACCTCGAAGTGCGCACTCAGTGCATTCACCGCCTTGACACCCACACCGTTCAATCCCACACTCTTCTTAAAAGCCTTGGAATCGTACTTACCACCGGTATTCAGCACACTCACCGCCTCCAGCAGTTTACCCTGCGGAATACCACGTCCGTAGTCGCGCACCGCCACCGTAAGCTGACTGTCCACCGTCACCTCGATACGTTTGCCGGCATCCATCTTGAACTCGTCGATGCTATTATCGATAACCTCCTTCAACAACACATAGATACCATCCTCCGGGTGAGCACCGTCCCCCAGTCTACCGATATACATACCGGGACGGGTACGCACATGCTCCATATCCGAAAGGTGCCGTATGTTCGACTCGTCATAGTCAACGGTGGGCTGGATTATTTCTTCTTCTGCCATCTATAATCGCTCCTTTATGCTTTTATCATTCAATATTTTAAACCACGTACGCACTTTACAGAGATTTCTTATAACAGCGACGACGCTTGTGTATCGTACTTTCCAATGCTCCCCACTGAGAGAGAGACTTTTGGTTGTCCTCCAATATGGGGTGTGACTCGGCAAACTCGAATCCCATCTCCCGGTACACAGGAATGAGGTCGGAGAAAAGTAATGCGTTGATGCCGCGTCCCTGCCATTCGGGATCCACGGCAATGAGCAACAAATCCACCACCTTGGAGTGCTTCCACTTCAGAGCCTTGAGCAGATGGAACCAACCGAACGGGAAAAGCTTTCCCTTAGCCTTACGAATGGCATCGGACAAGGACGGAATGGAGATACCGAAAGCTATGACATTGTTATCGGCATCCTCTACCAGCGTCACCATACGCCAGTCGGCAAACGGCAAGTACTGCTGCACGTACTGGTCTATCTGGCGTTCGCTCAACTTGGAGAAACCAAAGAGCGGAGAGTAGGCTTTGTTGAGTAAGTCGAAAATCTTATGACCGTAATTACCCGCATTCAACTCCTTCATATTCTTGAACTTGCGCACATGAACATGATAACGCTGCTTGGTAATCTCCGCCACACGGAAGTACTTCTCCTGTTTGCTAAACGTAGTACTCGGCACCATAATCTTACGCTCCACCCAGTCGGTCTCCTTCAAGAACCCCAAATCTTCTATATGCTTCTGATAGTAAGGATAATTATAGATGGTAGCCATGGTGCCGGGTTGGTCGAAACCCTCCACCAACATACCCTCCGGATCCAAATCCGTGAAGCCCAGCGGTCCCTCTATAACATCCATCCCCTTGGATTTACCCCAAGTCTCCACCGCATTCATCAACGCACGAGAAACCTCCTCATCGTCGACGAAATCAATCCAACCGAAGCGCACCTTGTTCACCTTCCAGGTCTCGTTGGCACGATGGTTGATGATAGCCGCCACACGTCCCACCACCTTACCGTCTCGGTAAGCCAGATAGAGCGACGTTTCGCAAAACTCATACGCCGCATTCTTCGACGGCGTAAAGGTATCGTGGGTATCCGGATAGAAATCGGGCACCGCATAAGGATTATCCTTATATAACTCGTAATTGAAGCGAATGAACTTGGACAGTTCCTTATCGCTCGTTACCTCTTTTATTACTATAGTAGACATATATTCTTTATTTCTTTATGCACAACCACCCCGGTTGTTACAGCCAAGGGCAGTCCTTCCAACCTGCAAACTTACGACTTTTTTTGGAGAATACCAAATATTGAACGAATTACAAACCATATATGGAACAAGAAAGTGGACAAAGCGCCGTAATAATGCGTCATAATGCGATATCTTTCGCCCAAAGACGCCTTGTGATGACGAGTGGTCATGCCCTCTTGCAGATAGTTCGTGAGCACCATCTCCGTATTATGAATGGTGAGTCGCTTCTTGCCAACCAACTTCAAGACACGTATGCACCAATCAAAGTCGGCAGAGTAACGATATTGCAAGTCGTACCGTTCACGCTTGGCAATATCCATACGCACATAAAAAGACTGATGGCAAACACGCATACCATTGCGAAAACTCTTCCACGTGAGATGCACCGGAGCCGTCAGTCTGCGGTGATACAGAAAGTTACCGTAATCGTCCACAATGTCGGTCTCTCCATACACCACACCCGGCAACTCCCCAACCTGCGGCAGCGACATCACCAGTCGCTCCACCACATCGTTGACAGGAAGCACATCACCCGCATTCAAGAAGCACACATACTGCCCCGTAGCCAGCGAAAGCGCCTTGTTCATAGCATCGTACAACCCATTATCGGGCTCACGAGCCGCTTGTATCTCTATGGGACGCTCCTCACGTCCGTTGCGCTCCATATAGCGATGCACCAACTCGAAGGTATGATCCGTAGACATACCATCCATAATAATATGTTCTATAGAGGGATACGTTTGTCCCCGCACACTATCAATGGTGCGCTGCAACGTTTTCTCGGCATTGAAGGTTACGGTGACAAATGTTATTTTAAGCATTTTCTTTTCCGGTTATCTGATTGTAAATTTTAATATACTGTTTCGATATCGTCTCCTCGGAGTAGCGTTCAGCCACTTTGCGCATCGCCATCTCGCTAAGAGTACGATAATTCTCTGCATCCATCGACCAATAGATGCCGTTGGCAAGATCCTCAGTGTCGCGGTAGCGAGCCACGTAGCCGTTGTGCAGATGATCCACCATCTCCGGGATACCACCCACATCGAACGCCACACAAGGCGTGCCGCACGCCATGGATTCCATGACCGTATTGGGCAGGTTATCCTCCAGTGTCGGTAACACAAAAAGATCCACCGCACAATAGAGCTGCATCATCTCCTGCTCACTATGTATGAACTCCACCTCATAAACAGGCAGTCCGTAACGAACACGAGCATTGTGATCTACCTTCTCACCCAGCACCACAACGGCGTATTTCGTACGCACCTCGGGGTGCAGTTTGAGCAACTGAGCCACACCTTCCACAAAATACTCCATACCCTTACGAGGGTCGTGCCGCTTGCCGGAACCAAAGAGCAGAAGCTTCTTGTCCTCCGGCAGTCGCATAAGGTGGCGTGCCTTCAGCTTGTCCATAGCGTGAAACACCCCCAGATTGATAGGATTCGGAATGGACACCACCCGCTGATTCTTGAGCAAAGCACTCTTCTGCGCCTCCTTTCGGAGCCATTCACTACACGTCACAAAGGTGATATCGGCATCGGCATACAGTTTCCGCTTCTTCTCGAACACCCGCTGAGAGTAGTCACGCTTACCCGCCCCGTGCAGCAGATAATGGCAATCGTGACAAGAAGTTTCGTACAACCTACACCCTCTGGCATAAAAGCAAATCCCCGTACACGGCCACATATTATGCATAGTCCACACCACCGGTTTGCCCGAGTCGAGAATCTTCTGTAGACTCTTGATAGAGAGGTACCCCTGATTCACCCAATGCAGATGAATCACATCAGCCTGCACAAATTCAGGTAGTTGAGTAATATCCACCCCCGCATTGGCAAGTGCCACGTCGAAGAGATGTTCCCGCCGGAAGCCACACGAACGAAAAATGGTGAACAACTCCCACAGCGCCTTTACCGCCACCGGCAGAGAATGCTCCAGAGTCACCACCGGCTGTTCCGAAGTTTGCTTGTCACACACCAACATCTTGGCCTTGACGCCACTCTTGCGCAGTGCCTCCATCAAGCGGTGAGCCGCAATGGACGGTCCCCCCTTACGTTCCGATGTATTTACAAGCAATACCCTCATCCTATTATATAATATGGAAGAATGGACACAAAGTTACGCATTTTGTTTCATTTTTGCCATCTTTTTTGTTAGAAATTCAAAAAAAGGACACTTTTTAAGATGGTTTCTATCTTTTTGTTTGTCCATACGAGAAGAAAATAGTACTTTTGTATCGGTAAACAAGGTTGAACATCAAGA
>CAYOKO010000049.1:0-14880 GCA_964404555.1 uncultured Bacteroidaceae bacterium | reverse complement strand
AGGATAACGGACGTGGTATCCCGGTGGATATGCACGAGAAGGAACATAAGTCTGCACTCGAAGTGGTTATGACCGTGCTGCACGCCGGAGGTAAGTTCGATAAAGGTTCTTACAAGGTGTCCGGAGGTTTGCACGGCGTGGGTGTATCCTGTGTGAATGCACTTTCCACCCATATGCTCTCACAAGTATTCCGCGACGGTAAGATTTACCAGCAGGAATATGAGTGCGGTAAGCCCCTCTATTCCGTGAAAGTAGTAGGTGAGACCGAACTGCGCGGTACCCGTCAGCAGTTCTGGCCCGATGGTTCCATCTTTATTACCACCACCTATAAGTACGAAATTCTGGCAAACAGAATGCGCGAATTGGCATTCTTGAACGCCGGTATCACCATCACCCTCACCGACCAACGTGAGAAAGACGCCGAAGGCAACCCCCGTCAAGAGGTATTCCACTCCAAGGACGGACTTAAAGAATTTGTTCGCTACGTAGATTCCAGTCGCGTTCACCTGTTCGACGACGTTATCTACCTCAACACCGAGAAGCAGGAGATACCCATCGAGGTAGCCATCATGTACAACACGGCGTACACCGAGAATATTCACTCTTACGTAAACAATATCAACACCATAGAAGGAGGTACCCACCTCACAGGTTTCCGCATAGCACTCACCCGTACCCTCAAGAAATATGCCGAGGATATGTTCCCCAAGGAACTGGAGAAACTCGAGAAAGCCAAGGTAGAAATCTCCGGTGAAGACTTCCGCGAAGGACTCACCGCCGTTATCTCCATCAAGGTAGCCGAGCCACAGTTCGAGGGACAGACCAAGACGAAGCTGGGTAACAGCGAAGTAGTAGGTGCCGTACAGCAAGCCGTAGGCGAAGCATTGGCAGCCTATCTCGAGGAACACCCCAAGGAAGCAAAACTCATCGTAGACAAGGTGCTGCTGGCAGCCACCGCACGTGTAGCAGCCCGCAAAGCCCGCGAAAGCGTACAGCGTAAGAGTCCGATGGGTGGAGGCGGACTGCCCGGTAAGTTGGCCGACTGCTCCGATAAAGATCCCGAGAAGTGCGAGTTGTTCATCGTCGAGGGAGACTCCGCAGGCGGTTCCGCTAAGCAAGGACGTAGCCGTCAGTACCAAGCCATCCTGCCCATCCGCGGTAAGATTTTCAATGTAGAGCGCGTTATGTGGCACAAAGCATTCGACCACGAAGAGGTAAACAACATCATCCAGGCACTGGGTGTACGTTTCGGACTGGGCGAAGACAGTAAAGAAGCCAACTACGATAAGTTACGTTATTACAAAACCATCATCATGGCCGATGCCGATGTGGACGGACACCACATCGAGACCCTGTTGATGACCCTCTTCTATCGCTATATGCCCGAGCTTATTCGCGACGGTCACCTCTTCCTAGCCACCCCGCCACTCTACTTGGCATCGAAGGGAAAGTACAAGCAGTACTGCTACAACGATGTAGACCTGCAACGCTTCATCGACGAGTACGGCAACGGAAGCGACACCGGTATCCACATACAGCGATACAAAGGTTTGGGTGAGATGAACCCCCATCAGTTGTGGGAAACCACCATGGATCCCTCCACACGTCTGCTCAAGCAAGTATCTATAGAAGATGCTGCCGCAGCCGATTATGTCTTCTCTATGTTGATGGGTGAGGATGTAGGTCCGCGCCGCGAGTTCATAGAGCAGAATGCGGTTTATGCACAAATCGATGCATAACGCAATGAACACTCATATCTATTAATATTTTCGTGTATGCGATTCTTGAAGTCGACTTCGGGAATCGCATATATTGTTAGTTGTAAGAACGTAACTCCACAAGAACAATGAAGGAAATTCAAGAAACGGTAAAAGAGTTGATAAAGGATGGAAAAGTAAAAAATGTTCTTTATTTTTACGCAATCTCGGCAAGTGATGTCGATGAAGAAGATGCCGCTGATTTGGGTCGCAGATTAAAGTTAAAACGGAATGAAGTCCTGGACATAGCTTTTGAACTGTGTGCGAAAGGCATTTTAGAAAAGTCTGGCTACTATTGGTTTAGAAATACCTATAGAATCACTCCCAAATACTATCTTCCCGTTATGGCTTTGTACGCCGAGGATAAGACGTGTGAGGTTGCAAAGTATCGCAAGAAGTTCGAATTTTATCCCATAGCCGATGCCCTGTACGATGCCCTTATAGAAGGAAAAACTTTAAGTGCCGCATATAAGCTTACAAAGAAAAATTATGTCGATTATGATTGGAGCGAACTTTTCTGTACGCTGTTCTTGTATCCACAGTTCTATGGAGTATGTACACAAATGTCCGATGGCTTCTTCACAGATGCCCTATGCAATATGTTCTCCATGCAAGAGAGCGAAGGCATGGATTACGATGACGAGCATCTGCAAAACTTCTTAAACTCCCCCTATGTTACAGAGCGAGGTTCCGGAACGGGCGAGATGGTAGCTTTGTTTAAATATATCTATTTTGGTGAGATTGTACCGCTCAAGCGTAGATCAACACATTTCGGATATGTGTTGAAAGCCTTGATGTGTGCCTACGAAGAAAAGTATATGGATGCTTTGGACGCTTTTGATACAGCTCTTGAACTATTCGGTAAAAGCACAAAAGGAAAAAACGCCAAATCTCTGCTATATTTCCCGTTTAGCGGAACCTTTATTTCTTACGCTCATATAATTGTTGCACAGCATGTTATATCGAAGCGTCAACGAGTTTTTCGCCATTACAACGAATACCGTAATACAGAATTGTCCACCCCTTTTACATTGGTTCGATATTTTGCCAACCCTACAGAATTAATGCCCAAAGACTCCATGGCACTCATGATAGGCAGTAGCGATATGGTTACGAAATGTTTCTACTATTTATTGAGAGCCTACGAAGACGGCGCATGGGATAAAAGCCTAAGTTTGGCCCCCCTTCCTAAGGCAGCACTCCTTCGTTACGAGCTTTCTCCGGCATACGAAATAGAAGAGGGAGAACTCGAGAACTATCGTAAAGTGTATGGCTCCAAAACATTGTTGCAATCCATACCTAACAAACCCATGTGGGAGAAGATGCTGGATATCCTTTCCTCCGAGTGTGAGGATCGTGAGAGTAAGACTGCTAAATCGGTAAAATCAACCCGACTGGTTTATGAAGTTGACGGAAACAATGTTATAGTACGCCAGCAAACCATTCTTAAATCCGGAAAGTGGAGTGCAGGAAGAGCGCTTGCCTACTCACAATATATTTACATGGACGAGAAGGAACTGACGGAACAAGATTTTGACGTTCAGCAGAGAGCACGAAATGGCGGTGAGTATAATATGAAAGTCGAAAAACTTCTTCCGCTTCTTGTAGGCTGTGATAGAGTATATACAAAAATCTCCGGAACGCTCATCCCCGTGCGTGTAACCGAGGAGAAACCCTTTATTGTTGTCGAAAAGAACAAAGGCGGGTTCACCTTGAAATCCAATTTCGATGTCCCCGATGCAGCGCACAATCTTTTCAAGACCCCCACCCACGTAATCGTTCATAGAGAACAGGATCTTTATGTTGTGATACAAATGAGAGAAAGCGACCGCGTCTTCTATGAGAATCTTATAAAGATAGGTACGTTCCCACCCGAAGCAGAGGAGAAACTGAAGGCATTTTTCCCAAAGGTACAGAAGATTGTCAATGTCTATTCCGATGAGTTTGCCGGTGATATGCAGGTCGAGACGGTAGATGCTTCTACCATATTATGTCTACAGGTAACCCGTGGAAACGGCGGTTTCTCCGTACACGTGGGGGTACGCCTCCTGCCCGAGGGCAATGCCGTGGTATTCCCCGGAAAAGGAATCTCCATCATGACGGACAACGTGAAGAATAAGCAGATGTGGGTAAAGCGAAATCTTGAAAAGGAAGATGCTAATCTAAAGGAACTTAAAGCGTTTTACGGCACATTGAATATAACCTTGGAGAACGAGGAAGACGATGTGTTCTTTTACATTGACGATTTCCTGCAACTTACCGATTTCGTTCGCGAACACCCCGACAAATATTCTTTGGAGTGGAAAGAAGGCGAAGCACTCAAGTTCCTCAAACCGAAACCCGACATGGAGTGGGACATTCACTTGAACCGCAACAATGCCGGATGGTTTGAGCTAGAAGGAGATATAACGCTCGATGACGATAAGGTCGTAACCATGTCTCAACTTTTGGCACTTCTAAGTAACGATACCGGAAAATTCATCCGTCTGGACAATGACGAATACATAGTCCTCAGCGAAAACCTACGCAAGCAAATACGCCGCATGGAAGGCGTCATGGTGAAGAACCGCGGCAAGCTGCAACTCCCCGCACTCCAAGCCGGACTGCTCACCGACGATATGCTGGAAGGCGAATTAAAGATAAAGGGCGATAAGGCACTCAACGATATGCGCGAACGTGTAAAGGAAAGTTCCGCCATAAAGCCACGTGTGCCCAAAGGACTGAATGCAACCCTGCGCGACTATCAGTTGGAAGGATACCGCTGGATAGCACGTCTAAATAACTGGGGTGCCGGTGCCTGTCTGGCCGACGATATGGGACTCGGTAAGACCGTGCAGACCATAGCCTACCTACTTTATAAGGCATCCGAGGGAGCCTCTCTCGTGGTAGCTCCCGCCTCCGTAGTACCCAATTGGAGCAAGGAGCTGGCACGCTTTGCACCGTCGCTCAACGTACAGGTACTCAATACGGCAGCCGATAGAGCTGAGTGTATAAAGAATGCATCGAAGAACGATGTGGTACTCTCCACCTACGGACTTCTCGTGCCCAACGAAGAGAGCTTTGCTCATAAGAAGTGGAATGTAGTGTGTCTGGACGAAGCGCACGTCATAAAGAACCGCGACACCAAGACATCGGGCGTAGCTATGCAACTGCAAGCCAAGAATAAGCTCATCCTCACAGGTACTCCGGTGCAGAATCATCTAGGCGAATTGTGGAACCTTTTCCAATTTATAAATCCCTATTTACTAGGTTCCTACGAGCAGTTCCGTCAGCGCTTCATAGAACCCATCGAGATGAGTCACGACGAGGAACGCCAGTCACAACTCAATGCCCTGGTACACCCCTTCATGTTGCGACGCACCAAGTCCGAAGTTGTCAACGAACTTCCCGACAAGGAGGAGATTGTTATCCCGGTAGAGATGTCCGAGGATGAACTTGCTGTCTATGAATCCATTCGTCGTCGTGCCAAGGAGTTGGTTGCCATGGGAGGTAGCAAAGTGAGTGTAGCAACACTTGCCGAGATTACCAAGTTGCGGCAAGCAGCCTGTTGCGCACAGTTGATAGAGCCAAAGTGGAAAGGAGACAGCAGTAAGGTAAATCGCCTCGTTGACCTCCTGCAGGAGTTGCGCGAGAACGGTCACCGCGCATTGGTGTTTAGTCAGTTCACCTCCTTCTTTGCCATTGTTCGCAAGGCACTGGATAAGGAAAAGATACCATATTTATATCTCGATGGAAGTGTAGCCATGACCAAGCGCGAATCTATGGTACGTGAGTTTCAAGAGGGCGACTGCCCCTTCTTCCTCATTAGTCTAAAGGCAGGAGGACTGGGACTCAACCTCACCGGAGCCAACTACGTTATCCACCTGGATCCCTGGTGGAATCCCGCCATTGAGCAGCAAGCCACCGACCGTGCCTATCGTATCGGTCAGACGCAGAAGGTAACAGCCTATCATCTTGTCTCCTCGCACACCATAGAGGAGAAGATCCTCCGTCTGCACGAAACCAAGCGCAATCTCTCCGATGCCGTATTGAGCGGTATGGATACCAGTCACAAGATTACCGCCGACGAACTCATGGAGATTCTGAGTCAGGAGCAGGACACATAATGGAGCGCCTTTCCGCCATATTAGGATGGAAACATAAGCGAAAGCAAGGACAAAACCAAGGAAAAATACGAGAGCGGATAGTAAAATAGGAACCATAATCCGAAAATAGCTCGCCAAAAACTTGTATAATCCTTCATCTTATAGTAATTTTGAAGCCAAAATTAAAATATACATTATGGAGCATCCAGAAAATAGTGCAGAATTTGCCGGACTGAAAGTAAACAGTGGCGTGACACAGACCTCTATTGTAAATCCCTACCTAAAGCGAGGCAGATACAAAGCCCGTAAACTTACGGTAGCCGACTACGTGGAGGGAATCGTAAAGGGCGACGTATCCATCCTGGGACAAAGTGTCACACTTGTGGAGAGTACCAACCCCGACCACCAGGTAGTGGCACAAGAGGTTATCGAAAAATGCCTACCCCTCTCCGGCAACTCCATTCGCGTGGGTATCAGCGGCGTTCCGGGTGCCGGCAAGAGTACCAGTATCGATGAATTTGGCGTACACGTCCTGAATAAGTACGGCGGCAAACTGGCAGTTCTCGCCATCGACCCCAGTAGCGAACGTACCAAAGGTAGCATCTTGGGCGATAAAACACGTATGGAGAAACTGTCGGTTCACCCCAAATCCTTCATCCGTCCCAGTCCATCGGCAGGTTCGCTGGGTGGTGTAGCACGCAAGACACGCGAAACCATCATACTATGCGAAGCCGCAGGATACGATAAAATCTTTGTGGAAACGGTAGGCGTAGGTCAGAGCGAGACAGCGTGCCACTCCATGGTAGACTTCTTCCTGCTGATACAGTTAGCCGGTACGGGCGATGAGCTACAAGGCATAAAGCGAGGTATCATGGAGATAGCAGACGGCATCATCATAAACAAGTGCGACGGCGACAATGTAGAAGCCTGTAAGTTAGCAGCAAGTCACTTCCGCAATGCACTACACCTGTTCCCGAAACCGGATAGCGGTTGGTTCCCCAAGGTAATGACCTACTCCGGATTCTACGGTCTGGGTATAGAGGAGATATGGGACATGGTGTACGAGTACATAGACTTTGTAAAGAAGAACGGCTACTTCGACCTGCGTCGCAACGAGCAGGCAAAGTACTGGATGTACGAGAGCATCAACGAGCAATTGCACAAGAGTTTCTATCAGAATAAAATTATAGAAGGTATGCTTCCGCAGTCGGAGCAGTCGGTACTCGCAGGCAAGCAAACCTCCTTCATTGCCGCACGCGAACTTATAGATAAGTACTTCAGTTTGCTTAGCGGAACAGGCAACGTATAGGGATTCACAGACGAAAAGTTAAAAACGAGCGGACAAACGGCATTTTTGTCCGCTCGTTTTTTGTAATAAAAATTTTTTGTTTACCTTTGCAGCGAACTATAAGAATAAAAGCAAAAGTAAACATAAGAATTTGAAATAAATTACCGAAAACATATAATTACCCTATAAACAAAAACAATTACATGAATGCAAACCACACATGGATAGTTGCATTAGCACTATTCATATCCGGAAGTTCACTCCGGATGAAAGCACAAAGACGCACCGAGGCAGAAATGCAATCCATTGCCGCCCGGTTTTTCCAAGGGAATACCCTGCGGAAGGAATCTAACGGAATAAAGAGAACCACCGCCAGGACAACGTCCACACCACGACTTGTGGCACGCTCCGGACAAATGATGGACACAGAAGAGGAGATATTCGCAGTATATGCACCGGAAGAGAGCAACGGATTTGTGATAGTCTCCACACAGCAAAATCAAAACCAAATACTTGGTTTCTCCCTCGACAGGAACTTCGATACCACCCTAGTACCACCTGCCATGATAGAACTACTGCAAAGCAGAGCTCCGGAAGATTCCATCCATCAAGGCATTACGGATGTAGATGCCAACATAGAACCCATGCTGGGTGAAATAGCCTACAATCAATCCGCTCCCTTCAACAATCAGTGCCCGCAAATAGGCGAGGACCGGACGCTCACCGGATGTGTCGCCACGGGAATGTCACAAATAATGGCCTACTACCGATACCCCGACCAAATGACAGGCGACCCCATCTCCTTCGTGAGCAAGACCTACCAAGTTCCCGTAGCATGGAATCCGGAGGCAACCCGGTTCAACTGGGAGGACATTCTGCCACAATACAGCGGTGCCTACGTGCCCTACGAAGGGGGTGAAACACTGGGAAACGGAACACACTTCGGAACAAGAAGCCTAACCTTATCGGACGGACTTATCTATTTAAAACCTTTACGCATAACCAACAACTCGAACTTCAACGGAACCATACAAGCAATACTCGCCACGGAGGATGGCACATTTATCCGACCCATCGGTACCGAGAAAAGCCTTCAACTAAATTACAACTACTTTTATCAAAGCTACTGGTTTAGCTGGAACAGTCTCAACGCTATTACCGCCGATTTCCCGGATGGAAACTATCGTATATACGTAGCTACGAAACCGGAGGGGAGTTCCGAGTGGACGTTGGTGCAGAAGATAGATAGTTCCAACAAGGTCCTCGAAGGAGAGGCACCCTATCTTACGTTGAGCAAGTGCGGCACACACTGTACCGTAGGTGACCAAGATTACTACGTAGCATACACCGTGGACCAGGCAAATGCCGTGGCACAACTGAGTGCTGCTTGCGCCTCCTCCATAGAAGCAGACTTTGGCGTGAGTTCGACCGCAGCATCCATAACCAATATGATGAAAGCACTATGCACTAACTTTGGGTACGATGACGGTATGTATTTTACCGGTTCGGCATACAGTGCCACAGGCTTCGAACTAGAGAGCGAACTGCTGGAGGAACTTACGCATGAACGTCCCGTTCTTATTAGTGCAGATAGTGAGGCATCCGGACATTGTTATGTAATAGACGGTATAACCACCCTGAACGACTTGTACTATTTTCACTGCAACTGGGGATGGGGTGGCAGTGGAAACGGATACTTCCTCCTGAACCTGGATCACGACCAGACGGATGAGGTGGCAATAAACGAATATAGTTATAACTTCTACTATGTTGCCAATATTAAACCCGGGGAGGGTACGGGATCTCCCTGCACGTTTAGGGGCACGTCACTGTCTCCGGAGAAGTCGCAGTACACTGCGGGGGAAAGCCTAAAAATAAAGGTAGATAAACTTTCCAACAGATCTGTTCGCACCTTTTCGGGCAATGTGCTTGCGTACCTGGTGAATGAATCGAGCGGTGAATCAAGACTTTTGGGAACGGTGCTCAAGGAAATTAACCTGGTAACGGGTTACTACTATTCGTCTCTCGACAGATCCTACTCACTGGATGTAAATCTTCCGGACGGCACCTACGAAGTTCAACTTCGCACGCAGGAGTCGGGTCGTGAGGAGGAGAGTATCGTTCGTTTTGCCACCCCCGGAAAAATTACGATTGGTGACACGGCAAATGCCATTGAGTCCGTCCGGAGCAAGCCGAAGGTTATCCGCTCCGCCCGCTACACACTGGATGGAAGAAAAATTCCGGAGAACGCTGTCTATCATGGATTGCAAATACGCAACGGTAGAACGGTTTGGGAATAAAGTGTAATACGCTCATTGTCATATAATGAGCGTATTATGCTTTTTATGGTTGTAACGTGCGCAAGGCAGCCTCCAACATACGAATATCTTTACGCTTGTCCTGGTTGGGGTTGAACACGAAACCCTCGGCAACGATGAGGCGGTGCTGTGCGGTATCCGGTGTTGCAGTGGCAACGAAAGGACCACCCATAGCATCGTTCTCCATTTGCCAAAGACCACGGAAGGTAACGCCGTGGTGAGGAGTATCCATAAGAGAATCTTTGGTAACCGTTTGTGCATCCGTCGCCATATACTGGTCCGGACGTCCGCCGGGGATGTTGATGCGCATTACCGAATCACGCATCTCCGTGAAACGTTCCGGCGTTAGGGTCGTTATGTCTCCCTCCCATGGAATGGCGTACACACAAAGGTTGAGCGTGCGCTCCTGCTTTTGACTCATCCACATGAAGTGATGCCCCGATTTGCTGACGGTCAGCTCGACGGGGACGTTGAGGCTTATGCCAAACTTCTTTTGCAAAGCGTTGAACAAGGTGCGATTGTATGTACGTTCGTAAGCAACCGACTGGCGGAGCAACTCCTCCTTTATATATAAGC
This sequence comes from uncultured Bacteroidaceae bacterium, assembly GCA_964404555.1. Lineage (GTDB taxonomy): Bacteria > Bacteroidota > Bacteroidia > Bacteroidales > Bacteroidaceae > CAZUTW01. The sequence continues at coordinate 4,856 of CAYOKO010000049.1, read as the reverse complement.
GACACATCTCCTCACCATGCAGGGAGAGGTAGCGAATGGCTTCCTCGATGGATGGCGCCGTTAGCTCACCCACCAACTGCGGACGGGCATAGCGATTACGCACTATGCCAAAGTGCGTACGAGTGCTGTCCTTGTGTATGTTTATGCGAAGAATGTTGCGCATAGACACGAACCACCCTCCAAATCCGGCGGGCGCTATCTGCGACAACCGAAACATCGTCTCCTTTTGCGGCAGTCCCGGCATATCGGCAGCAAAGTAGGAGCGGAGCGTGTCGCCCAGCCGACCCTTCCACAAGTCCTTGTCCACCACCATTTGCAACTCATACGGTTGCCCCGTGGCACGGTTTACTATTTTTACCTTCTCCCTGTCCTCGCAACCTACCCAGACGGAGGCTAGCAACAAAACAAGGAACAGGAACCATTTACTCCGGTTCATTCGAATCTTTTTCCTCAGAAACAATCTCCTCCGCAGGAATGTTCTCCATCACCACCTCCTTTTCTTCCACCCGGACAGCACGTGTTTCTCCCTGCACTACGCCATCCTTCAGGTGGATGGTACGATCGGTGATAGACGCAAGTTCCTCATCGTGCGTCACAATGATGAACGTCTGTCCCATGCGGTCACGCAAGTCAAAGAAGAGTTGATGCAACTCCTTCTTGTTCTGCGTATCCAGACTACCCGAAGGCTCATCCGCCAAGATGATAGACGGGTGATTCACCAAGGCACGCGCCACGGCAACACGCTGCTTCTCACCACCCGACAGCTCGTTGGGCTTATGCTTGGCACGGTCTGCCAGTCCCATGAACGCCAACAACTCCTCGGCACGCAGCTTCGCCTCCTTGCGCGACATCCCCCCCAGGAGCGCCGGCAACATGATATTCTCCAGTGCCGTAAACTCCGGTAAAAGCTGGTGGAACTGAAAAACAAAACCTATATGCTTGTTACGGAACTTAGCCAACTGCTTCATGGAAAGCTTTGCCACATTCGTACCGTCAATCTCGAGCGAACCCTCGTCCGCCTTGTCCAGCGTACCCATAATTTGCAGCAAAGTAGTCTTGCCGGCACCACTCGGTCCCACAATACTCACCACCTCACCCTTCTCTATGGAAAGGTCTATCCCCTTAAGCACCTGCAAAGAACCGAAGCTCTTCTTTATTCCCTTTATCTCAATCATAAATATATATATCAGTCTTTTTTATATCCTTATTTATACACAAAGCACCGCATACCCCCTCTACTCCGGGTCGCGCAGATGGTTGCGCACCTTGTCGTACACCCATCCCGAAAGCTGCGCCGCATTCTTCTCCATCCCCAGCGGATTGACAAACGACGTGATGTGTCGCGTCTCCTCCCGTTGGTCCGGATAGATAAGCATCAAACTATTGTTGGATAGATACTTCGTAATCTGCATAGGCAACTCCTCGAACAACGGCGTATAGGAGATACTACCCTTACGCGCCATGATAATCACCACCAAGTGATCGTAGCTCACCTCACCCGTTATGAGCAGCAAATCCGCCCAGTCCTCCAGTAGGTTATACTCCGGACGAGCCTTAGGATGACGGTGACGCAAGAAGTTCTGGATATGCTTCGTAGTGACCGACGTAGCATGAAACTCTATACGGCACCCCAGCTCCTCGTCCAGTCGTGCCAGACGCTCCAGCCAACGGTAAAAGCCCGTCTCCTTCTCCGCCCTAGGCGGCACCGCCACATGGATGCGACGCACCGTGTTGATAGGCGCCACACACTTCACAATCATAATCTGCCGATGCGTATTCTCAATCAAGTTATGCGAGAAAGACCCCATAAAAGAATCCGCCAAGTGACGCTTGCGATGAAGACCTATGATAATCTCCGAAGCCTCCTTCTCCATCATAGCATGAATCACACTCGTCGACACATTGGCCGTGACACGCAATTGCGTCTCCATCTCCACCTCGGACCCCGCCGCTATGTTCTTCGCCTGCTCCAGCAACTTCATGCCAAGCTCCTTTTTCTTGGGACTGTTCTCATCGTCGTACACCACATTCACCGCCTGCAACGGACGGTTCAGCCTACCGTTACGAATCATAATACCCAGTCCCACAAGCTGCTCCATACCCTCGGAACCATCAATCGGAATAAGGATACGCTCATCATCGTGCGCCCCGTCATCCTCCTGCGTCACCTCCTCGGCAAGACTCAAGCACGCCTTCTCCGTAGCAATAGAACTTATGATGCAAGAAAAAAGAATCATTATGATAACACCGTTCAGCATATTATCGTCCATGAGATACACCCCCGGAGCCACCTCCAAGCGAGTACCCATCATCACCATCGCCAAAGCCCCCGCAGCATGCGCCTCCGTCAGTCCGAACATCATCAGTCTGGAACGCTTCCCATAGCGGAAAATGCGAGCCCCCACATCCGCCGCCACATATTTGCTAAGCGTACCCACACCCACCATCATGCCCACCACAAAGAGCGTCTCCACACTGTAGAACAGAAGTCGGATGTTAATCATCATACCCACCCCAATCAAGAAGTAAGGAATGAACAACGCATTGCCCACAAACTCTATGCGATTCATCAGCGGAGAGGTATGCGGAATGAACCTATTCAGCGTCAAACCCGCCAAGAAAGCCCCCAAGATACCCTCCAGTCCGCACATCTTGGCTATGCCCGAACAAAAGAACACCACCGTGAGCACAAAGATAAACTGCGACACACGCTCCTCGAAACGCTGGAAAAACCAACGAGCTATGCGAGGAATAATCAAGAAGATACCCAGCAGATAAAGAATGCATTTGAGCGCAAACAACCCCCAAAACCACGCATCCACCGATTGCGAAAAGCTACCACTCAGCGCCGCCAGCGTGAACAACGAAATCATGAGTGTCACCAGCGTAGCACCAATGCTCACCGTAACACTCGACTGCCCCGCCAACCCATAGCGACTCACGATAGGGTAGGAGACCAACGTATGCGACGCCAGGATACACGCCAACAACGCCGATGCCGCAATGCTGTACCCCAACAGATAATGCCCCGACAGCAGACCACACCCAAACGGCAATGCAAACGTAAGCAAACCGAAGATGAGGCTCTTCATCTTGGTACGCTTCAACCCCTCGGTATCCATCTCCAAGCTCGCCAAGAACATGATATAGTAGATGCCCACCTGTCCGAACAGTTCAAAGCTACTGTCCGAATCCAAGATATTGAACCCATGCGGCCCTATAAGGTTACCCGCCAAAATCATTCCCACGATGTGTGGAATCTTCAGTCGCCCGAAAACGATGGGAGCGAACAGAATGATACACAGCACCACGAAGAAAATCCACGTAGGGTCCGTAATGGGGAACCCCTGAAATATATCGGTCATAGGCAATCGGTATCTGTTTTTATACTGTTTTCTATGCTGCAAATTTACTCAAAGATGTTGAAATAGGCAAAAAAAGGAGGTTTAAATCATTATTATTTTAAAATATAGCCGTTATTCTGATAAATTGTCGTATTTTTGCACTCGATTAGGAGAAATTATAAACAATAAGATATATATGAAAGTAGCTATTGTAGGTGCAAGCGGCGCAGTGGGACAGGAGTTCCTGCGCGTGTTGGAGGAAAGAAATTTCCCGATTGACGAGTTGGTATTGTTCGGTTCCTCACGTAGTGCAGGTACCAAGTACACCTTCCGCGGTAAGGAAGTGGAGGTGAAGTTGCTCCAGCACAACGACGATTTCAAGGGCGTAGATATCGCCTTTACGAGTGCCGGTGCCGGTACGTCGGTAGAGTTTGCCGATACCATCACCAAGTACGGTGCCGTGATGATTGATAACTCCAGTGCATTCCGTATGGATGCCGATGTGCCATTGGTAGTGCCCGAGTGCAATGCCGAGGATGCGCTGAAGCGTCCGCGCGGCATCATTGCGAACCCCAATTGTACTACCATCATGATGGTGGTGGTTCTGCAGCCCATCGAGAAGTTGTCTCACATTAAGCGTATTCACATCTCCAGCTACCAGAGTGCCAGTGGCGCCGGTGCAGCGGCTATGGCAGAGTTGCAGCAGCAGTACAAGGAGTTGGTAGAGACAGGTGAGTGCAAGACCATCGAGAAGTTCCCGCACCAGTTGGCTTACAACGTGATTCCGCAAATCGATAAGATGACGGAGACCGACTATACGAAGGAGGAGATGAAGATGTACAACGAGACACGCAAGATTATGCACAGCGATGTTCGCACCAGTGCCACTTGTGTGCGCGTATCCTCTCTGCGCAGCCATTCCGAGTCTGTATGGATTGAGACCGAAGCTCCGCTCACCGCAGCTCAGGTACGCCAGGCTCTTACCGGTGCACCGGGTGTAACGGTAGTAGACGATCCGCAGAACTACGTTTATCCTATGCCTATCGAGAGTGCCGGCAAGGACGATATCTACGTAGGTCGTATCCGTCAGGATTTGGCAAACGATAACGGCATCACTCTTTGGCTCACGGGCGACCAGATTCGTAAGGGTGCAGCCCTGAATGCTGTCCAGATAGCCGAGTACCTTATTAAGGTGGGTGACGTGAAGTAATGGCCGACGGTAAGTTTAACAGAAGTATCCTTCCCCACGGACAGTTCCAGAGTGGACTTTCCGCGGGGAAGTCTATTATGCGCATGAAGGCTATGAATGCCTTCCGCCAGTTTATAGAAGAGGAACATAAAGACGCCCCCCTCTCCGAGGAGGAACGTAAAGCCCTGTTGGAGCGTTTCGAGAAAATGCTTACAGTATAGATTTATGAGGCATAAAAAAGCCCGACCGAAAGGCCGGGCATTTTTTGTCTCGAAGCGCTTATGATTAAGCGTTGAAGGTTCTCTTCTCCTGGATTCTCGCCT
>CAYOKO010000048.1:0-14968 GCA_964404555.1 uncultured Bacteroidaceae bacterium | reverse complement strand
TTGATGTGGAGATAAACGAGGGTGCCATAAAGTGGGATACCTTCCGTAGTAGCGGTGCCGGCGGACAGAACGTGAACAAGGTGGAGTCCGGTGTGCGTGCTCGCTATATGTGGACCAATCCTAATACCGGTGTGACAGAGGAGATCCTGGTGGAGTGTACCGAGACACGCGACCAACCCAAGAATAAGGAGTTGGCTCTTGCGCGCCTGCGTACCTTTATATATGATAAGGAGCATCAGAAATACATAGACGATATAGCGGGACGTCGTAAGACGCTTGTCTCTACGGGCGACCGTAGTGCCAAGATTCGTACCTACAACTATCCGCAGGGACGTATCACCGACCATCGCATAGGCTACACCATCTACAACTTGGCGGCCTTCATGGACGGTAACATCCAGGACTGCATAGACCACCTTATCGTGGCGGAGAATGCGGAACGAATGAAGGAGAGTGAACTTTAATACATAACAAAATCGAAAAAAGCAGTACATTATGACAAAGAAAGAACTTATTGAAAATATAAAGGCGAAACAGAGTTTCTTGTGTGTGGGTCTGGATACGGATATCAAGAAGATTCCGGAGCATCTGCTCAAGGAGGAGGATCCTATCTTTGCGTTCAACAAGGCTATTATCGACGCAACGGCGCCTTACTGTATCGCTTACAAGCCCAATCTGGCATTCTACGAGAGTATGGGGCTGAAGGGTTGGATGGCTTTTGAGAAAACCATTCAGTATCTCAACGAGAACTATCCGGAACAATTCATCATAGCCGATGCCAAGCGTGGCGATATAGGCAACACGAGTGCTATGTATGCGCGTACCTTCTTCGAGGAGATGAACCTGGATGCGCTGACCGTGGCTCCGTACATGGGCGAGGATAGTGTAACTCCGTTCTTGAATTATCCCAACAAATGGGTGATTCTCCTGGCACTCACCAGCAACAAGGGTAGTGCCGACTTCCAGTTGACGACCGACGAGAAGGGCGAGCGTCTGTTCGAGAAGGTGCTCAAGAAGAGCGGCGAGTGGGGCAACGACGAAAACATGATGTATGTTGTGGGAGCTACCCGTGGTCAACTCTTCGAGGACATCCGCAAGGTAGTGCCCAACCACTTCCTGTTGGTACCGGGTGTAGGTGCTCAGGGCGGTTCGCTCGAGGAGGTGTGCAAGTATGGTATGAACAGCGAGTGCGGACTTATTGTGAACAGCAGTCGTGCCATTATCTACGCCGACAAGAGCGAGAACTTTGCAGCCGTAGCTGCGGAGAAAGCACGCGAGGTTCAAGAGCAAATGGCAGCGCAACTGAAAACAATTTTCTAAAAAAAGCAACATTTTGCACCTTTTCTTAGCAAGAAATTCGTTTATTACGCATTTACTTACTATATTTGCAGTGTAAAATAGTGAAAATAGGACAAAAATATGGAATTTTCAGCCAAACAAATAGCCGAGCTTATAGGCGGTGTGGTGGAAGGAAACGAAAATGCTACCGTTTCTACCTTCTCTAAAATAGAGGAGGGTATCCCGGGGGCTATCTCCTTCCTTGCCAACCCTAAATATGCGCACTATCTATACACCACGCAGAGTAGTGTGGTTTTGGTAAACAAGGATTTTAAGTTAGAAAAAGATATCACCACCACACTGATTCGTGTGGACAATGCATACGAAGCCATCGCTCGCCTGCTGACGGCGTATGAGAGCATGAAGCCTAAGCGCAGCGGAGTTCACTCCTTGGCGTATGTGGCAGAGAGTGCTACGGTGGGTAAAGACTGCTACATTGCTCCGTTTGCTTACGTGGGCGATAATGCGGTGATAGGCGATAATACCCAGATATACACCCATGCGGTGGTGGAGGCGGGTGCTCATGTGGGCAGCGACTGCATTTTGTACCCTAATGTGAGTGTGTATCACGATTGCAAGATTGGTAATCGTGTCATTCTGCATTCCGGCTGCGTGATTGGTGCCGACGGTTTCGGCTTTGCTCCTTCCGAGGAGGGGTATGAGAAGATTCCGCAAATTGGTATCGTGACCATCGAGGACGATGTGGAGATTGGTGCCAACACTTGTGTGGATCGTTCTACCATGGGGTCTACTTATGTGCGCAAGGGTACGAAGTTGGACAACTTGGTGCAGATAGCACACAATGTGGATGTGGGCAGCAATACCGTTATGTCGGCACAGGTGGGTGTTGCGGGTAGTACCAAGATAGGTGAGTGGTGTATGTTTGGCGGACAGGTGGGCATAGCCGGTCATGCTACCATAGCCAACCGCACCATGACGGGTGCGCAGGCGGGTATCGCAGGTGGTGTTCGCAAGGAGGGACTTACCCTACAGGGGTCTCCTGCGATTGATGCCAAGAACTTTATGCGCAGTAGTGCGGTGTTCAAGAACCTTCCGGATATGTATCGCGAACTGAATGCGATAAAGAAGGAACTGGAAGCTATGAAAGCCAATATGAAGGCGGATATAAATAAGTAAAGAGGTCTCCATGATGAAACAGACGACATTAAAAGGAAGTTTTTCACTCTGCGGTAAGGGATTGCACACGGGTCTTAACTTGACCGTGACGTTCAATCCTGCTCCGGAGAATCACGGATATAAAATTGAACGTATCGACTTGCCGGAGCATCCGGTGATAGATGCTTTGGCGGAGAATGTGGTAGATACGCAGCGCGGTACGGTACTGGCAAAGAAGGAGGTTCGTTGCAGTACGGTGGAGCACGCTATGGCGGCTCTCTATGCGCTGGGGATAGACAACTGCTTGATGCAGGTGAACGGTCCGGAGTTCCCTATCCTGGACGGTAGCTCGCTGCCTTATGTGCAGTCCATCCGCAAGGTGGGTATCGAGGAGCAGAATGCGCCGAAGGATTACTACATTATCCATAAGAAGATTGAGCTGAAGGATGAGGAGTCCGGTTCTTGCATTACGTTGCTGCCGGATGAGCAGTTCAGCATCACGGCGATGTGTTCGTTCAATTCTAAGTTTATAAGCAGTCAGTTTGCTACGCTGGAGCATCTGGACGACTTCGAGAAGGAGATTGCGGCGGCTCGTACCTTTGTGTTTGTGCGCGATATAGAACCGTTGTTGCAGGCGCAGCTTATCAAGGGCGGCGACCTGGACAATGCGGTGGTGATATACGAGCGTCAGATAAGTCAGGAGCAGTTGGACAACCTGGCGGATATGCTGGGTGCCGAGCATCGTGATGCTACGGAGTTGGGCTACATACAGCACAAACCGCTGGTGTGGGACAACGAGTGTACGCGTCATAAGTTGCTGGATGTCATAGGCGACTTGGCGTTGATTGGTAAGCCCATCAAGGGTAGAGTGATTGCTACACGTCCGGGACACACCATCAACAATAAGTTTGCTCGCCTCATGCGCAAGGAGATTCGCAAGCACGAGGTGCAGGCGCCTATCTACGATTGCAACCAGGAGCCGGTGATGGATGTGAACCGCATACGTGAGTTGTTGCCGCATCGCTATCCGTTCCAGTTGGTGGACAAGATTATTGAGCTGGGGCCTACCACGATTGTGGGTGTGAAGAATGTTACGAGCAATGAGCCTTTCTTCCAGGGTCACTTCCCGCAGGAACCGGTAATGCCGGGGGTATTGCAGATTGAGGCAATGGCACAGGCGGGTGGTCTCTTGGTGCTGAACACACTGGAGGAACCGGAACGCTGGAGTAGCTACTTCATGAAGATAGACGATGTGAAGTTCCGCAAGAAGGTGGTACCGGGCGATACCCTTATCTTCAAGGTGGAGCTGCTGGCTCCAGTACGTCATGGCATCTCCTCTATGAAGGGATACATCTTTGTGGGCGAGACCATCGTGAGCGAGGCTACCTTTACGGCGCAGATTATTAAGAATAAGTAACCCAACAAACAAGATTATAGTATGAGTAAAATCAGTCCGTTGGCTTTCGTACATCCGGAAGCGAAAATTGGTGAGAACTGCGAGATTGGTCCCTTCTGCTACATCGACAGAAATGTGGAGATAGGTGACAACAACGTACTCATGAACAGTGTTACGGTGCTTTACGGTGCCCGCATAGGTCACCGCAATATCTTCTTCCCGGGTGCTGTGATTGGTGCTATTCCGCAGGATCTTAAGTTCCAGGGCGAGGATACGGTAGCTATCATCGGAAATGATAATAAAATACGCGAGAATGTAACCATCAACCGTGGTACGGCGTCCAAGGGTTGGACCATGGTGGGCAACGGTAACTTGCTCATGGAGACGGTACACGTGGGACACGATACGGCTGTGGGCAACGGGTGTATCATAGGCAACGGTACCAAGTTGGCGGGCGAGGTGACGGTGGACGATAATGCCATCATCAGTGCCAATGTGTTGGTTCACCAGTTCTGCCGCGTGGGCGGTTATGTTATGGTGGGTGGCGGTACCCGCACGGCGCAGGATATTCCGCCGTTCATTACGGCTGCCCGTGAACCGGTGGCATTCTGCGGACTCAACTTGGTGGGACTGCGCCGACGCGGTTTCAGCAATGAGTTGATTGAGAATATACATCAGGCATACCGATTGGTGTACCAGAGTGGATTGAAGTTTAACGATGCCATAGAGCGCATCAAGAATGAAGTCCCCATGACGAAGGAAATAGAGTATATCGTGGAGTTCCTTACGTCATCCAAGCGTGGATTCATCCATTGACATACGGGCACGGTGCGATCTATTGACGATTAAAGAAGTATAATATGGTTTACCGTTTTTTGATACTGAGCGAGGAGGTACAAGACTTCGCTCGTGAAATTGAAATCAGCAGTGAGGCTACGTTCTTTGATTTGCATAAAATCATTCTGAAGAGCTGTAACTATGAAGACAACCAGATTACCGGTTTCTACCTGTGCGATGAGGACTGGAAGGAGACGACCGAGGTAACCATGGAGGATATGGGCAAGACCAATCCCGACGAGGATTGCTATGTGATGCGTGATACCAAACTGGAGGATTTGCTCGAGGAGGAGAAGCAGCACTTGGCGTATGTGTTCGACCCCATCAACGAACGTGTTCTGCTTATGGATCTCATGGAGATTTCTTCGGGTGATCTCAAGAAGCCTAAGTGCATTCGTAGCATTGGTGATGCTCCGGTACAGTGCAAGGATCCGGATTTCGACTTGTCGTTCTTGAACGAGAAGGGAAACCCTGCGGAGGACTTGGATGAGTCTTTCTATGGCAGCGAGGGTTTTGCGGACGAGGACCTGGACTTGGAGGGGTTGAACATAAGTGACGACGGCGGTTTCTAGATGAAGACACTGGTAGTTCTCGTGGGTGCTACGGGAGTGGGTAAGACGGAGTTGGCGCTGCGCATAGCGGAACATCTCCACTCTCCTATCCTGAATGCGGACTCAAGACAGTTGTATGCCGACCTTCCCATAGGTACGGCGGCTCCTACGGCGGAGCAGCGGGCACGGGTGTATCACTACTTTGTGGGCACCTTGCAACTCACGGACTACTATAGTGCGGCGCAGTACGAGGCGGAGGCGATACGGCTTACGGAGGAGCTTTTCCGTACGCACGATGCTTTGCTCTTGACCGGGGGTAGCATGATGTACATCGATGCTGTGTGCAACGGTATCGACGATATACCTACGGTGGACAAGGAGACGCGTGATATGCTCTTGGCTCGTTGGCAAAACGAGGGGGCTGAGGTGCTGCAACGGGAACTGCGACTTATGGATCCGGAGTATTATAATAAGGTAGATTTAAAGAATACCAAACGGGTGATTCACGCACTGGAGATTTGCTACATGACGGGGAAGACCTACTCTTCGTTTCTTACGGGGGAGCGCAAGCAACGTCCGTTTAAGATTGTGAAGGTGGGTTTGCAGCGCGACCGTGAGGAGCTGTACGACCGCATAAATCGACGTGTGGAGATGATGCTGGAGGAGGGACTGGAGGCGGAGGCACGCAGGGTGCTCCCCTACCGCAGCCTCAACTCCTTGAACACCGTGGGGTATAAAGAGATGTTTCAATATCTGGACGGAACCTGGACACTGGATTTTGCCCGGGAGAAGATACAGCAGAACAGCCGCATCTACTCTCGCAAACAGATGACGTGGTTCCGGAGGGATAAGGAGATACAGTGGTTTCATCCCGATGAGGAGGAGGCCATAATGGCATATATTGATATGCAGAAGTAACACAAAGAGTGAAGGTATGGATGGCATGAAGAAGGTGAATTTCAAACAGGTAATGAGTCTGCTCGGCAAACCGTTTAAGTGGTATGCGGGACTCTACAAGGGTAAGAAATGGTACTGCAAGTTGGCGGTGGGATTTCTCTCCTTTGTGGTGGGCATTATTCTGCTGCTGGGTGCAGTGGACATAAACTTCTTGGGATTGTTCGGTAAGTCTCCGGGCTTCCGGGACATTAGCCATCCGGTGGTGAGCGAGGCTTCTATCATCTACAGCGATGACGGGAAGCAGATAGGTAAGTTCTTCAACGAGAATCGTACGCCGGTGGAGTATGAGGAGATTTCGCCTATCATTGTTCGTGCGCTTATCGATACGGAGGATGAGCGTTTTTATCAGCACTTCGGTATTGACTTCCAGGGATTGTTTGCGGCGGTGAAGGATATGGCACGGGGCAGGGCGCGTGGTGCCAGTACCATTACGCAGCAGTTGGCTAAGAATATGTTCCGTGTTCGCACACAGTATTCTACGGGTGTACTGGGCAAGGTGCCGGTGGTGAAACTGGCGATTATCAAGGCGAAGGAGTGGATTGTGGCGTTGAAGTTGGAGTACAACTTCTCCAAGGAGGAGATTCTCACCATGTATTTCAATACGGTGGACTTCGGTAGCAATGCGTTTGGCATAAAGACGGCGTGCAAGACCTACTTCGATACCACTCCGGACAAGCTTACCTACGAACAGGCGTGTACGTTGGTGGGACTGCTCAAGGCTACCTCTACTTACAATCCTAAATTGAACCCTAAGAACAGTACCGAGCGTCGCAACGTGGTGCTGGATAATATGTTTGCTCACGGGGATATCAAGATTGACGGCAAGGTGGCTACGCAGGTGCAACTGGATTCCATCAAGGCGATTACCATGGAGGTGAGCAGGGCGGCGCAGGAGAGCAACTACGATGGCATAGCGCCTTACTTCCGCAATGCGTTGGTGGACTATCTGGATAGACTCTACGAGCGTGGCGAACTCTCTTATGAGGGCGGTAAGCCGGATCTCTATGCCGACGGTCTTAAGATATATACTACGCTGAACACCCGTATGCAGAAGTATGCCGAGGAGGCTGCCTTGGAGCAGATGCAGGCGGTGCAGCGCAACTTCGACAACCACTGGGGCAATACCAACCCGTGGCAGGATGAGCAGCATCATGAGATTCCCAACTTCATTGAGAATCTGGCAAAGAAGACGGAACATTACAAGTGGTTGCAGCAGAAATACGACGGCAACAACGACTCTATACAGTACTACTTGAACCAGCCGCACACGGTGAAGTTGTTCTCCTACAACGGCAAGGTGCAGCGTGAGATGAGTACGATGGACTCCATTCGCTACATGGTTCACTTTATGCATTGTAGTATGATTGCTATAGAACCGGATACTCGCTATGTGCGTGCTTGGGTGGGCGATATAGATTTCGACTCCTGGAAGTACGACAAGGTGACTGCCATGCGCCAACCGGGTTCTACCTTTAAGCTGTTTGTTTACACGGAGGCGATGAACCAAGGAATGGTGCCGAGCGACCGCCGACAGGATTCCTACGTGGGCATGAAGGTACACGACCCCAAGACGGGCGAGGAGAAGATGTGGGCTCCCCACAATGCCAACGGATACTTTACGGGTGCCAATATGTACCTCAAATCGGCCTTTGCGCAGAGCATCAATAGTGTGGCGGTGAAGGTGGGACTGGAGGTGGGTATCCCCAACATCATCAATACGGCGCACAATATGGGTATAGAATCTCCGCTGGACAATGTTCCTTCCCTTTCTCTGGGGGCATCGGATGTTCAGTTGGCCGAGTTGGTGAATGCGTATTGCTGTGTGGCAGACGACGGTTATGCGGAGCCTTATCGCATGATTACTCGTATTGAGGATCGTGACGGCAATGTTATCTATGAGGCTAAGGCAGACAAGAAGGTGGCTATCCCCTACCGTTCGGCTTTCTTCATGCAGGAGATGCTGAAGGGTGGACTGACGGAGCCGGGTGGTACGTCACAGTCGTTGCGCCGATATGTGGGCAACTGGATCAAGACGACCGACTTCGGCGGTAAGACGGGTACCTCCAATGCGCACTCCGATGCGTGGTTCGTGGGGGTATCTCCCAAACTGGTGGTGGGTGCCTGGGTGGGCGGTGAATACCGTTGCATCCACTTCCGCACGGGACAATTGGGACAGGGTAGCCGCACGGCATTGCCCATCTGCGGTTTGTTCTACGAGAAGGTATTAAACGACCCCACGCTTACCAAGAAATATCAAGGTAAGTTTGCTCCGGTGCGCGAAGATATTCCGGCAAGTACCTATAAGTGTGTGGGTGAATACATACAGCGTGTGGACAGTGTAGAACTGGACGGCGATTCATTATCTCTTTCTCTCGACGATGCTGCCGTGCCTGTAGAGGCTACGGAACCGGCAACGGCTACCGAGGAGGTGGGCGAGGAACAATAAGGCGGTATTTGTGGCTACGGAGAATACGATTGACACGAGCAGCGAGGAGTTCCAGAAGGCATTGCGTCTGGTTCAGTACACGCACAACTCGCTTTTCCTTACGGGAAAGGCGGGTACGGGTAAGTCTACTTTCCTAAAGTATGTGTGTGGGCACGTTAAGAAGAAGTTTGTGGTACTGGCACCTACGGGTATTGCGGCGATTAATGCCGGGGGCAGTACGCTGCATAGCTTCTTTAAACTTCCCTTCTATCCGCTGTTGCCGGACGATAGCAGGTTTACGGTGCGTAACTTGAAGTCGGCCTTGAAATACAATGCCGTGCAGCAGAAGATTCTGAATGCCGTAGAGCTTATCATTATAGATGAGGTGTCTATGGTGCGGGCGGATATCATTGACTTTATCGACAAGATTCTACGGGTGTATTCGCACAATATGCGTGTTCCGTTTGGGGGCAAACAGTTGCTCTTGATAGGCGATATCTACCAACTGGAACCGGTTATCAATGGCAACGAACGGGAGATGTTGCTGCGCTACTACACTACGCCCTACTTTTTCTCGGCCAATGTGTTTAAGGAGATGCAACTGGTTTCCATTGAGTTGACCAAGGTGTATAGGCAGAAGGATCCAGCGTTTGTGAGTGTGCTCGATGCCATTCGAAACAATACGGTGACGGGACCTCAACTGCAATTGCTGAATACCCGGGTGATGCCTTCTGCTCCGATTGTGGAGGAAGAGGCGGAGAAACCGGAGGCGACAGAGGGGGCTTTGGACTTGCGTGTTACCTTGGCTACTCGTCGCAATACCGTGGACTTTATTAATAAGCAACATCTGGATGCCCTGAAGGATGAGTTGTATGTGTTTCATGGAAAGATATCGGGCGACTTCCCGGAGAGTTCTCTGCCTACTCCTATGGAGCTGGAGCTGAAGGAGGGGGCGCAGGTGATGTTCATAAAGAACGACCTGAACCGTCGCTTTGTCAACGGTACGTTGGGGGTTGTCCAGGGATTCGATTCGAACGAGGAGCATATCTATATCGTGACCGATGAGGGGAAATATATAGATGTGGAGCAGGAGAAGTGGAGCAATATGCGCTACACGTACAACGAGGAGGAGAAGAAGATTGAGGAGGAGGAGCTGGGCACCTACACGCAGTTCCCCGTTCGGCTGGCGTGGGCTATTACCATCCATAAGAGTCAGGGACTTACCTTCAACCAGGTGAAGATTGATTTTACGGGGGGTGTGTTTGCCGGCGGACAGGCTTACGTGGCGTTGAGTCGTTGTCGTTCGCTGGAGGGTATTGAGTTGGAGCAGTCCATCCGTCGCTCGGACATCTTTGTGAAGCCGGATATTGTGAAGTTTGCCAAGGGCTTCAACGATGCCGAGGCGGTGCGTCGTGCCATGGAGCAGGCGCAGGCGGATATCTTCTATGAGGAGTGCATAAAGGCGTACGACCGTATGGAGTTCGACGAGTGTGTGGAGAAGTTCTTCAAGGCTATCCATGCTCGTTACGAGGTGGAGAAGCCTTATGCCAAACGGTTCATTCGCATGAAGTTGCAACGCATAAAGCGGCTGAAGGAGGAGAAGGAGAAGGCGATAAAAGAGCGCAACGAGGCGCAGGAGAAGTTGCGCAAACATCTGGAAACGTGCAAGAAGTATGCCGAGGAGTATGTGCGTATGGGCAATGAATGCATCACTCAGGCGCACAATGTGAAGGCGGCGCTGGCCAACTTCGACAAGGCGATAGCGCTATGCCCCAACTGTGTGGATGCCTACATACGTAAGGGCATCACGTTGCAGAATGCCAAGCGGATAGAGGAGGCTACGGCGTGTTTCAACCGTGCGGTAGACCTAAGTCCTATGAATTTCAAAGCATTACTGAATAGAGGACGCAACCGTTTGTTGCGTGGATTTGTGGAAGATGCCGTAGGCGACCTCACCCGTGCCACCTCTCTGGTACCCGAGAATGCACGAGCACACGAATGGTTGGGCGAGGCGCTCCTGGCATGGGGTAAACCCGAGGAAGCAGCCGTGCAAAAGCGATTGGCGGAGCAGCTAAAGAAGAAAAAACGTTAATTTTACACATTTTTCCCGACTTTACGTTTGCTGTTTCGTACAAAAGTCGTAAATTTGGACAAACTAAAAAACAAAACTAACGATATGAACAAGAAAAGCCTACTAGCAAAAGGTATAATTGCGTCCGTAACGCTGGTATCCCTACTGGGTATTCCGGGCACGGCAGAGGCAAAGAAAAAGTGTGACGATAAGAAGGTGGCATATCTGTTTACCTATTTTACCGGCAACCGACCGGAGGAGGAGCAGATTTGTTATGCCATTAGTAAAGACGGATTTAACTATACACCGCTGAACAACGGTAAACCGGTGATTGCATCGGATACCATCTCGCTGAAGAAGGGTGTGCGCGACCCGCATATCCTGCGTGGCAACGATGGTTGGTTCTACCAGGTGGTGACGGATATGCGTAGCTCCGAGGGGTGGTCTTCCAACCGTGGTATGGTGCTCATGCGTAGTCGTGACTTGGTGAGCTGGGAGCATCACACCATCCACTTCCCCGAGCGTTTCCGGGGTACTCGTATGGCGAAGTGTACCCGTGTTTGGGCTCCGCAAACCATCTACGATACCAAGGCTAAGAAGTATATGGTGTACTTCTCTATCTTGACGACCGAGGAGGGGGATTATGATAAGGTGTACTATGCGTATGCCAACAAGGATTTCTCCGACCTGGAGGGCGAACCGCAGCTGTTGTTCGACCGTGGAAAGAGCAGCATCGATACCGATATTGTACAGGACGATAAGGGTCTCTACCACATCTTCTTCAAGACCGAGGGCGACCGCCAGAAGGGTATCTTGAAGTACACCTGCAAGCCAAAAGATTTGACAAACGAGGCAAAGTGGAATAAGTCTGCCAACGACGATTTCTGGCAGGATACCAAGGAGGCCGTAGAGGGTGCCGGTGTGTTCCGTCTGTTCGACGAGAACGGAAAGATGAACGGCGACTGGGTGCTCATGTACGATTGCTACATGAACGGTCACTACCAGTTCTGCACCTCTCCATCACTGGACCAGAAGTTTAAGTACAAGCAGAACACCAAGACCGAGGGGGCTTTCACACCTCGTCACGGAACCGTGATTGCTATCTCACAGAGTGAGTTGGATACGCTGAACAAAGCATTCCCGAACAAATAAACAGACTACCGATTTATCCTAAAAAACCTAGAGATGAACAAGAAAAAATTTTTAACAGCAGCATGGTTGCTCTGTACAGCCGGACTGTCGGCTTGGGCGGGCAACGTTGTAAAGACGGTATCACAGCTCACCGGCGAGGTGACTCTGACCGATGATGTAGATTACACCATCACGGATACCACTCCGTTTGCCGACGGTGCAAGCGTGAACATTGTAAATACGGAGCACGCTGTGCTTATCTTTAGCTATATTAAGCCGAGTTTGGTGCTGAGCCAGAATCTCTTGAAGAATGTGCTCATCAACGGCGAGGCTGCACAGAACGATGTGAACTGCCAGGTGCGTATGTACGGACCGGGTGCTATTGTGCTTCCGTACAGTGCCGACTTCAAACCGCTTACCGTATATGCGGAGCCTAACTTCGAGGGTGAGTCCTATGATGACTACGACCTGGGGAACTCCGGTGGTTATATGCAGACGCTTACGGCAAAGAACATGAACAATAAAATTCGCAGTTTCAAGTTGAAACGCGGTTATATGGTAACCTTCGCCGTGGGAACCGGTGGATGGGGATACAGCCGTTGCTTCGTGGCAGACAAGGAGGACTTGGAGATTGCTTCCCTGCCTACGCACATGGATGCCCGCATCTCCTCTTACCGCTTGTTTAAGTGGTGGAACACCCAGAAGAAGGGTTTGGCTAGCAACGGTAGTGCTGCTGCCAACGCTGCGCTGAATACCTCTTGGTGCTACGACTGGGCACAGGGTAACGCCAGCAACCTGCCGGACCAGGAGTGGGTGCCCAACCATATCTACGAGGATTATCCTTCATCGGCTACCTGTGGTAGTGTGACGGGTTCTTGTAACATGAAGACCAACAACGAGCCGGGTAACTCCAGCGATGACCATCCGCAAACGGTAGATGTAGTGCTGGACAACTGGCAGAACTTGATGCGTACCGGTATGCGTCTTTGCTCCGAGTCTTCTCACGACGGTAGCTGGAGCCACTTGCGCAGCTTCATAGACTCCATCGATGCTCGCGGTTGGCGTTGCGATATGCTCGACTTGCATTGCTACTGGCCTAGCGGCAGCTTCTGGAGTTTGGAGAACTATTATAATAATTATGGTAAGCGTCCCATCTGGATCAGTGAGTGGGTGTGGGGTGCCAGTTGGAACAAGAACGGTATCTTTACTACGGACGGTACCTTCTCTACCTCCAACCAGCAGTATTGCTACGACAATACGAAACCTATTCTGGACTATATAGAGTCTCTGGACTGTGTGGAGCGTTATGCTTACTGGAACAGCGAGGCAGATGCTTCCAAGATATATAAGGATGGTACGTTGTCCATCTTCGGTAAGTACTATTCCGAGTTGAAGAGTAAGCAGGGTTACAAGGCTTCCTTGCAGAAGGTGCCTACGGTGGTGTACTTCACTCCGTCCAACCTCACGGCTACTTATACTCGTAGCAAGAATACGGCGGCGCTGACGTGGCTCGACGACAACGGTGACATGATAGACTCTATGATTGTGGAGCGCAAGGGTGCTTCCGGTAAGTGGGTAAAGATTGCTACCGTGGCTCCGAGAGATAAGTCTGCTAAGTCCGGTACTACTTATACCTATACCGATACGCCGGACGAGACGGGTGCGCTCTACTATCGCATCACCTCTTTCCCGGCTGGTGCCAAGACATCTAAGTATTACTCCAACGAGGCTTCCGTTTCCATCAGTGCGTCCGGTGGTAGCGGTGATATTCAGTTCGGCAACATTGAGATTACCACCGGTGGTGCCGATGGTAAGGTGACTACCGACTACACCTCTCTGGGGAAGGACGAGGAGGGCAACCGCATTCTCCCCGCCATCATCATGGGTCCGTCTACCTATAATACATCTACCAACTACTTCCCTGCCGACCATGTCAGCAGTATTCAGGATGGTAAGTTTACCTATTACTATCATCCGGTAGATGCTACCACGAGCATGAGTAAGTCCGATGCGTCCGACTTTCTTATTATAAAGAAGGATAACTACGTGCTGGAAAATGGCAAGAAGGTGGAGGTTGCAACCATTCTGGACGAGGAGGGTAACAACGTGAAGGTGAAGTTGGACGAGGTGCGTGTCACCTTCAACGAGCCGTTCCCGGAGGGCAGCATTCCGGTAGTGATTCCCACCGGATTCGCTTCTACCACCACCGGTCCGTTCATTCCCAAGGTGTACGATGTTACAAACGAGGGGTTCAGCATCAAGATGATGCGTTCCGAGGCTACAAAGAACAGCCCTACCAATCAGTACGTAAGTTACATAGCCATGGAGCAGGGTACCTATCGTATCAGCAGCGACTTGGTGGCTACCGTAGGACTTTGTGCCAAGGAGGAGGATGCCGACCCCACATCCACTACGTGTGTAGGTTCAACCGCCGGCTTCTTTGTTCCGTTTACCGATGCCGAGGGGAATACCATTGAACCGGAGTTGGTTTTTGCTGCCACTCAGTCCGAGCGTTCCGGCATCATGAGCATCTTGCGTTACAAGACGGGAACCAAGAGTTCCGTTCCGGGGGCTCGTTACTATCGTCAGTTGGATCCTAGCACATCGGCTACGGCTGCCATGAAGACGGCGAAGTATTACGATGACTTGGGATATGTTCTGTTGGTAAAGGATGTAGATGAGGACTTTACGGGCATAGAGGATATCACTGCCGGAACCTTTATCCCCACAGCTGCCGATGGTATTTACAACTTGAACGGTCAGCGTGTTAGCGACACCAAGGCCAAGGGACTTTACCTTATTAAGAAGGGTACCAGCGTCCAGAAAGTATTGGTGAAGTAAGAATAAGAAATATATAATTCGATAAGAATGGGTGTATGGATGAAAACATACACCCATTTTTAATATGGTATAGAGGTAACCGCAAGCATCTTTATGAATCTGTAAAAAAGAGAGAATCAAACGTTTTATACACAAAAAGCCGTTACTAATGGCATTAAATTATTTTTTTTAGCATAATTCAACACAAAATTCTTGGTGCATAATGAACTTTTTCTTTATCTTTGCGGACAGAAAATACAAAAAATACAATATAATAGAACTAATTTACAAACTAAACTCTTAAAGAACAATGAGGAAACTGTTTA
>CAYOKO010000047.1:0-15103 GCA_964404555.1 uncultured Bacteroidaceae bacterium | reverse complement strand
TCCTTGCGAGCCTCCCTATCCTTATCGATATGCGCCACCTTGTATCCGGCAAGCATAAAACGCATACGCAGATATTTAGTCCGAAGCACATCGTGCAGGTCGGCTATGTGGGTAGGTTCCTCCTTTCGCAATTGAGCGAACAAGTGCGAAAGTCCCTTCACCCCCTTATACTCGTCCTTGAAGTTCACCCCCAGGAAATGGACATTCTCCGGAAGTTGCTCGAACAACGGACGCACCATCTCCCTACTCACCACCGTAATCTTGAGCTTAGGATAGGTACGAGCCAAGGTATCCACCACGGGGATAGTCATGAGAATATCCCCTAGAGCGGAAAACCTGAATATCATTACATGAGCTTTCATTTCTTGGCTGCTCCGTAAAGGATGGGGTTGGTAGAAGGATCGTTGTACATCTTCATCTGCTTGTACACCTTCATATATTTACGACCCGCCTCTATATCGGCAATCAACTGATCGATAGCAAGAGAGAGGTCACGCTGCTGTTCCAAGAGTACATCCAACTTGCGTCGGCACGTTGCCTTGTGTTCCTCGGATGCATCTGCACGCTCCACCTGTTCACGCATATGATAGATTTTGAGTGCAAGAATGGAAAGACGATCCACCGCCCATGCCGGACTCTCCGTGTTGATGGTAGCATCTGCCAGCACCTGTACACCACTGTACTTCTGGAGGAAATAACTATCTATCATCTCCACCAAGTCGGTTCTATCCTGATTGCTACGGTCAATACGACGTTTCAGAGCCAGAGCCTCAATAGGGTCTATCTCCGGGTCACGGATAATGTCTTCCAGGTGCCACTGCACCGTATCAATCCAATTCTTCGTATAAAGGCACGCCTCTATCGAACCCTCCGCATAAGGATTCTTGCAGGGGGTATCCACGTGGTCATGGACGTGATAATCGCATATACTCTGTTCGAATATAGGGTTACAAAGTTCGCTAAATGTCATTATTCTGTTTGTTTACGCTGCAAAATTAGTAAAACTTTTCTTTTCAGCCAACAGATATAGAATAAAAAGTAGTACCTTTGCAGCGTGAAAGTAATAGTTGATGACAAAATCCCTTTTATCCGGGGGATTATAGAGAAGGTTGCCGATGAAGTGGTGTACTGCAAAGGAACCGATTTTACGCCGGCATTGGTACACGATGCCGATGCGCTCGTGGTGCGCACACGTACACGCTGCAACGAAGCATTATTGAAAGACAGTAAGGTGTCGTTCATAGCAACGGCTACCATAGGATTCGATCATATAGACACGAACTACCTACAAAAGCATGGCATAGACTGGCGCAACGCTCCGGGATGCAATGCAGCATCCGTGGGACAATACATTCGTTCCTGCTTTGTGTTGCTGCAACGGGAGTGCGGACTAAACCTCGCAGAGATGACCGTTGGCATTGTGGGCGTGGGACACGTGGGCACGGAGGTGCTGAAGGTTTGCGAGGAGTTTCACCTTAACATTCTCCTATGCGACCCACCACTCTTGGAGCGCAACCCTCATACACCTCTTTTAAATAAATACACTTTCCACACCCTTGAGGAGCTGAAAGGAAAGTGCGACATACTCACCTTCCACACCCCCATGATACGAGAGGGCATCTACCACACCTACCACTTGGTAGACGAGGCCTACCTCGCCGACAACCCACGCCTACGCATACTCATCAACAGCAGTCGCGGTGAAGTAGTATGCAACACGGCACTCCTACAAGCTCTGAACAAAGGGACTCTCCCCATAGCCATCATCGACACCTGGGAGAACGAGCCCCACATCAACACGGAGTTATTGAAAAAAGTCTACATAGGCACCCCCCACATAGCAGGCTATTCCGCTGATGGTAAAGCAAATGCCACCCGTATGGCAGTAACGGCACTCTGCGAGCACTTTG
The DNA here is from genome assembly GCA_964404555.1 of uncultured Bacteroidaceae bacterium. Classification (GTDB taxonomy): domain Bacteria; phylum Bacteroidota; class Bacteroidia; order Bacteroidales; family Bacteroidaceae; genus CAZUTW01. The sequence goes on along the minus strand of CAYOKO010000047.1, from coordinate 13,193 downwards.
GCAAACCCCTCCCTGTTTTCCAGGAAGCCCCCGCCCTACCGGCAACACTCATCCCGTCGGCAAATTCCGAAGAGCGCATTCTGCAATTATACGACCCACGCAACGACAGCAACCGACTGAAACAAAACCCGGAACTGTTTGAAGATTTGCGTGGTAATTACCCGCTGCGACGTGAGAAATGGAATTAAGTTGCATTTTAAACCGTTTTTTGCGCAAAAAGGGTGGCAGAAAGTGCACAATATACACCCTTTTGCGCAGCCAAAAGCAAAATAATTGGCTAAATACTTGCATATAACGATATTTTTCTTTTCCTTTGCAGGCAAAATTGAAAAATAACGAAATTATTAATAATCAAAAATTCAAAACTATGTCAGAAATTGAATCAAGAGTAAAAGCTATCATCGTAGATAAATTGGGTGTTGAGGAGTCTGAGGTTACTCCGGAAGCAAACTTCACCAACGACCTGGGTGCTGACTCTCTGGATACCGTAGAGTTGATTATGGAGTTCGAGAAGGAGTTCAACGTAACTATTCCGGACGACGAGGCTAGCAAGATTGAGACCGTAGCAGACGCTATCTCTTACATCGAGAACGCTCAGAAATAATCCAACCATATATATATAATATGGAATTGAAAAGAGTTGTTGTAACAGGTATCGGAGCCATCACTCCGCTGGGAAATTCTGCCGAGGAGACTTGGAAGAATATGTTGGCAGGTGTTTCAGGAGCCGGTCCTATTACACACTTCGATGCTTCCAAATTCAAGACCCAGTTTGCATGTGAGGTAAAGAACTTCAATGCAGCCGATTTTGTAGATCGTAAAGAGGCTCGTAAGATGGACTTGTACACTCAGTACGCCTTGGCTTCCGCCAAGATGGCTATTGAGGATTCAGCCATGGATCTGGAGAAGATTGACAAGAATCGTGTAGGTGTTGTCTTTGGTGTAGGTATCGGAGGTATTCATACATTCGAAGAGGAAGCCGGCTACTATGCAGTGCATGGTGAGGAGCAGGGTCCTAAGTTCAATCCGTTCTTCATCCCTAAGATGATTGCGGACATCGCTTCCGGACACATCTCCATCCAGTATGGTTTCCACGGACCTAACTACACTACCACCTCTGCTTGTGCTTCATCTAGCAACGCACTGGCAGATGCCTTCAACCTGATTCGTCTGGGCAAGGCAAACGTAGTAGTAAGCGGTGGTTCCGAAGCGGCTATCTGGCCGTGTGGCGTAGGCGGTTTCAACGCTATGCACGCACTGTCCACCCGCAATGACGACCCGCAGCATGCTTCCCGTCCGTTCAGCGCCAGCCGCGATGGCTTCATCATGGGTGAAGGTGCCGGCTGCTTGATTCTGGAGGAGTTGGAGCACGCAAAGGCTCGCGGTGCCAAGATTTATGCCGAAATGGCAGGTGCCGGAATGTCTGCCGATGCACACCACATAACCGCTTCTCATCCGGAAGGTCTGGGTGCTAAGTTGGTAATGCAGAATGCACTGGAAGATGCCGAAATGAATCCGGACGAGATTGATTACATCAATGTTCACGGTACTTCTACGCACGTTGGCGATATCTCCGAGGCGAAAGCTATCAAGGAGGTGTTCGGCGAACATGCATACAAACTGAATATCAGTTCCACCAAGTCTATGACCGGTCACCTTCTGGGTGCTACGGGTGCTGTTGAAGCTATGGCTTGTATCTTGTCAGTGAAGAACGATATCGTTCCACCTACCATCAACCATGAGGAGGATGATAAGGATGAGGAGATAGACTACAACATGAACTTCACCTTCAACAAGGCACAAGAACGTACGGTACGTGCAGCGTTGAGCAACACGTTTGGCTTTGGCGGACATAACGCATGTGTAATTTTCAAAAAGTACGCAGAATAAGTCGTGATACATTTTGTAAATACAATGGATAGAATAAGGCTCTTTTTCCGTAAGGACAAGGAGCTTTATTTTTCCATGAAGAAGATATTGGGGTTTTATCCGCACAATATCCACCTTTACCAACAGGCTTTGTTGCACCGTTCATCGGGGGTAAAGGACGATAAGGGACACCGTATCAACAACGAACGTCTTGAATTTCTGGGAGATGCCATCCTGGGGGCGATTGTGGGTGATGTGGTGTATCACCATTTTGAGGATAAGAAAGAGGGATTCCTTACGAACACTCGTAGCAACCTTGTGAAGCGTGAGACGCTGGGTAAGATTGCTGTCAAGATAGGACTGGATAAGCTGGTGGTGTCTACGGATCGTAAGATGTCGCACAATAGCTACATGAACGGCAATGCCTTCGAGGCATTGGTGGGGGCTATCTATCTGGATCGCGGCTACGATATGTGTTCTTTCTTTATCAGAGGACGCATCTTGAAGGAGATTGTAAACCTGGAGGATGTGGCTAAGAAGGAGACCAACTTCAAGAGTAAGCTGCTGGAGTGGTCGCAGAAAAACAGAATTTCCATAGACTTCAAACTGCTGGAACAGAGCGTGGATAAGAAGGATGCTTCGCCCATGTTCAAGACGCAGGTGCTGGTGGAGGGCGTGGTGTGTGCCACGGCTACGGGATACTCCAAGAAGGAGAGCCAACAGAAGGCTGCGGAGATTACCTTGAAAAAGATGAAAAGCGAGCCGAAGCTGGTGGACAGCATCTTTGCTGCCAAGGGTAAGCGTACGGCTATGGAGGAACAACCGGTGTCTATTCCTGCGGTGGAGGGGGCGGTACCTACTTCACAAGAACAACCTGCTGCTCCGCGCCGACAGAGAGCGGATAGCGGTAAACGTTGTCCTAACATGAAACTGCGTACGGAGGCAACGGACAAGAGAGCTTCGTCTACCTCGCCTAAGGGGACGGAGACACAGCCGGAGGATGATTTCGACTTCTCGGACGTATCGGTAAAGATGCGTGAACTGAGCAAGGAGGACATCATTGCTGCGGCAGAGAATGAGGCATTTAACTAGACAGCACTATGAACAAGACGCAATATATCGGGAAGCTTTTTGTGGGAAGACAGAAGGCCATTGAAAAGTATGAAAAGGGAACCGCCGAACTGCAGGCGAGAACACTTCATCGTCTCTTGACGGAGGCTCACTATACGGAGTGGGGACGCCAACATCAGTACTCGGATAGTACTTCGTATGCACAGTTTTGCCGCAATACTCCGGTGAATACGTACGAGGAGTTGAAGGGTTTCATCGACCGTATGCGCCACGGCGAACGAAATGTTCTGTGGCCGGGTACGGTGAAATGGTATGCCAAGTCTTCGGGTACTACGAACGATAAGAGCAAGTTCATTCCGGTGAGCAAGGATGGATTGAAGCATATCCACTATGCGGGTGGTACGGATGCGGTGGCACTTTATTTGCGAAACCATCCGGAGAGTCGTATGTTCGACGGTAAGGGACTGATTCTGGGCGGTAGCCATGCGTCTAACTATAACCTGCCTCACAGCTTGGTGGGCGACCTGAGTGCCATATTGATAGAGAACATCAACCCGTTGGTCAATTTGGTGCGTGTGCCGTGCAAGGAAACGGCATTGCTGAGCGACTTTGAGGTGAAACGCGACCGCATAGCACGGGAGACAATGAATGCTAACGTTACCAACTTGAGTGGCGTACCGTCCTGGATGTTGTCGGTGCTGAACCGTGTAATGGAGCTTACCGGCAAGACACACCTGGAGGAGGTTTGGCCCAACTTGGAGGTTTTCTTCCACGGAGGTGTAGCATTTACGCCCTACCGTGAGCAGTATAAGCAACTGATTACGAGCAATCGTATGCACTATATGGAGACCTACAACGCCAGCGAAGGATTCTTTGGCTTGCAGGACGACCCGAACGATCCTGCCATGCTACTCATGGTGGACTACGATGTATTCTACGAGTTCATCCCGCTGGATGAGTTGGAGAAGGAGTCGCCTACCATTGTGCCGCTCAACGGAGTGGAACTGAACAAGAACTACGCCATGGTTATCAGCACCTCTTGCGGTTTGTGGCGTTATCTCATAGGCGATACGGTACGCTTTACGCAGAAGGATCCGTACAAGTTTGTCATCACCGGTAGAACCAAGCACTTTATCAATGCGTTTGGTGAGGAACTGATTGTAGACAATGCGGAGAAAGGTTTGAAGCGTGCGTGCGAACAGACGGGAGCGCAAGTATTGGAGTACACGGCGGCTCCGGTATTTATGGATGCGAATGCCAAGTGTCGACATCAGTGGGTGATAGAGTTTGCGGTGGAGCCGGACTCCTTGGAGCGATTTGCCAAGGTGCTGGATCAGTCTTTGCAGGAGATAAACTCGGACTATGAGGCAAAACGTTATAAGGATATCACGCTGCAACCACTAGAGATAGTGAAGGCTCGCAAGGGACTTTTCGACCTGTGGCTCAAGCAGAAGGGTAAGTTGGGCGGTCAGCATAAGATTCCACGACTGAGCAACCAGCGAACCTATATAGACGAAATTCTGGAACTGAACCGGGAATAATACATAAAAAGATTTTGAATATGAAGCGACTTGTAAACTTGGTGGTGGCGGTACTGATGTGCATAGCGTTATACAGTTGTGCCAACATAGGTACGCCCGATGGGGGTATCTACGACGAGATTCCGCCCAAATTGGTGAGCAGTACGCCGGTGGAGGGGGCTGTCAATTCAAAGTCTAAGAAGATTACGCTGCACTTCGATGAGTATATCAAACTGGAGAATGCCAACGATAAAGTAGTGGTTTCACCACCGCAATTGGAGGTGCCGGAGATAAAAACATCCGGTAAGAGTATTATTGTAAATCTGCAAGATACGTTGCAGCCGAATACGACTTATACCATCGACTTCTCCGATGCCATTGTGGACAACAACGAGGGCAATCCCATGGGACAGTACACATACACCTTTTCAACGGGTGAACAGATTGATTCCATGGAGGTTTCGGGTTATGTGCTGGATGCGTCCAACCTGGAACCCATCAAGGGTCTGCTGGTAGGACTGCACGCCTACGACAACGACACGGCATTTACCACCAAGGCATTTGAACGTGTCTCCCGCACCGACGGTAGCGGTAAGTTCCTGATAAAGGGTGTGAACGGCGACCGCAAGTACAAGGTATATGCCTTGAAGGATGCCAATGGCAACTATTACTTCGACCAAAAGAGTGAACAGTTGGCTTTTAATATGGACAGCATCGTCTGCTCCAGCAAGCCCGATGTGCGTATGGATACCGTGTGGCGCGACAGTGTGCGCTACGACTCCATCCGCCGAATCCCATATACCCACTTCTACCCCGACAATATTGTGCTGAAAGCATTTACCGAAGAGGTTAACAACCAGTATTTCATAAAGTGGGAACGTGCTACTATGGAACAGTTCAAACTGTTTTTCAGCGCCAGAGCCGACTCGCTGCCCATCATAAAGGGACTAAACTTCGACGAGCGCAATGCCTTTGTTATAGAGCACAACGACCGCAACGACTCCCTCACCTATTGGGTGAAGGATACCGCCATCTACTATATGGATACGCTAACAATAGCCATGACCTACATAGGTTGCGACTCACTTCTGCAACCGGTAAGCATGACGGATACACTGGAGATAGTATCCAGCCTGACACGTGCCAAGATGCTGAAACAGCAGGCGGAGGAGCGTGAGGAGTGGATAAAGCAATACAAGAAAGACCAACGACGCAAGAGTCGACGAGAGAAACGTGAGGGCAAGGAGAATAAAGAGGCTCGCGGCAAGGACGAGGAGGACGAGGAGATGGAAATCCCCGAGATGCCGGTTCCGGCATACGAGGTGAGCGCACGTGGCGGTAGCATTGCGCCCGATGAGAATATTCCTATTACCTTTAAACAGCCGTACGAGAAGCTGGATTCCACCATGTTCCATTTCTATGCGAAGCAGGATTCCACCTGGTCGGAGGCACCCTACTTGATTCTGCCCACCGACGAAACCAACCGTTCCTTTATGCTCTATGCAGAGTGGCAACCGGGTAAAGAGTATAAGTTCCAGGTAGATAGTGCCGCCATACGCAGCATCTATGGACGAGTGAACGACAAGATAGAAACGAGCATCAAAGTACGTGAGATGTCGGAGTTCTCCACGTTGTTTGTCAACGTAAACCTGCCTATCCAACCGAATGAAACGGCATATATCCAGCTGTTGGACGGTAGCGACAAGGTGGTGAAGACGGTGCGTATGGAGGATGGTAAAGCCGAATTCTACTACATATCACCTGCGACCTACTACCTGCGTCTGTTTGTAGACAGCAACAACAACGGCATCTGGGATACCGGTAACTACGATGAGCGCAAACAACCGGAAGCGGTTTACTACTACCCTCAGGAGATTGCCCTGAAAGCGGATTGGGAGATAGAGCAAACGTGGAACGTCCTCTCAACGCCTATCTACGAGCAGAAGCCGGAAAAGATAACCAAGCAGAAACCGGACAAGGCGAAGACGGTACAAAACAAAAATGCGGAACGCGAGAAAAACAAAAAGAAATGAAACTGAAACAACAACTACTGACCTTACTTCTGAGTTTGGTCTGCCTATTGGCAAGCGCACAGTGCCCGGAGGAAAACAAGGCGTTTAAATCGGGCGAGACACTCATCTACGACCTGTACTTCAACTGGAAATTCATCTGGGTGAAGGTGGGCAATGCCACCATGAGCACCTACGAGACCACCTACAACGGCGATCCTGCCTATCGCTGCAGCCTCATCTCGCGTGGCAATAAGGATGCCGATCGTTTCTTTGTCATGCGCGATACGCTAAAGTGTTACACCACACGCAATATGGTGCCGCTCTACTACCGCAAGGGTGCCGAGGAGGGTTCTCGCTACACCGTGGATGAAGTGTGGTACAACTATGCAGACAAACGTGTAAACTTGAAACAGCGTTACCGCAACAAACACGGTAAGATTTCCACCGTAAAGAATAGCTACACCGACTGTGTGTACGATATGATTAGTATGCTTCTCAAGGCTCGCTCCTTCGACGGCAATGATTACAAGAAGGGAGACAAGATTCAGTTTATGATGGCCGACGGCGATGAAACCTCCAAACAGACGCTTATCTACCGAGGTAAAAAGAACTTCCAGATGGAGGGTACGAAAGATACCTACCGCTGCATGGTGTGGTCGTTTGTGGAGTATGAAAACAAAAAAGAGAAGGAGGTTATCACCTTTTGGGTTACCGACGATGACAACCACCTCCCCGTTCGTCTAGATATGTACTTGCATTTTGGCTCCGCCAAGGCGTTCCTGCGTAGCAAACAAAACATTCGCAACGCCGAAACGGCGAAGATAAAATAGATTAATCCTCAAACTTCTGTAAATACAGATACTTCAACACTCTCCAGAAGACAACCCCGGAGACCACCCCTGCGATGGCATCTACTGCGTAGTGTGCTTGGATGTAAACCGTTGAGAGTACCAACAAAATATAAAACGGCAACAGTATGCCAAAGAGTTTACGACTGCGTGACTGCCATGCCAAACACATGAGAATGGTGCTCACGCCACAGTGCGAACTGGGGAATGCCGCCATGGGACGCTCACCGGAGAGTTGTGCAAAGATTACACGTCCCCGAAAGAAGCCCTCCTCCCATCCCGGCGCTGGAAGCATATAATCCAATACGTTGTCTGCCTGGAAGTGGGTGGCAAAGTAATCGCCCAACTCCGGAAACACCCCCGCCACCGCTGCATCGGTTCCTATAGCCTTGAAGTAGAACTGAGGACCGGACACCGGGAAGAGCAGGAAGATGAGGTAATAGAGAAAGAAGCCTCCCATCACCACAAAGAATGCTTGTTGAAAACGTCGGTAACGTCCAAAGAAATAAAACGCTATTACGCTCACTATCATGGGATAATAAGAGAAATATCCCATGTTCATAAGTTCGCTGAAAACGGGCGAACGGAAAGTTTCGCTAAACCATACGGAAGGCTGACCTCCAAACACACTCTGCTCCCATCCCGCCACCAAGTGGTCGCAGTTGAAGAGGAGTTTGTTGAACTCGAATATCTCCGGATACCAATAATTCAGCAGAGACACCTGCCACAACACTCGCACCAGCTCCATGAGTTTGCATGAACGCAACATATAGATGCGCCACAGCACCAACGTAACCAATAAAATTCCCACACGCTGCACTGCCATGGAGGTGATGGATTCAAACCGTTCGGGAAAGCATACCAACACCACCGAAGTAAGCAACAAATAGCACACCATGGCAATCTCTGCCGGAAGGAGTCCGGCTCTCCGCTCCGAATCTACCCGGAGCATGGAGGCAAAAAAATGCTTTACCTTATCCATCCTTCCTTTTTATACCATGCTACCGTCTCCTCCACGCCACGTGCCAACGGGTATTCGGGGACGTATCCCAACTCCCGGCGAGCCGGCTCTATGTCACACTGCCAGTTGCGCTGCTTCAGTATGTTATACTTATCACCATTCAGAGCCGTCATCTTACCGGTGATGTGCGATACCGCTTCCATCACTCCGCAGATGATGCGCAACACCCACAAAGGTGCCGTGATGCGTATCCACCAGGGGTTACCCAGTTCCTTACGCAATAAATCGCTGAAAGTCTTACTATTGTAAACAGCACCATCGCTCAAGAAATATCCTCTGTGCAGGGTTCCCTTTGTGAGAGCGGCAAAGGCAGCCTGCACAAAGTCCTTCACATAAATAAAGGTAATCTCCTGCGGTTTATACCCCACGGCAAAATCGGAATGCTGCTGAATGCTCTTAGCCATAAGGAAGTAATCGCGCTCACGAGGTCCATACACTCCGGTAGGACGAAGAATGATGTAAGGGAAATCCGTAAGCGTTGCCAGATAACGCTCCGCCTCTAACTTACTCTTACCGTATGCCGTATTGGGGCACGGAGTATCGGTATCCAGGATGGGGAGATAGTGCCAAGGAGCTGTTGCCCGGGGAGATGCCTCCTCACGTATGGCACCGAATACACTCAGCGAACTCACAAACACAAATCGCTGCGGCACCATATCCAGTTTGCGGAGGGTCTCCACAAACAAGCGTGTTCCCGCATAGTTCACCTTGGAGAAGTCCTCACGATGCAGACACTTGGTGACACCTGCCGCATGGATGATGTAATCCCATCCGCCAAACTCCCGTTTGGCCGCCAGCAACTGCTCCTCCATCCTATCGGCATGAGCGAAATCCAATTCAAAAAAGCGGATACGTTCATCCGTCAGAAAGGTACGCTTACTGCTCCTGCGCACCCCCGCCCACGTATCCAGTCCGCGAGCCAACGCCTCCTCCACCAGATGACTTCCGATGAAGCCCGCCGACCCGGTTATCAATATCTTCATAACGTACTGTGTGTTTCCTTTATTATTCTGTTTAGAGCCACAAAGATACACTATTTTTACGGTATACGCCCGCTTTATCGCCAATTTCTTTTTCCCATTCGGAAGATTTGCGTACATTTGCGCCCATGATGAACAGAAGAGTATATTGGATGGTAGACCTCCTGCGCCGTAGCATCTGGAATCATTTGGGCGAAGGAGTACGCACTCGTTGCCGGGAATTTTGGCAGACGTGCGAACGGTTCTTTGCCTATAACGGAATGTTCGACAACGAAGTTCCCATGCTCACCTTCAGCACCTTAACCGCCATTGTCCCCTTCCTCGCACTACTCCTGGGTGTAGCACGCACACTCGGCTTCGACAGCCTGGTGGAGAAGTGGCTTCGCGAAGCCCTCGAAGCCCAACCCACGGTAGCCGACACACTGGTAACCTTCACCAACAATTATCTGGCAAACACCCGCAACAGCTACATCATCGGAGCCGGTATTGTCATGATGCTCTTCACCGTCTTCTCGTTGGTAAAGAAGATAGAACGCTGCTTCAACGTCATTTGGAACGTCAAGGGGCGCAACTGGTGGCGTATGCTGCGCGACTACAGTTGTTTCATCATTCTCTTCCTGCTCATGGCACTCCTCTCCTACCTGCTCAGCCTACTCTCGGTGATGCTGGCACACAGCGTAGGCGATATCAGTTGGCTAAGCGAGGGGTTGGAACGAGCCGTACTCATCACCCCGCTCCTATTGCTCACGCTCTTCTTCATCATCATCTACCGTTTCATCCCCAACACCCGTGTCACATGGCGCTGCGTACTCTTCCCCGGATGTCTGGCAGGCATCACCATGTCGCTCATGCAGTACCTATATATACGAGCACAAGTATGGCTCACCGGCTACAACATGATTTACGGTTCCTTTGCCGCCATCCCCCTCTTCTTTTTGTGGGTAGAGTACTCCTGGAGCATCTGTATCTTCTGCGCTCAGCTCTGCTACACGCGCAAAAAGCGCACGATACGCACCGTTTAACACAAATTTATTCAACTTCTCGTTGCGAATCGGAAATATTTGCTTACTTTTGCCGATAGAACTTAAAAAAGTAAGCTATGGGAAAAGCCACTAAAAAAGACCGTTCCTACATGAACAAGGCACAGTTGACCGAAAAGCTCGTCACCTTGTTCCAAATGCATCCGACGGATGCATACGGTATCAAAAAGATATTTCAAGAACTGAAACTGACCAACCACCCGCTCAAGCAGCTGGCAATGGACATACTGGAAGACTTGGCTGCCGACGACTTCATCAAGGAGACGCAGCCCTACACCTATATTCTCTGCAAAGACGGACACATACAGCAGGGTATCTTCCGCCGCAAAAGCAACGGTAAGAATACCGTGGAGCCTATCGAGGGGGGCGACCCTATCCTGGTGGCGGAGCGCAACTCCATGCACGCTATGGATGGCGACTTGGTGGAGATAAGCATGATGGCTCGCCGTCGCAACCATGTACGCGAGGCGGAAGTGACACAAATTCTCGAGGCAGCCAACCGTGACTTCGTGGGTACGCTGCAGGTGAGCCGCGACTTTGCATTCCTCACCACGGAAAACCGTACGCTAGCCAACGATATCTTCATCCCCAAGAGTGGACTGAAGGGGGGCAAGACGGGCGATAAGGCCATCGTTAAGATTGTGGAGTGGCCAGAGCATTCCAAGAACCCCATCGGTAAGGTAACCAAGATATTGGGCGTTGCGGGAGATAACAATACGGAGATGCACGCCATCCTGGCAGAATTCGGTCTGCCGCTGGAGTATCCCAAGAACGTAGAGGATGCTGCCAATCGTATCCCGGAGGAGATTCCGCAGGAGGAGATTGACCGTCGCGAGGATTTCCGTGGAGTAACAACGGTCACCATCGACCCGCGCGATGCAAAGGACTTCGACGATGCCTTGTCCATGCGCAAGCTGAAGCCGGGGCTGTGGGAGGTTGGTGTCCACATTGCCGATGTTAGTCACTATGTTACAGAGAATTCGGTAATCGACAAGGAGGCACAGAAGCGTGCCACGAGTGTCTATCTGGTAGATCGCACCATCCCCATGTTGCCGGAGCGTTTGTGCAACAAGATTTGTTCCTTGCGTCCGGACGAGGATAAGTTAACCTACAGCGTCATCTTCAAGATTACGGAGAAGGGTGAGGTGAAGGACTGGCACCTGGCACACACGGTAATTCGCAGCGACCGCCGCTTTACCTACGAGGAGGTGCAGAAGTTGTTCGAGGATCGTGGCGAAGCTTCGCCGGAGGATTACAAACAGCCGGGCGACAAGATGGCTACACTGGGCGACCCCAATCACCCCACGACCAAGACGGCAGAGGACTTTGCCGAGGAACTCATCATGCTGAACAAAATTGCCAAGATACTGCGTGCCAAACGTTTCGAGAACGGTTCCATCAACTTCGACCGTTGTGAGGTGCGTTTCGATATAGATGAGAAGGGCAAACCGGTAGATGTATTCTTCAAGGTTTCCAAGGATGCCAATAAGTTGGTGGAGGAGTATATGTTGCTCGCCAACCGCACGGTAGCGGAAAGCATCGGCAAGGTAGCCAAGAACAAGAAGCCTAAGGTACTACCCTATCGTATCCACGACGTACCGGATCCCACCAAGTTGGAGAATATGGCAGCATTTATCACCAAGTTCGGTTATAAGTTACGTCCCACCGGCACCAAGGCAGAGATGAGCAAGAACCTGAATAAGCTGTTGAGCGAGATTAAGGGTAAGAAGGAGCAGAACCTCATCGAAACCATCTCCCTCAAGTGTATGATGAAAGCAAAGTACAGCTGCCACAATATAGGTCACTACGGCTTGGGCTTCGACTACTACACGCATTTCACATCGCCCATCCGCCGTTATCCCGACCTCATGGTACACCGTCTGCTCACACGCTATGCTGCCGGCGGTAGAACGGCAAGTCTGGAAAAGTACGAGGGACTGTGCGAACAGAGCAGCGTTATGGAGCAGTTGGCTGCCAGCGCAGAGCGTGCCAGCATCAAGTACAAGCAGGTTGAGTTCATGAGCGACAAGAAGGATAGAGTCTTCGCCGGCACCATCAGCGGCGTCACGGAGTTCGGCTTCTATGTGGAGGTCAACGAGAACAAGTGCGAGGGCATGGTTCCGCTGCGCGACCTGGACGACGACTACTACGTATTCGACGAGAAGGACTACTGCTTGCGGGGCAGACAACGCAAACACGTATATCGCTTGGGCGATGCGGTCTTCATAAAGGTAGCACGTGCCAACCTGGAGCGCAAGACACTCGACTTCATGCTTGTAGACGAGGAGGGCAAGCCCATCGTCTCCCAACCCAAGGACACCCGTCCCGCACCCTCCGTCTCCTACGGTCGCAAGGGTAAGAAGAAAAGCTCCAGGAAGGAGAAAAAAGGCAAAGCGGAAGGCGGCAAGAAGAAACGTAAAAGATAAACGCTTATATTAATAAGGAGTAACGACAGTTTGGCAAGCTACAGCTTGTCAAATTGTCAAACTCTTTCAATTTAAGATGCTAATTTTCAGAATAAACTACCAATAACCTTGCTCGTATCAACAGAAAGCCGTATCTTTGCAAAAGGGAACCTTATGAGTCCGAGAACAAAACAAGGACGGAGTCAACATTCACGAATGCGACTCCGCCAAGTAAAATTCTCTCACTTGTCCTTATGCGGTATATCAACCTGTCGAAACACGACAATGTTGTCATTTATATATTGTATCGGATTCGTCTATAAAACACTCATATCTCTAACTTTTCGTTGTTAATTCAATCCCCTGAAATAAAAAAGCGTGGAGCTGAAGGCCACAAATCTATGTGAAGGTGCTAGGAAACCCTTGT
>CAYOKO010000046.1:0-15232 GCA_964404555.1 uncultured Bacteroidaceae bacterium | reverse complement strand
ATAGAGGTGAAACTGGACTCCACTCCGCAAGTGGCGCTGGAGCAAATCGAGGCGAAACAGTATGCCGTTCCGTATGCTACGGATGGTAGGGAGATCGTAAAGCTAGGTGTTAACTTCTCCACGGAGGCACGTACCATCGATGCGTGGGAGAGGGGGTGACGAATAGAACGACCGATATAGACACACCTAATCGGGGAATTTCGTAAACTCTCCCGCCACCGGATTATCCATTTCTTGTCGGATTTCGGCAGGCGACTTGTCGTGCCCCAAGAGAAACATTGCATATTTTTCGGTTTTTCTTGCAGGATTAAAGTGGATGCGAGGCTTGAAGGAAGAAAACGGTGGTTTCGTTTGGCGAAGTAAAATATAGTTTCTACCTTTGCAGTCGTTAAAATTAAATCTTTTTTTCGATGAAACAACTAATCATTATCGCTACCCTTGCAGCTACGTGCCTTGCGGCAAATGCGCAGGAGCGTAAACCGAATGTAACGGACTTTTCGTATAAAAACTGGGTGAGAAATGCCCCTAGATATACCGATGACTTCTTGAAAACCGACGAGGCTAAACGCATAGCGGAGAATGTGTTACTCTATCAGCAAACCACCGGAGGATGGCCTAAGAATATCGTCATGGAGAGAGTCATCTCCAGTGCCGATTCGCTGCTTCTTGTAAAGGAGAAGGAGAATGTGAACGAGAGTACCATAGACAACGATGCTACCTCTACCGAGATTCGGTTTCTTACACGTATGTACGTATGCCATGGCGACCGGAAGTACCTGGATGCTGCCGTGGAGGGCATAGGCTATATCCTGAAGTCGCAGTACGATAACGGGGGATGGCCTCAGTTCTGGCCTCGTAACTATGGTTATTACACGCACATTACCTACAACGATAATGCTATGGTGAATGTCCTGGAGTTGCTGCGCGAGGTGTACAGCGGTAAGCCTCCTTACGATATGCTGCCAAAGGCTACTCGCCGCAGGGCACGCAGGGCTTTCGACAAGGGGATAGAGTGTATACTGAATACCCAGATTAAGGATAAGGATGGGAACCTCACGGTGTGGTGTGCGCAGCACGATGAAAAGACGTTGGCACCTGCTCCGGCTCGTGCCTATGAGCTGCCGTCGTATAGCGGTGGGGAGTCGGTGGATATTGCGCTGTTGCTCATGAGTCTGGAGAAACCCGGCAAGAGGGTGAAGCGTGCCATTGAGGGGGCTGTGAAGTGGTTCGAGGATTACAAGATTGTGGGCTTGAAGCAGGAGTCCTTTACCAATGCCGACGGTGAGAGGGATTATCGTATGGTGAAGTGTGACGAGGATGCGGAACCTCTCTGGGCGCGTTTCTACGACTTGGAGACGGGTAGACCGTTCTTTAGTGATAGGGATGGGGTGAAGAAGTGGGATGTCTCGGATATAGGGTACGAACGCCGTAATGGTTATGCGTGGTATAACGGTCGTGGCGTGAAGGTGCTGAAGCGTTACATGGAGTGGAAGAATAGATGACCCGAAGAAATAGATGACCCGAGGAAAAGGGGCACCCCGTAAAAATACGGAGTGCCCCTTAATAAGTTATGGTGAATAAAAAAATTTACTTTGTCTGCAACTTAACGATGTTGACAGAATAGGCGGGGAGGTCTGTTGTAACCGTACCTTCACCTATGGTAATGCCTGCCTCTACGGGGACTACGTTTGTTGGAGTCTCCATGCTGTTCTCGGCAGAAGCACTGTCGGCAGACAGGCGCAGGACGCTGCCCGACTTAACCGCCATATTCTTAGTGTTGATGACGACGGTGTTGTTCTGGTCTGTCATGTTTACCACCTTTACAAATACCTCACCCGTAGCATCGTTGATGGAGGCATTGCTGAAGATGGAACGCTCCTCCTTGGCAATGGTTCCCTCGCACACCTTCTTGTCGTCCACGTAGCACGTAGCCTTGTTGCCGGCAACCTCTATGCGTACATCGTACCATTTATCCTTGTCCAGCGTCATCTTGGAGCGTGAGCCGAACTGGTTCTTGGCACCGTCCGTGGTATTCTCCAGTGCGGTCTGGGTGTTGCCCCATCCACCACAGTTGAACCATGAGTAGTTCTTGTCGTCCTTGTAGTTGAATACCAGGATGAAACCCTCGGCACCGTCGTTTACACGTGCCTTGCAGGAAACCGTGTAGACGGAATCGTTGATGGTGGTGCCGTTCACCGCTACACAACTCTGGCGAGCGGATGCTTGTGTGGTGATGCCACTCTCTGTGTTCCATTCGCCACTCTTGCCCTCGACGCCGGAGGTCAAGGAAACGGTGTTGCCCTTGCTGTCCTTCACCGTGAGATCCTTGAAGGAGGCCGATGTCTCCCAGGTAGCATATCCTACCTTTACCGGCTGGAACGGCTCTTGCTTCTCTACGCCCTTCACGATGCTCTGTGATACGGTAAGCATCTGCGTACCTATATTATTGGGCATCATCTTCTGTACGTAGTAGGAGGGGGTACACATCACCTTGCTGCTGTTAAAGCGAATCATGTCCGGCTGCCACTGTACGCTGTTTTCGTTTACAAAGATGGGTGCGTAGCTGTTCATGGTGACAACGTCGCTGTTGTTCTCCATTCCCATCATGTACACTGCTTCGCCGAGGGCTGCATCCAGGTTACCCTTAGTGCCAAATCCTTGTGTCACGGCATATTCGCCTACATAAATCTTGGGACCTTTGCGGTCGTATTTATCGTACTTGTTGAAGTTCTTGCCAAACCACATGGGGGAGCGGTAGTAGTGCTCGTCCAGGAGGTCTACCGGATGATTATTTCTCCATGACGGTGTGTCTGTGCCCCATGCTTCTACGTTGCCTATGCACTGAATGTAGGGATATTTCTCCTTGATGGCGTTGTAGAAGGTGATGTAGCGTTCCGGATAGTGGTCGCTCTGGTCGCGATTGTTGTCCATGGAGAAGTTGTAATTCTCGTTACCAATCTCCAGGAGACGCAGGTTGAAGGGCTCCGGATGCCCGTTGGCTATACGCATGGCACCATACTTGGTGGAGGCATCTCCGTTGGCATACTCGATGGCATCCAGCGCATCCTGTACGTAGTCGCCTATTTGGTCGTAGGGCAGACATCCGCCGTGCCAAATGCCTACGTTTACTACGAAGAGCGGTTCTGCTCCCAGGTCTTCGGCCAACTGTAGGAACTCGTGATAGCCCAAACCGTCGGTTACCTGGTAGCTCCAGTTCTCGTTGCGGTGTCCGGGACGATTCTCTATAGCACCAATCGTGCGTTTCCACTTAAACATATTCTCCTCCGTCTTCTGGCCCTCCACGTAGCATCCGCCCGGGAAGCGCATGAAAGCCGGCTTCAGGTCTGCCAGGAGTTGTGCCAGCTCCGGACGACATCCGTTTTCTCTATTCTTAAAGGTGGGGGGGAAGAGCGATACTACGTCCATGTAGAGTGTACCCGGAGCATCGGCAGTGAGTGTGAACACCGCTTTGGGGTCGTTGGCTTGTGCCGTCAGCTCGGCTGTCAACTTCTGATACTTACCCGTGATGTTGCCCTTCACCGGAGCCGATGCATATATCTGTCCCGTTTCCGCATTGCGCAGTTGGGCAGTGAGCTTTCCCTTATACTTGCCCTCGCCCTTTACAAAGAGTGACAGCTTATAGGTGCGTCCCTGTACGGCATTGATGCCCCAGAAACCCTCGTTGGTCAGTGTGGCGGGTTTGTTGCTGCCGGTACCCTTGGGGAGTGTCCATTTAAGGTCTGCCTTCTGTGTGGCGTTCAGCAGTTTGCTTTTGTTAAGAGATATGGAGCTACCCTCTGCCTTCCAGAAGGAGATTTCCTCGCTGCTGTCCTCGAAGGAGCGGTTGCGTATAAGCTCGGCATACAAGCCGCCGTCGCCGGCATGGTTTATCTCCTCGAAGAAGATACCGTAGAGCGTGGGACTTACTGTGACGCCACGCTGCTGCGCATCGACATCGATGTTTACCTGTGCGCTCATTCCGGCACACAACGCCGCTGCGCAGAGCGACGTAATCATTTTCTTCATGATGTTTGTTAGTCGTATTAGTGAGTAAAAAACTCTCCGTCGGCTCCTTTTGGGAGGGGCTGACGGAGAGTATAAGTATTTAGTTGGCTGATGTAAATTCATCCAGGAAGCGTACGTCGTTCTCGGAGAACATACGCAGGTCTTTCACCTGGTACTTCAGGTTAGTGATGCGCTCGATACCCATACCGAAGGCGTAACCCGTGTACACGGTGCTGTCTATGCCGTTTGCCTCGAGCACTGCGGGGTCTACCATACCGCATCCCAGAATCTCTACCCATCCGGTGTGCTTGCAGAAGGAGCATCCCTTACCACCGCAGAGGTGACAGCTGATGTCCATTTCGGCTGATGGTTCCGTGAAGGGGAAGTAGGAGGGGCGCAGACGTATCTTGGTGTCGGGACCGAACATCTCTTGGGCAAAGAGCAGGAGCACTTGCTTGAGGTCGGTGAAGGATACGTTCTTATCTATATACAGACCTTCTACCTGGTGGAAGAAGCAGTGAGCGCGAGCCGAGATGGCCTCGTTGCGGTACACGCGTCCGGGGCAGATAACGCGGATGGGCGGCTGCTGGCGTTCCATGGTGCGCGCTTGTACGGAGCTGGTGTGACTGCGCAGGATGATGTCGGGGTGTGACTCCACGAAGAAGGTGTCCTGCATATCGCGTGCAGGATGATCATCGGCAAAGTTCATGGATGAGTACACGTGCCAGTCGTCCTCTACCTCGGGTCCTTCTGCCAGGGTGAAGCCCAGGCGGGAGAAGATGTCTACAATTTCGTTCTTGACAATGGTGAGCGGATGACGTGTACCTAATTTAATAGGGTAGGCGGTGCGTGTAAGATCCATCTCTACGGCGTCGCCGTCGCTTGTGGCAAACTGATCCTTGAGGGCGGCAATCTTTTCTTGTGCTTCGTTCTTGAGCACGTTCAACTGCATACCTACCGCTTTCTTTTGGTCGGCAGGTACGTTGCGGAAGTCCGCCATGAGTTCATTGATAACACCCTTCTTGCTCAGATATTTGATTCGGAGTGCTTCTATCTCCTCGGCGCCGGTGGCTTGGAGCTGTGCAATCTCCTCTCTCAACTGCTGAATTCTTGTTAACATAATTCTATATCGTTATTTTGTTTGTTCCATATATGAAATCGTCTGCAAATATAATGAAAAGTATGCTATGTTGGGTCTTGAAAACGCATAAAAGCGTAGAAAAAATAAAAAGATGTGTTTTTTTGCCTGTTTTATGGTGCTTATGTCAATAATTAGTGGTATGTTTGCACGCATTTTTGCGTATAGATGATGAAGAAATTATGTATTCCCGTGGCTGCGGTCTGCCTTATGGCGCAGATGTCGTGTCGCAATCAGACCTCCGAAAAGACGGAGGAGACGGAAACTACGGTAACCGATTCTGTTGTTGCAGAGGAGGATACCGTTGTGGTAGAGGACTCTGTCATAGCGGCGGAGTTGCCGAAGGCTGCCGATGAGTTGTTCGACGATTTTATCTTTAATTTTGCTCAGAATCGTCGTGTGCAACTGAACCGTGTTAAATTCCCTATCAGTCTGCGGACCGAGGAGGGGACGGAGAAGATTTATCGGAAGGATTGGGTACACGATAAGTTGTTTGTGTCCGATGATTATTACACCATTGTGCTGAGCAATGAGCAGCAGTTGGACTTGGAGAAATCGACGGAGCTTAACAGTGTAAATGTGGATCGTATCAACTTGCGTAACAATACGATGCGTCGGTTTGTCTTCGAGAGAATTGAGGGACTTTGGCGCATGACGCAGGTGGAGGAACGTGCGCTGAGCAAGCATGAGGATTCCGAATTCTTTGCTTTCTACGGGAACTTTGTGAATGATACGGTGTATCAGCAGCAACACTTGAACGATCCTATTGCGATTGTGTCTACCGATACGGAGGAGATGGACGATGGGGAGGAGGAGATGAATGGTATCATCTCGCCCGAGCAGTGGCCGGATTTCTCTCCGGAGATGGCTACGGACTATATTACGAGTATAGATTACGGTCAGCACTACAAGGAGACGGATCGTAAGCTGGTGGTGAAGAAGGGTATCTGCAACGGTATGATGGATATTCTTACTTTCCGCAAGATAGATGGTAAGTGGATGCTGGTGAAATATGAAAACTAGTGAGAGGGGGATACGTAAGAAATGAGAATAGAAAAGAACTATAACTTGCTGCATCATAATACCTTCGGGATGGATGTGGAGTGCAATTGCTTTGTGGAGTACGACTCTGTGGAGGAGTTGCAGGAGTGGATTAAGCTGCACGCTCGAGGGAGTGCGCAGCCCTTTTTACATATAGGTGGAGGATCCAATCTCTTGTTCACGGAGGACTTCCGGGGGACGGTGTTGCATAGCAGGATTACATCGATAGAGGTGGTGGCAGACGATGCCGAGGGTTCTACCCTGCGGGTGGGTGCCGGTGTGGTATGGGACGATTTCGTGGACTATGCCGTGGCGCATAATCTGTATGGTGCCGAGAACCTTTCGCTCATTCCGGGCGAGGTGGGGGCTGCTGCCGTGCAAAACATCGGGGCGTATGGTTCCGAGGTGAAGGACTTGATTGTGAGCGTGGTGTGTGTGCGTCTTGATACGGGTGACGTAGAGGAGATTCCTGTGGAGGCGTGCTGCTATGGGTATCGTCGCAGTAGGTTCAAACAGGAGTGGAAGGGGGTGTATGCCGTGGCGTATGTTACGCTGCGACTGTCTCATACTTTTACTCCGAGGATTACGTATGGCAATATCCGCCAGGTGCTTACAACGGATTGCCCGTCGGCTCGTGAGGTGCGTGAGGCGATTATCTCTATTCGTCGGCAGAAGTTGCCGGATCCCTTGGTGGAGGGCAATGCGGGGAGTTTCTTTATGAACCCGGTGGTGCCGGTGGAGTGCTTGCGGGAGATTCAGGGGCGGTATCCGGAGGTGCCTTTCTATGAGGTGGATGCTGCGCACGTGAAGATTCCTGCGGGGTGGCTCATAGAGAAGTGCGGCTGGAAGGGTCGTTCGCTGGGTAATGCCGGTGTACATGATAAGCAGGCGTTGGTGCTGGTGAATCGTGGGGGTGCTGCTCCGCAAGAGATTGTTGATTTGTGTAACAGAATCCGTTGGGATGTGGAGGATACGTTTGGTATTCAAATCCATACGGAGGTGAACATTATATAGGGAGTTAGGGTTATGAAGGTACGCATTCTAGGTACGGGAACGAGTACGGGGGTGCCCCAGATAGGGTGCCGGTGTGAGGTGTGTACCTCTGCCGACCCACGTGATAAGCGGCTGCGTTGTTCGGCTCTTTTGGAGCAGGATGGGTACAGGGTGTTGCTGGATTGTGGTCCCGACTTCCGTCAGCAGATGCTGCGTATCCCCTTTGCACGGCTGGATGCGGTGCTCTTGACGCATGAGCATTATGATCATGTGGCGGGCATAGACGATCTTCGTCCTTACAGTGTGTTTGGTGATGTGCATATCTATGCCGATTCGCTTACGGCGGGGGATGTTCGTCAGCGCATACCTTACTGCTTTGTGGAGCATAAGTATCCGGGGGTGCCACAGTTGCATCTCCATGTGTTGCAGCCGCATGAGGCGTTCGATGTGGGTCCGTTCCATATAGTTCCTCTCCAGGTGATGCATGGTAGGTTGCCTATCTTGGGCTTTCGCGTCAACAATATGGCGTATATAACGGACATGAAGACGATACCCGTGGAGGAGTTGGCTTACCTGGAGGGGCTGGACTTTTTGATTATAAACGGTCTGCGTCACGAGCCACATAACACGCATCAAACCATAGAGGAGGCGGCGGACTTTGCCCGGAAGGTGGGTGCGAAGCAGGCTCGCATCATTCACTTGAGTCATCATGCGCATCGCCATGTGGTGGTAAACAGTACGTTGCCGCCCCATATACAGGTGGCATACGATGGCGAAGAGGTTGATATCTAGAATTATAAATAGTTTTATATAAAGGAATAATGGAAGTAATCAAAACGAAACTCGATGGGGTTGTTATCATAGAACCTCGCATCTTCAAGGATGCCCGGGGATATTTCTTTGAGTCTTTTTCTCAGCGTGAATTCGATGAGAAGGTTCGTCCCATACACTTTGTGCAGGACAATGAGTCTATGTCTTCTTACGGTGTTATGCGTGGTCTCCATTTTCAGCGTCCGCCGTTTACGCAGAGTAAGTTGGTACGCTGCGTGAAGGGTGCTGTGCTCGATGTGGCGGTGGACATACGCAAGGGTAGTCCTACCTACGGTGAACACGTGGCTGTGGAACTTACGGAGGAGAACCATCGTCAGTTCTTTGTGCCCAGAGGCTTTGCGCATGGTTTTGCGGTGCTGAGCGAGACGGCTATCTTCCAGTATAAGTGTGATAACTTCTATGCTCCCGAGGCTGATGGCGGTATCTCTATAGCCGATGAGAGTCTGGGTATAGACTGGCGCATCCCGGTGGAGAAGGCTCTCTTGAGTGAGAAGGATAAGAATCATGCGTTGCTGAAGGACTTCGACTCTCCCTTTAGCATCGATGTTTCATTGTACT
Organism: uncultured Bacteroidaceae bacterium; assembly: GCA_964404555.1. GTDB lineage: Bacteria > Bacteroidota > Bacteroidia > Bacteroidales > Bacteroidaceae > CAZUTW01. The sequence goes on along the minus strand of CAYOKO010000046.1, from coordinate 6,666 downwards.
AACTGCGGGGTTGCCTTATGAATGTAGTGAGGGAATTTAGAAAACTTTCATCGGTGTGCGTCTGCATCTTGTTAGTCGGTTGCGATCTTTTCGATTACAATCCGTACGATGTCCGCATATCGGGCAAGACGAATATCAATGCTTCTAACATGGAACGCATTGAAAAGGCTTGCAAGAACAAGGATACCATTCGTTTCGTGACCATGGGCGATTCCCAGCGTTGGTACGACGAGACGGAGGATTTTGTGACGCATCTGAACAGGCGTGACGACATAGACTTTGTGATACACGGTGGCGATATGAGCGACTTTGGCGTGACCAAGGAGTTCTTGTGGCAGCGTGACATCATGGAGAAACTCAAGGTGCCCTACGTGGTGATTCTGGGTAATCACGACTGTATAGGTACGGGCGAGGAGGTGTATGCCGAGGTGTTTGGCGAGCACGACTTCTCCTTCATTGCGGGACGCATTAAGTTCTTGTGCCTCAATACCAATGCTCTGGAGTACGACTATTCGGATCCGGTGCCGGACTTCTCCTACATAAAGGGGGAGATAACCGCTCGTAGCGACGAGTTCGACCGCACGGTGGTGAGTATGCACGCTTGTCCGCTGAGCGAACAGTTCAACAATAACGTGGCGGATATGTTCGACTACTATATTCATAAGTTCCCGGGTCTGCTTTTCTGCACCGCAGCGCACGACCATCATCTCTACGAGAAGGATATCTTCGAGAACGGTACTATGTACTACATGAGTACTTGTATGAAGGATCGTTGTTACTATGTATTCACTATAACTCCCGATGGATATGAAAGAGAAGTGGTCTATTATTAGTCATAGTATCAGGGTATTAGTGCTTGCTTCCTTGAGCATCACTACAACTACGGCAATGGCGCAGGAGACAACGGAGACGGTGGATAGTGCTTCTGTGACAAATCCTATCTACGAACGTCACTTGGTGCGTTATCGCAGAGGGTGGGAGCGCATCATCCCTACGCATCTCAAACTCCAGTATGCCGGCGGTATGGGAGCCATCTCTCTGGGTACGGGTTGGGACTACGGTAAGCGTAATCAGTGGGAGACCGATGTGTTTTTGGGCTTTCTGCCCAAGTTTAAGTCTGCTCGTCCCAAATTCACCTTTACGCTGAAGCAGAATTACATCCCCTGGAAACTGCCGATACATAACTCCAACTTCGTGGTGGAACCGCTCACTTGTTCCCTTTACTTCAATACCATCTTTGGTCATGAGTTCTGGGTGAACGAGCCTAGCCGATACCCTAAAGGGTACTACGGTTTCTCCTCCAAGGTGCGTACCAACATCAGTATAGGTGAGCGTCTTACGTACAAGATACCGCCTCGATATCGCATTATAGCACACGAGTGTACGTTCTTCTACGAGATATGCAGCTGCGACCTTTACATAGTGAGTGCCTTCACGAATAAGTATCTCAAACCTACCGATTACTTAAGCCTCTCCATAGGTGTTAAGTTCCAACTACTATAAAGAATGAATATGATGACACGAGAAGAAATACTTGCCAAACTTGGCATAGAATCGCTCAGCACCATGCAGGAGCAGATGGCGGAACTCTATCCGCAAGATAAGAATATGGTACTGCTCTCGCCTACGGGTAGCGGTAAGACGCTGGCGTACCTCATCCCGCTGATACAGAAACTCATGGAGACACTCCCTGCCGAGGAGGAGGTGACTGTGGTGCGTGCCTTGGTGTTGGTGCCTTCCCGTGAGTTGGCACTGCAAACCGAACAGGTGATTCGCCGAATGGGTACTCCCATACGTGCCGTGAGTGTCTATGGCGGTCGTCCGGCTATGGAGGAACATCGCACGCTGAGAGGGGTACAACCGCACATCGTGATTGGTACTCCCGGACGTGTCAACGACCATATCAATAAAGCCAACTTCCCTGTGGAGGGCATTGAAACTTTGGTGATTGACGAGTTTGATAAATCACTCGAACTGGGTTTCCGGGACGAGATGAAGCAGGTCATCACTCGTTTGCCCAGGTTGCGTAAACGTATTCTCCTCTCCGCTACCGAAGCCGAGGAGATTCCTCTCTTCGTGGGTATGAAGGGTGGGGTGGAGGACAGCAACGTCATCACCCTCAATTACGTAGATGCCGATGCTGCTCCACGCATCTCCAACCACATCATCCACTCCCCCGAGAAGGATAAGCTCAAGACACTCTATCAGTTCCTTTGTCTGCAAGGCGAGGCGTCTACGGTGGTCTTCGTGAACCATCGTGAGGCAACCGAGCGTGTGGGTAGCTACTTGAAGGAGTGTAACATAGCGTGCGAGGTATTCCATGGTGGTATGGAGCAGAAGGATCGTGAACGTGCTCTCTACAAGTTCTGTAACGGCACGTGCAACGTCTTTGTCTCTACCGACCTGGCGGCACGTGGACTCGATATTCCCGACATTGATAACGTGGTACATTATCATCTGCCGCCCAACGAGGAGACTTACATCCATCGCAACGGACGTACTGCCCGGTGGGAAGCGCAGGGAAACAGCTACTTGATAGTGGGTCCCACGGAGCGCACACCCGAATGGATGCAGGGTGCCGACGAATATTCCGTAGAGGGTTCTATCCCCGCTCCCAAACCCTCCCGTTGGTCTACCTTATATATAGGTAAGGGCAAGAAGGACAAAATAAGCAAAGGTGATATCATGGGTTTCCTCTCCAAAAAGGGTGAACTGGGCAGAGAGGATGTGGGGCGCATCGACGTAAAAGAACATTACGCTTTTGTGGCCATACGCAAGGAAAAACTCTCCGGGTTGTTGAAAAAAATCGCCGGTGAGAAGATAAAAGGCGTAAAGACAATTATAGAGGAGGCTAGGTGATAGGTACGAATTTTATGCTTAAAGGGGGCGAAAAAATAACATATATCAATTTTATGCCCCCTTTTCATGCGATTTTATCGTATATATACGGTTAAATAAAAGGATTTTTAGTATATTTGCACGCAAATAATGAAAATATGGTTCGATATTGTCGGACTTTTGAACGTAAATATATAATTGACTTTAAAAATGAAAAAGTACAACTTTAACGCAGGACCTTCCATGCTTCCACGTGAGGTCATCGAGGCAACTGCGCAAGCTTGTTTGGATTTCAACGGTAGCGGTCTTTCCTTGATGGAGATAAGTCACCGTGCAAAAGATTTCCAACCTGTAGTAGACGAAGCAGTAGCTTTAGTAAAGGAACTGTTGAATATCCCCGAAGGATACTCGGTACTCTTCTTGGGTGGTGGCGCAAGCTTGGAGTTCTGTATGATACCTTATAACTTCTTGGAGAAAAAAGCTGCATACCTGAACACCGGTGTTTGGGCCAAGAAGGCCATGAAGGAGGCTAAGAACTTTGGCGAAACGGTAGAGGTGGCAAGCTCTGCCGACGCAAACTATACCTTTATTCCAAAGGATTACACCATCCCTGCAGATGCAGATTACTTCCACTTCACTACCAACAATACCATCTATGGTACCGAGATTCGTAAGGACATAGATTCTCCTGTTCCGGTGATTGCCGATATGTCTTCCGATATCTTCTCTCGTCCGATAGATGTGAGCAAGTACGAGTGCATCTATGCAGGTGCTCAGAAGAACTTGTCTATGGCGGGTGTTACCATTGTAATCGTTAAGGACGATGCGCTGGGTAAGGTGTCTCGTACCATTCCTACGATGCTGGATTACAGAACGCACGTGGAGAAGGGTTCTATGTTCAATACGCCGCCTGTAGTGCCTATTTACTGCGCACTCCAGACTCTGCGCTGGATTAAGAAGAACGGTGGTGTAGAGGCGATGGATAAGCTCGCTCATCAGCGTGCCGATATTCTCTATGCTGAGATTGACCGCAACAAGTTGTTCCGTGGTACTGCCGTGAAGGAGGATCGTTCCCTCATGAATGTATGTTTCGTTATGAACGATGAGTACAAGGAGCTGGAGGCAGACTTCTTGAAGTTTGCTACCGAGCGTGGCATGGTGGGCGTGAAGGGACACCGTAGCGTGGGTGGCTTCCGTGCATCTCTCTACAATGCCCAGACAATAGAGGGCGTAGAGGCACTGGTTAAGTGTATGCAGGACTTTGAAGCACAGCATTAATTTACACGACCTAAATCAGTAACAATGAAAGTATTAATAGCAACAGAAAAACCCTTTGCCGCAGCTGCGGTGAAGGGTATAACACAAGAGGTGGAAGCTGCCGGATACGAGGTGGCTCTGCTCGAGAAATATACCGAGAAGGCACAACTCCTGGAGGCTGTAGCTACTGCCGATGCTCTTATTATCCGTAGCGATAAGGTGGATGCTGAGGTGCTGGCAGCGGCTCCTAACCTCAAGATTGTGGTTCGTGCCGGTGCTGGTTACGATAATGTAGACTTGGCTGCCGCTACCGAACATAAGGTGGTGGTTATGAACACTCCGGGACAGAATGCCAACGCCGTAGCCGAGTTGGTACTGGGCTTGCTGGTGTATACCGTGCGTAACTTCTACAACGGTAAGAGTGGTAGTGAGTTGATGGGTAAGAAGTTGGGTATCTTGGCTTTTGGTAACGTGGGTAGAAATGTGGCTCGCATAGCCAAGGGCTTCGGCATGGAGGTTGCAGCCTACGATGCTTACTGCCCGAAGGAGGTGATTGAGGCTGCCGGTGTAGAAGCTGTGGCATCCCAGGAGGAGCTGTTCCGCAGCTGCGACATTGTCTCCTTGCATATCCCTGCAACTGCCGAGACACGTCAGAGCATCAACAAGGCTCTCGTGGGCACTATGAAGAAGGGGGCTATCCTCATTAATACTGCCCGTAAGGAGGTGATAGATGAGCCGGGATTGATTGAGATTCTTTCCGAGCGTGAGGATCTTAAGTACATCACCGACATTATGCCCGATGCCAATGCGGAGTTTGCCGAGAAGTTCCCGGGTCGTTACTTCAGCACTCCCAAGAAGATGGGTGCCCAGACGGCCGAGGCGAATACCAATGCCGGTATTGCTGCCGCTAAGCAGATTGTGGGCTTCTTCAAGGAGGGTATCACCAAGTTCCAGGTTAATAAGTAGGAACTATGGCTACGGTTAAACCTTTCAAAGGTATCCGTCCGCCAAAGGATTTGGTGGAGCAGGTGGAAAGCCGCCCGTATGATGTGCTTAGCTCTGAGGAGGCTCGCGCCGAGGCGGGGGATAACGTGAAGAGCTTGTATCACATCATAAAGCCGGAGATAGACTTCCCGGTGGGGACGAGTGAGTACGATGAGCGTGTCTATGCTAAGGCGGCAGAGAACTTCGATAAGTTTTGCCAAAAGGGTTGGCTGGTGCAGGATGAGCAGGAGTGCTACTACATCTATGCGCAGACCATGAACGGCAAGACACAGTATGGTATCGTGGTGGCTGCTGCGGTTGCCGACTATATGGAGGGACGTATCAAGAAACATGAGTTGACGCGTCGCGACAAGGAGGAGGATCGCATGAAGCATGTTCGTGTGAACAATGCCAATATTGAGCCTGTATTCTTTGCTTATCCCGACAATGCGGTGCTGGACGGTATCGTGGCTCGCTATGCTGCTACGGAGCCGGAGTACGATTTCATTGCGCCCATCGATGGCTTTGGTCATAAGTTCTGGGTGATTAAGGATAAGGAGGATATTCGTGTCATCACGGAGGCTTTTGCAGCTATGCCTGCTATGTATATAGCCGATGGTCATCATCGTAGTGCTGCTGCGGCTTTGGTGGGTGCCGAGAAGGCTAAGCAGAATCCTAACCATCGTGGCGACGAGGAGTACAACTTCTTTATGGCTGTGTGTTTCCCTGCCAATCAGTTGACTATCTTGGATTACAATCGTGTGGTGAAGGATCTTAACGGTCTTACTTCCGAGCAGTTCCTGGAGGCTCTGCAGAAGGATTTCACGGTGGAGAAGAAGGGTGCGGCTGAGTATCGTCCTGCCAAGATTCATGAGTTCTCTCTCTATCTGGATGGTGAGTGGTACAGTCTCACTGCCAAGGAGGGTCGCTACAATGAGGAGGATCCTATAGGTGTGTTGGATGTTTCCATCAGCAGTCGTCTCATTTTGGACGAGATTCTGGGTATAAAGGATTTACGTACCGATAAGCGTATCGACTTCGTAGGTGGATTGCGTGGATTGGGTGAGTTGAAGCGTCGTGTAGACTCCGGTGAGATGCGTATGGCGCTGGCTCTCTATCCTGTATCTATGAAGCAGATAATTGATATAGCCGATAGTGGCAATATTATGCCGCCTAAGGCAACATGGTTTGAACCCAAACTGCGTTCCGGATTGGTAATTCACCGTCTGGCGTAGTCAATAGGTTTTTTTATTTTTCATAATTTGTTTAAAAAGGGGGAGGTACGGTATGGATATATAGTACCTCCTTTTAAAATTTATTTCAATAGCTTATTCCATACGAATACAGCTGCCGCAATTTGTATGATAATGATTGCGGGGATGCCGTAGCGGAACTTTTTGTGGAGTGTTTTGTGGTGCCACAACTTAATGCCGCACCATGCTCCTATGCTGCCACCTACTATTGCCAATAGGAGGAGGGTGGATTCCGGTATGCGCCAACGGTGGGACTTGGCTTTCCACTTGTCTATGCCATACACTAGAAAGGTGACGACATTGAGAAGTAGAAATCCTATTAACGAGAACTTCA
>CAYOKO010000045.1:0-15443 GCA_964404555.1 uncultured Bacteroidaceae bacterium | reverse complement strand
ACGCCACAAAACGAGAAGCCCGCTCGTTGAGCGGACTTCTTTATTTCTGCCGCAGGCACATAGCCTGCCGATGTTATTTCCTTTTCATTCATACGTATAACCTCCTTATTCTATTACACGAAACTCGTAGCCTTGTGCGGCAATCCATTCCAGTGCTTCGGGAAGGATTTGCTTGAGCTTATCGATGCTCTTGAGCGAATCGTGGAACGTTATGATGGAGCCGGGACGTGTGTATCGCTTTACATTGTCCAGCACATCTTGTGCCGTGAGTCGACAACTGTAGTCGCGTGTTACTAAATCCCACATCACCACTCTGTAACCGTAACGATGCTTCAGCGTACGATAGGAGCGCCACAACATCCAACCGTGGGGCGGACGGAACAAATCCGTATGCAACAGCTCGTTGGCTTTCTGTATGTCGGCAATATAGGTCTTACTGAGGTGACGCACACTTCCTATGTGATGGTAAGTGTGGTTGCCTAGCCTGTGACCGTCGCGCTTCACCATCTCGAATACTTCGGGATGTTTCCGCACATTATCGCCCACCATAAAGAAGGTCGCCTTGATATTATACTTCCTGAGTGTTTCCAGAATCCACGGAGTAGCCTCGGGGATAGGACCGTCATCGAAGGTAAGATAAACCACCTTCTCTTGACGGTTCAGTCGCCACAAGGCGTGTGGATATAGCCACCGCAGGAAGCGGGCGGGTTGTTCTATTATCACAATACCACCCTCTTATCAAGCACCCATTTTGCCTCCGTAGAAGGAGAAATATTTCTGTAACTCGTTCAAGAGCTTCTGTTTCTTCTCCTTTTGGGTATCCGGATATACTTCCAGGATGTTACGCAGGACATATAGGTGGGAGTTAATCTCGCGGGTTGATGTTGCCATCATGCCGGGAGACATGGCTGAGTAGAAGCGCAGGTAGTTCAAAGAGTTGGCTGCCAACTTATCCAATATGGCAACGCCTTTGCTCTCCTCGTTCAACAGGAGATGGGCTGTAGCCAGGGTAAGTGATCCTCCCCAGTACTCGTGTGGTACGTTGTACTCCGGAAGTACCTTCTCGCAATATGCCAGTGCCTTCTTTGCTTTATCAAACTTGCCTTCGCGAAGCAGTCCTTGAATCAACTCTACGAATATGCGACGGTGTGTGTAACACATACGCATAACCGTTTCGTCTATGTAGAGATCCTTCTGCTCCAAGCCACCGAAGCGGTACTTGTGCATGATGTTGTCGTACATCTTATCGGTGTCGATGGCAGTGTCGTCTTCGTTGTTCTTAAACGGAGTGATGCGGTAGGCAAGACCTTCCTTCACGAAGTAATCGCCCAGGTTGATCCAGTTGTCGTTACCTACGGTCATGGACATATAGATAGGTGTCTTCCAGTTGGACTGTGAAAGCATCTCTATCATCATCAACTCACTCTTGGTGAGTGCACGCTTGCCCTGGAGGGATACCACCATCTTGTCGGGGATACTGTCACCCGGGATAAGCATTCCGGATTTACGAACGGCTTCTTTGTTGACCGTTATCACCATACTATCGGTAGGAATAATGTGGGTATCTACACCGTCCAAGTTGTCCATACTTCCGCTGCTGAAGAATGCTTTGATGTGCTTCAATAGGTCTATCTCGTCGGCACTAAGACCGTCGTAACGATCCAGAAGCCAAACGTTCATGACGTTCTCTACATCGAACGGATCTTTACCCATCAGGTGGGTCATGGTTTCCGGATCCATCTCGTAGTAGGAGAGTATGGCTGCCTTTACCTCGGGACGTACTCGTACATACTCGTTTGTTCCGCTTACGTAGTGCAGACGATCCCAGTGGATGGGAAGGGCGGGAGAATCGTATGCGGGACGCTTCATCTGGTCTATGTACCAGTCGGTCTGCAAATAAGAGAGGTTGCAGACACGTGCATCGGTGCGCTCGCCTTCGGTCTCTTGGTTGTACCAGAGAGGGAAGGTATCGTTATCTCCGTTGGTGAAGATGACGGCTCCTTGGTTCTCGGGGAGGGTCATGAGGTAGTTGCGACCGAAGTCACGACAGGTGTATCTGCCGCTACGGTCGTGGTCGTCCCAGGTCTGACCGCCCATCTGAATGGGTACAAGAATACAGATGATGCCTGCCAATGAGGCTGCCAACGTATCGTTGAGCTTCAATTTCTTGAGTCCTTCGGCTACTGCTGCTACACCTAAACCTATCCAAATGGCAAAGGCGTAGAAGGAACCTGCATACGCATAGTCTCGTTCACGCGGTTGCTGTGGGGTTTGGTTCAGGTAGAGTACAATGGCTATTCCCGTCATGAAGAAGAGGAAGAATACCACCCAAAACTGTTGAACGCCTTTAGGATTCTTGTCGTATGCCTGACGGAAAAGTCCAAGCAGACCTAGAATAAGTGGTAAGCAGTAGAAGACGTTGTGTCCCTTGTTGCCGCTCCAAATATCGTCGGGCATGGTGGAGGTATCTACCCCTAACAGGGCATCGTCGATAAATTTGATACCGGTAATCCAGTTGCCGTGCTCTACCTCGCCGTAGCCTTGGTAGTCGTTCTGGCGACCGGCAAAGTTCCACATAAAGTAACGCCAGTACATGAAGTTTACCTGATAGGAGAAGAAGAAACGTAGGTTCTCCCACTGGGTAGGCATCTTCACCATGACGGTTTCACCGTTGAGTCTGGTGTAGGGTACCTGCGTACCGGTTACACCGCCCATCCATGCTTCGTACTTGTCGGCATGTGCATCGCTGTACATTCGGGGGAAGAGCATATTCTGTGCATATACATAGTCGGCATTATCGCGTATATGTTCGTAGCTATCGGGTTCGTCGGGAGATGCTTTCTCCTTGCGCTGATAGACCGGACTTCCCTTGGTCTGGATGGGAACCATATAGTTGCCTTGCTGTTCGAAGGCTACCTCCGAGGTGTATGCCTGACCGTAGAACAATGGACGACTACCGTACTGCTCGCGGTTCAAGTACTGTCCCAACGTGAAGATGTCCTCGGGGGAGTTCTGGTCCATCGGGGTATTGGCGGTAGAACGAATCACAATGACGGCGTAGGAGGAGTATCCCACCATAATCATGAGCAGACACAATAGTGTGGTGTTCAGGACACGGGGGGAGACCAGTGACACGCCCCTGCCATTGCGACGGGTAAGTACTACGTATAGTGCTACCAGAATAATGACACCCAGCACAATAGAGGAGGCTCCGTATCCGTAGAACGGAATACCCAACAGGGCTATACTACACAGGAAGGAGATGTTGATGCGGAGGCGACTCTTCACCACGTAACTCTCGTACACTGCCCAGATAACGCATGCTACAAGGAGCAGAATGTAGATTATCAAACCGGTGTTGAAGCCGAAGCCTAATGTGTTGACAAACAACAGCTCAAACCATCCACCAACCTTTACGATTCCCGGCACGATGCCATACAATACGACACCTACCAGCACCATACTTACCGCTAGTGCGATGAGGGAACCTACCAAGTTGGCATTCGGGCACTTCTTGTAGTAGTACACCAGCACAATGGCAGGAATACACAACAAGTTCAACAAGTGTACACCGATAGACAAACCGGTGAGGTATGCTATGAGGATGAGCCAGCGGTCGCTGTGGGGACTGTCGGCTGCATCTTCCCATTTCAGTATCAGCCAGAATACCAATGCAGTAAACATACTGGAGTAGGCGTAAACTTCACCCTCGACAGCACTAAACCAGAAGGTGTCGCTGAAGGTGTATGCCAAGGCACCTACCAAACCGCACGCCTCTATGGTAATCATCTGTGCCGTAGTGGTTACCACGCCCTTATCGCATATCAACTTACGCGCCAAATGGGTGATACTCCAGAACAGGAACAGGATACACGCCGCACTCAAAAGTGCCGACATGGTGTTCACCATACGTGCTACATCGGACGGGTCGCTCACAAACTGAGAGAACAAATTACCCGTCAACATAAAGAAGGGTGCGCCGGGCGGGTGCCCCACTTCCAACTTAAAAGCGGTGGTTATGAATTCCGGGCAATCCCAGAAACTTGCCGTAGGCTCTATGGTACTACAGTACACAAAAGCTGCTATGGCAAAGGTAATCCACCCCAGCAAAAGGTCTATTGTCTTAAACCGTTTCATTGTTACTATATCGTTTTATTATATCCATGTTCTTCGATACAAGATGCAAAAGTACATTATTTTTCTTTATTTATTGACTTTTCCGCATTTTAATTGCGTGCGGTGCAGTCTTTTATTGCATTTTTAACACCATTTCTTGGTCTCAACGGTGGGTTTTCCGTCGTGACAGTGGCATTTTAGGATGCGATGGGGGATGTTTCCATGCCCTATTAACTCGATGGGACAGTTGAAATGTCTCTCGAGCCACTCGGCACTCACTTCGCTGTTGGGGTGATAGTCGAGCGTGCCGTTTACACAGGCTACGGAGGTGACGTTCTGGAGGGTGGTTCCTATGTCGTGATTGACCATGATGATGGTGCATTCACGGTTTATCTCTTCGAGCAATCGATAGAGATGGGCTTCGAAACTTTTATCCAGATAGGTGTTGGGTTCGTCGAGTATGAGGAGCTCGGGGGAGGATACAATGGCGCGTCCCAAAAGTACTCGTTGCAGCTGACCGCCACTGAGTGCGCCTATGTGGGTGTCTTGCCATCCGTCCATGCCAACACGCTGAATGACAGTTTCTACTTGTTGCTTTTGTTCCTTCGTAAAACGCTGCCACCAGTGCTTGTCGCAGTTCAGCCCGGAGAGTACTACCTCGCGTACGGAGATGGGGAAGGAGCGGTCTATGCGGTTGTATTGGGGCAGATATCCCATGCGGAGATTCTTCACTTCTTCGCCATTGCGGAAGAAGTGCATTGTTCCTTCGGTGGGTTTCAGCAATCCCAGAATAATGCGCATTAGGGTGGTCTTACCGCCTCCGTTTGGACCGATTATACCGAGAAAATCGTGCTCGTTTACCTGTAGGGATACGTCCTTGAGTACACACTTGGTGTCGTATTGCATCCCGATTCCATCGAGCTTTAAGATGGGTTGAGTCATTCTGTTCCTCCTTTCTTATGAATGGCACGAGCTATGTGAATCATCTCTTCCAACCAATAATAGGAGAGGGGAGAGATGGTGACGGTGGGGAGCTGTAGTTCGTGTGCTATGCTCTCTATATTTTTGCGATCGAACTCTTGTTGTAGGAAGATGAGTCGCACGTTCTGTTGCTTGCCTTGCTGTATCAGGGTGCGTAAGCGAGTGGGGGAGGGTTCCTTTCCGTTCTCTTCTATGCATATCTGCTCCCATCCGTAGTCGTGCGCCATATAGGTGAGGGCGGGGTGATATATTAGGAATGCGGGTCTTACAGTGCTGTCGGGGATGGCGCATACTTGGTTGATGGCCAACTCTATGGAGTCGATGGCTTGTTCCAGTTGTTGCCAACGCATCCGGTAGCCGTTGCCGTGTGCCGGGTCTACCCGGAGAAGTGTCTTCAGGATGTTGCGGGAGAGGGTACGTACGTGGGGAATGGACATCCATACGTGAGGGTCTTCCTCGAGATGTCCTTCGTGCATGGTTCGTATGGTGGATATGCCTTCGCTTGTGGCAGAGAAGGTTACACCGGGGGCGTTCTCTTGTAGGCGTTTGGTCCACAGACGTTCAAAGCCCAACTTCCCGACGTAGAGGTAGGCCATACTGTTGTGCAGGTTCATGAGTTGGCGAGGGGTGGGTTCGTAGGTCTCGGGGCTGCTACCACCGGGAACCATAGAGACTACCGTAACGCTGTCACCGGCAATGCGTTCGGTGAGGTAACGCAGGGGTTCTATGCTCACGGTCACCGTACGTTCGTGGCTTTCTTGTTGTCCGTTGCAGGCTGCTGTCAGCAACATACACAACGGTATCATTAAGAGAATCAGATACTTTTTCATCTTTGTCTTTCTTTTTATCACTGTACCATCCACTGTACGAATATATAGGAATAGAGCAGTACAACGTAGCGCAGTACTTTGCCTATGGCTATGGCTGTCAGTGTGTAAAGTGGATTGGCGCGCATATAGCCCAATGCCACGGTGATGGCGCTGCCCAGGATGGGGATGAAGGCAAAGAAACCGATGCTTGCTCCGTATCGCTCTACAAAGTGTTCGGCTCGTTGAAGTTTTTCTTCTTTTACGTGCAGATAGGTGTGAATCCATTCACGTTTGCCCAATCTACCGATAAAAAAGTTCAGCATACTGCCGGCTATATTGCCTATGCTGCCCCAGATGAGCAGTTCGTGTGCCGAAACGCCGGTGGCTTGCAGTCCCAACATAACGAGCTCGCTGCTGAAGGGGAGTACACTACCTGCCAAGAAGGCGGAGATGAGCATTCCCCAGCATCCGTAGCTTATAAGAAGTTGAATGAGGGCATCCATATTTCGTATATCGTAAGTGCTATAAAACAAATAAGGAATAAATAGAACAAAAGGTTCGTGAACCAGTGCGATGTGAGGGCAAAATAGTGGGTGATTATCACACTACCGGTGGCTATCTGCAATCCAAGTAGGGGGGTGAGTAACTGGGGTTGCCAGAGAATGAGGAGAAATACCAACAGGTGGTTTATGAGTGTCACCTTCAACAACATACGTGGTTTTATCTTATCGTCGTAACTGCGTATTGCCAAGTGCCAACCGGCTATGAGACAGAAGAAGCAGAAGGGGAGATAAAAGTAGATGTCGGGGTTCTGCAAACTGTTGAGCAGGGGTTCCGGGGTGAGGGGTTCTATTGTGACCAATTCCTGCAAATGATAGTAAAGATCCCAGCTTTCCGTGTAGTAGGCGTAGAAGAGCCAGACTACGTAGGGGAGCAGGAGTCCTAGGATGGCGGCAAAGAAGCTGCGGAAATGCAGGGAGCGCAACTGTATGAGCATATTGAGGATGAGGAAGGGGGCGAGGTATAGCAACTGGGCTATCTCGACCGATGCCAGTCCTAACAAGGTGAAGGCGTAGAAGGTGTGTCCTGCGGGATTGCGTTCCTGATAGGTGCAGAAGAGCAGATGCAACGTGAGAACGCCGGCTATTGCCATGGGGGTGTCGTACCGTTGGGGTAGACAACAGAGGGCTGCTGCGGAGAGAAATAGGTAGACGGCGGGTACCATATAGGTACGTATACGTATGAGCATGAAGCGGTTGTGTATCTCTTGGAGGTCGTATGCCAACCCCAACGAAAGCAGCACAGTTAAACAGTGCCTACGCCAATCTCCCGAAAGGATGTCACTGCCCAACACCATGCAACACACCAATACATAATATAATATAGCTGCGGGCAGAGTAAATCTGCCCGATGCTACACTATTTTGAAAACGCTTGTTCATCATCTGTCAACCGATCCGAGGAGGGGTTTTATTACAAATCCTGTCCTATATCGGAGCGGAAATATTTCTTGGTAAATTGTATCTTCTGTGCCTGCTCGAAGGATTGCTTAAGAGCTTCCTCCTTGTTGGCTCCGTAGGAACTTACGGCGATAACACGTCCACCGTTGGTTACTACTTGTCCATCCTTAAGTGCCGTACCGGCGTGGAATACGATGCTGTCGGTTACTTGATCGATGCCGGTGATGGGGTATCCCTTGTCGTATGCTTCGGGATAACCGCCGGATACGAGCATGACGCACACGGCACTGCGTGGGTCTACCTCGAGTGTCTTGGTGTCGAGGTTGCCGTCGGCTACACCTTGCAACAGGTCTACCAGGTCGCTCTTAATGCGGAGCATCACGGACTCGGTCTCGGGGTCGCCCATACGGACGTTGTATTCTATAACCATCGGCTCGCCCTCAACATTGATTAAACCAAAGAAGATGAATCCTTTATAATCAATACCTTCGGAAGCAAGTCCTTCTACTGTAGGACGTATGATGCGGTCTTCTACCTTCTGCATCCATGCTTTATCGGCAAAGGGAACAGGGGATACGCTGCCCATACCTCCGGTGTTCAAACCGGTATCGTGTTCGCCGATGCGCTTGTAGTCCTTTGCCTCGGGCAATATTTTATAATGTGTACCATCGGTAAGCACAAATACGGAACACTCTATACCGCTCAAGAACTCCTCTATCACAACACGTGAGGAGGCATTGCCAAACATACCGCCGAGCATCTCCTTGAGTTCCTTCTTTGCCTCTTCGAGGGTGGGAAGAATGAGCACGCCCTTACCGGCACAAAGTCCATCGGCTTTCAGGACATAGGGGGCTTTCAGTGTCTCCAGGAACTTGAGCCCCTCCTCAAGGCTTTCGCCCGTAAAGGTTTGATATGCAGCGGTCGGGATATTGTGTCGCTGCATGAATGCCTTGGCAAAGTCCTTGCTACCTTCCAGTACGGCTCCTTGCTTGGAGGGACCTATTACCGGGATGTTCTGCAATGCAGCATCCTGCTTGAAGTAATCGTAGATGCCTTTTACCAACGGATCCTCGGGACCTACCACAACCATGTCTACCTTGTTCTCAAGAACAAACTTCTTAATTCCCTCAAAGTCATCGGCTTTGATTGCCACGTTCTGTCCTGCATTCGCTGTACCGGCGTTGCCCGGTGCTATGAACAGCTGCTCCACTTGTGCGCTTTGCGCTATCTTCCATGCAAGTGCATGTTCGCGACCTCCGCTTCCTAACAGTAATACCTTCATAACTCTTACCTAATTATTAATCGTCAAAGTCTTCAAAATCATTGCGATACTTTTTCTCCTTGCCGTAGCCTTTGTTGAAACGACGGTCGTTGTCACGACCTCCCTTGAAGGAGCGTTTGTCGCGGCTGCGGTCTCTGTCTCTATCGTATCCTTTACGGTCGAAGCTCTTGCGTTCTCCGCGGTCGGCACGTTCGCTACGGTCATCGTTACGATCTCGGAAGGAACGGTCAGTACGTTTCTTTCCGTAATCGTTCTGCTTGCCACGTGCAGAAAAACGGTCTCTTCCGAATCCGCCGTTGTTGTCGTCCTCCTCGTCCAGACGCTTCTTGAACTCGCGCTTCTCCTTGAAACGACGCTTCTCGCTCATGGCTTTGCGCTCGGCATCGGACTTAATCTCGCCACCTTCGGCACGCATCTCCTTGTACTTACCGCTAAATATCTGGTACTTACGCAACTCACACTCCAATGCTCCATTGAAGAGCGGAGTCTTGATAGAGGGCTTCAGACCGATGCTTTCGAAGCACTCCTCGCGATAGCTCAGTATGTATGCCTCGTTGTCTACGAACTGGTGCTTAAGTTTCTCGCCTATCATCTTGTAGAGACCCAACAGGTCGGGACTGGAGATACGCTCACCGTATGGTGGGTTGGTTACTATGATACTCTTCTCCTTGGGTTGCGTAAACTGCTTGAAGTCCTGCATACGAATCTCTATATCGTTGCTCAACCCGGCAGCCTTTACATTGCGGAGGGCTATACCAACCGCCTTGGGGTCAACATCGTAACCATATATCTTGTGCGTGAACTCACGCTCCTGACTATCATCGTCATAGATACTCTCGAAGAGTTCCTTATCGAAGTCGGGCCACTTCTCGAAAGCATACTCCTTGCGGAAGATGCCCGGTGCCATATTACGTGCTATCAGAGCAGCTTCGATGGGAAGTGTACCGGATCCGCACATAGGATCTATGAAGTCGGTCTCGCCCTTCCATCCCGCCATCATCAAGATGCCGGCAGCCAAGACCTCGTTCAGCGGTGCAGCTACGCTCTCCTGACGGTAACCGCGACGGTGCAAACTCTCGCCGCTACTGTCCAGTGCCAACGTACACTCGTTCTCCGAGATGTGGATGTGCAACTGCAAATCCGGGTTGGCTACGCAAATGTTGGGACGTTCTCCCGTCTTCTCGCGGAAATAGTCGCAAATAGCATCCTTCACCTTGTAAGCCACAAACTTAGAGTGTCTAAACTCCTGTGAATACACAACCGAATCCACCGCAAAACTAGTCTTCAAGGTGAGGTAATCCTCCCACTTTATTTCTCTGATGGCATTATACACCTCATCCGCCGTATTGGCTTTGAAGTGTTTGATAGGTTTTAGAATACGGATGGCCGTGCGCAAGCAGAAGTTGGCACGATACATCATACGTTTGTCGCCGGTGAACGATACCATACGGTTTCCTATCTGTATGTTATCAGCTCCCAAATTGGTCAGCTCCTCTGCCAATATGGCCTCCAAACCATGGAAGGTCTTAGCAATTAAATTGTACTCTCCGGCAGCGTTTATCTGTTCCATTCTTATATAATTGTTATTTATGATAAATTGTCTCTATTTCTCTCATTTCTCTGTTTCCGTTGCACCATACGGCTTCCGGCCGGTACATCCTCGGTCACCCATATGTTACCACCGATAATGGAACCCTTACCCACGGTGATGCGTCCCAATATGGTAGCATTGGAATATACGATAACATCGTCCTCCAAGATAGGATGGCGTGGAATACCCTTGATAGGATTTCCCTCCTCATCGAGCGGAAAGCTCTTAGCCCCCAAGGTAACACCCTGATACAGTTTTACATTGTTTCCAATCACACACGTAGCTCCAATCACCACACCCGTACCATGGTCTATGGTGAAATGGTCGCCAATCGTAGCACTAGGATGTATATCGATACCCGTTTCGGAATGTGCTATCTCTCCTATGATTCTCGGAATAAGAGGAATATCCAGTAGGTGTAAAGCGTGAGCTATGCGGTAACACGTAAGAGCACGAATCACCGGATAACAGCTTATAATCTCTCCGTACGACTCCGCAGCCGGGTCACCGTTGTAAGCCGCTTCCACATCGGTAGCGAGCAAACGGCGCAACTCGGGCAACTGCACCACAAACTCCTTCGCCGGTTCCTCGGCACGTTTCAGTGCATGGTCAAAATCGCTATCCTTATCAGCAAAACAATAAGCCGCGGCAATCTGCTTTCTCAAGTGATTATACAACTCCTCCAGATTCACGCCTATATGGAAAGCCATATTGCTGCTGTTGACGGTGGAAGGACCGAAATAGCCGGGAAACAATATAGCGCGGCTCAGTTCTATGATGCCGCGAAGCTTCTCCGCACTCGGAAGCGGTGTCTCTTGTGTATGGTCAAAGCATAACCCTTTCAGAGATTCCGGCTCTGATAATTGTTGGGTGGTCTCCACCAGTAGTTGTGCGAATGTTTTGGAACTCATTATGTTCGAACAATATTTTTTTCGATACAAACTTACGGATAATTTCTGATATAACCACCGTTTAGGAGGCAGAAACTTTCACAATCTTATATAATTTGTCATTTGGACGCACTTTTTCGGGCACTTTTATGGAAATATGCTCGCCTTTTCGGGCGGTTTCCACCGAACGAAGGTCGTAACGGATTTCGTCGGCATCCATGTAGAGGGCTCCGGTGGTGACGCCGGTGACGAGGAGTTTGTCGCCTACGCTTATCTCTCCGGCTTCCATCAAGAACTCGGCTACTCCGAGTTTGGAGAAGTATTTCACGACCTTGCCTACGTAGACTTTCTTCTCGGTGGCGGCACTGCCGTACACCTTGCTCCATTCGCCCATGAACTGTCCTTGGTAGTATCCGTCCCAGAAACCGCGGTTGAAGACGGTGGCGAGACGGGCATCCCAAGCGTCTTTCTTTTCTTCGGTAAAGGTGCCGTCGAGTACGCTCTGTATGGCTTCCTTGTAGCAGGTTACTACGGTTTGTACGTATTCGGCACTGCGAGCGCGTCCTTCTATCTTGAACACGCGTACTCCAGCTGCCATCAAGCGGTCTATGAAGCGGATGGTTTTCAGGTCTTTCGGACTCATTATGTACTTGTTGTCTACCTCAAGTTCCATATCGCTTTCTTTGTCTTTAACGATGTAGCCGCGACGACAGAGTTGCATACAGGAGCCTCGGTTGGCACTGCGTCCGGTGTTGTTGAGGCTTAGGTAGCACTTGCCGCTCACTGCCATGCAGAGGGCACCGTGGCAGAACATCTCTATGCGAACGGGATTTCCGGTGGGACCGCAGATGTTTTGCTCCACAATGTTCTTGTGGATTACGCTTACTTGATCCATGTTCAGCTCGCGTGCCAGTACGGCAACATCGGCAAACTGTGCATAAAAACGGAGTGCTTCCGTATTGGAGATATTGAGTTGGGTGGAGAGGTGTACCTCCAGACCTATTTGTCTACAGTAGCTCATGACGGCTACATCGCTGGCGATGATGGCGGAGATGTGCGCCTCGGCGGCAGCATCGAGTATCTGTCGCATGAGGGGGATGTCTTCATCGTATATGATAGTATTTACCGTGAGGTAGCTCTTCACGCCGTGCTGGGTGCAAACGGCGGCTATCTCCTTGAGGTCGTCTATCGTGAACTTTCCTGCGGAGTGTGCTCGCATATTGAGGCTTTCGATTCCGAAATAGATGGAATCGGCACCTGCCTTGAGGGCGGCGGCAAGGGATTCACGGGAGCCTACGGGGGCCATTACTTCATATTCATTCATAGTCGTTTTTTCCTATTCTTATTTATTAAGGTGCAAAGATACGATTTCTTTTTCATATCTTCACCCTGTGGGACGCACAATTAACGTAAATTCCATTTTTAGGGGTTCGTTGCGGAGATAAGAGAAATAAAAACCGAGATGTTTCAAAAAAAAGAGGTTCAATTTTTTTGTCGGATAAAATAAATGTATTAAATTTGCTGCGACACATCACGTTAGATGACTGATAACCTGGAATAATAGAGATAAAAACAACTATATTACTAACTAAAATTCTAACTATGGGATTAAAAAGATTACTTTTGGCCTCTATGGCTTTTGCGGCTTTTGCTCCCGCAGCATGGGCCGATGATGTTACCGACACTTACTTGGTAAATGCGGGCTTCGATGATGAAACCAGCTTTGTAACTGCTGATGTTGCAGGAAACACGGATCCGGTTGCCGTGACGGGTTGGAGCGTATCCGAGACCGGTGCATGGGGTGCGTCGGGCGCCTTCGCTTTGGGTTCAACAAGCCTACTCAACGGTGCTACCGTACCTTCTTCTGCTGCCGATGGTTCAACCGCCGGTGGTGTGCTCGGTCTGAGTGCCGGATGGGGGGCTTCACGTTCTTACAAACAGGCGGTAACCTTGCCTGCCGGACTCTACACCATTAGCTACAGTGCCTACAATGCTAACACGGCAACTCCTGTGGGTACCAACAAAATTGGATTTGTTTCCGATGATGGCTCGGTATCAAAACTCGGCAATATTACCAGTTTCCCATCGGCTAAATGGACTACAGACAACATTAGCTTCGAACTTACGGAGGAAACTGCCGGTAATATAACGGTGGGATTCCATCCCACTAGCGGCGGTTCCGGTAACTCAGCGAAACTGTTTGTCGACTACATTAAGATTGAATATTTCCAAAGTGTATGGGCACAAACCGTTGCTAGCGTTAAGGCGACCCTTGGTGAGCATCCACAGGGTGCTGATACAGAGCGTGCTGCTGTCTTATCAAAGGCTGCTGCCGAGTCCGGTACAGATGAGGATATAACAGAGTTGTATAGCTTGCTGGATAAATTCCTCGCAGCAATCGAGGTATATGAGTACAACTTGGAGTACGCCGATGAGATGGCTACAGCCAAGGAGGTTGAGGCTGCAAAGGCAAAGTATCCTTATACTTACGAGACCCTCTTGAACTCTGACCTAACTAAATGGAGTACCAACGACTATGCTCTGAACAACGGTACTGAGCACTGGAGCGGTCCCGATAAGACTCCTTATTACGAGCAAAGCGGTGATGAATGGGGACAAAACTCTTGGAGTCACAAGGCATCCGAGACGGTAGAATTGCCTGCCGGTAAGTATGCTATGTTTGTCACCGCACGTGCTTCCTCCGGCGTTACCTCTACCATGAGCGTTACCGTGGGCGAAGAGACACAAACGGTAGAACTGGCACACAACGATGCTGCCGGACGTGGTATTGCTACCGATGGTACCGCTACTTTCGACTACGATGCTACCTACGCAAAAGATGGTGTCGGATATGGTTGGAAGTATGCTTACATAGAGTTCGAGACCACCGATGCTAATCCAAAGGCAACCATCAGCTTTGCATCTTCTGCCTCTACCAACCACCAGTGGGTAAGTATTGCAAATCCGGTTCTTTACGGTAGTGTTACATTGCTGGATGTTTACAAAGCTAGACTGCAGAGCGAGATAAATGAGGTGACTACAACGCTGAAGAACGACCCGAATGCCGACGGAACCGCCTTTAAGCGTTCTCAAAAGGACGTAGAGAGTATGCTGGAGAATGTTGCCGAGGCTCAGGCTGTTGTTGACAACTCCGACGCAACACTGGATGATGTCGACTCGCAGCGTAGCAAGATGGCTACCATCCTCTATGCTTATCAATATTCCGAGGCTGCAGCTCCTAACGAGGAGGATGTTTACAGCATTGTCATGACAGACGAAGGTTTGGATTGGAGCAACAAGGCTGCTACCTTTACCGCACGTGAGGACGGACTGCAGGGTGGCTACGGTATAGCCTACACCGACGAACCGGGTACAAGCAACTATATTCAGGCTATTCACTTTGTAGCTTCTCCTATTGATACATATCCCAACACCTACAAACTTTATGTAGAGGATGCCGAGGGTACCAAGCAATACATCTGCGACGGTCTGGCTGTAGGCAACACGGTTGGTTGGGCAGATGCTCAGTTGCGTTGCACCACCAACGAGGAGGACGCATTGATTATCTCCGTTATTCCGTCCCTGACCATAAAGGATGTATTCGAACTCTTCAACACGAAGACCGGTGTACACATTGGTTCTGCAAACGATAACGGTTTCTATTGCTCCGAGAACCATTATGCTCTCTCTCTTGTTCCGGCAGAGGAGACAACCATCACGGCATCTGTAGAATCCGGTCAGTACGGTAGCATCATTCTGCCGTTCGCAGCTACTGTTCCGGCAGACCTCAAAGCCTATGAGATTGAATATGACAGCGATAAGGATGAGGTTATCCTCCATGAAACTGCTACGCTCGATGCACGTGTTCCCTATATCATAGGTGAAGGTGAGTACACGTTCCAAGGATACGCTGTAGCCACTGCTAAGAGCTATAACAAGGGCATACTTACCGGCGTATTCTCCGAGATTACCGCTCCTGAGGGTTCATACATACCAACAGACGGTGAGTTATTACTTGTGGGAAAAGGCGAAGCCAAGGTTTCCGCTAACAACGCATACGTAACTCTCCCGGAAACTGCTGAGCAGGAATCCTACACATTGACCGTTGGTGACGTAAGCACCGGTATCGATGCCATCAATGCACTCACCTCCGGCAAGGCTGAAATCTATGATCTGAACGGTCACAAGTTGAACACTCTGCGTAAGGGTATCAACGTAGTAAACGGCGTAAAGGTATTGGTTAAATAACAAATCTGCTTGTTTCAAAATAAAAAGGAGCCACTTGCAATGAGTGGCTCCTTTTTATTTCCAAGTT
>CAYOKO010000044.1:0-15470 GCA_964404555.1 uncultured Bacteroidaceae bacterium | reverse complement strand
TCCGGAAGATGATTAGTCCGGTTAACCGGAAATACATAAAAAATCCCCGTGAGGTTTTCGAAACTTCACGGGGATTTTCTCTCGCCAAGTGCCACAATAGAAATATGTCAAGTGCCACAACGAAAATAAGCCAACTTCCACATCGAAAATGCGCCAAATGTCATATTTCGAACAATATTATTTGGCTATTTTATTTAAAATCACTAATTTTGCATCTAACAGAAGAATAATATATAGATGAAAGATTATAGACCCAGAGTTGCAGACAAAATGCTTGCACTCATGTTAGAAGCAATGGGAGCCGTCCTTATTGAAGGTGCTAAATATTGTGGTAAGACCACAATGGCTGCACAACAGGCAGCAAGTGCATTGTATATGGCAGATCCGGATACGAAGACTCAAAATATGGCAATGGCTCGAACCAACATTAAGCGTCTACTTGCAGGAGATGTGCCTCGTCTTATAGATGAGTGGCAACTGGCACCACAGTTTTTTGATGCTGTTCGTGGGGAGGTTGACAAAAGAGATGAAGAAGGTCAGTTCATTCTAACAGGTAGTGCCGTACCACCGGATGATAGTGATATCTTTCACTCCGGAGCAGGCAGAATAGGTTGGCTTCGTCTCAGAACGATGAGCTTATGGGAGTCCGGAGACTCAAGTGGTGATGTTAGTCTTGGTAGACTCTTTGACAACTCTAATGAGGTTGACGGTGTAAGCAGCATTACCCTTGACCGTCTTGCATATCTCACCTGTCGTGGAGGTTGGCCAAGGGGGGTAACCAAGAAGAACGAACAAGCGGCACTTCTGCAAGTCAAAGAATATTTCGAGGCGGTTACTCGTTCCGATATTTCAAGAGTGGACAACATTCAACGTGATTCGGAATTGGCAAAACGAATTATGCGTTCTTATGCAAGATTACAAGGTGCTCAGGCAAGTGCCGGAACCATTCTTGCTGATATAAAAGTGAACGAAGATGATACTATTAGTGAGAATACCATCTATTCATACCTAAAGGCATTGAAGAAGATTTTTGTCATTGAAGACTCTCATGCCTGGAATCCGAACCTACGTTCCAAGACAGCCATTAGAACCTCTGATACCCGATACTTCGCGGATCCTTCAATAGCAACAACGGCACTGGGTATGGGACCAAATGATCTTATCAATGACCTGAACACTTTTGGATTATTCTTTGAAACACTCTGTGTTCGTGATTTGCGCGTTTACGCAGACGCACTGGATGGAACGGTATATCACTACCGCGATAAGAATGGTCTGGAATGCGACGCCGTGGTTCATCTAAGAAATGGCAAATATGGTTTGATTGAGGTTAAGCTGGGAGGAGACGATTTAATAAACGAAGGTGCTGCATCTTTGAAAAAACTATCCCAATCGATTGACACGGAGAGGATGAATAAACCCTCTTTTATGATGGTTCTTACAGGTGTTGGAGAATATGCCTATAAAAGAGACGACGGAGTCTTGGTTGTGCCGATAGGAACATTAAAACACTAGTCGTAATATAAAAAATCCCCGTGAGGTCTTCGAAACTTCACGGGGATTTTCTTTTCCAACTATTTCTAAATCATCTGAATGCTACGTTTTACGAAGTTGTTCAGCGCCTCGCCCTTGAGCAAACCGTTCTGCAGGAGCGCCAGGTCAATGAGCTGACGAACCACGTTGTTACCCTTTGCAAAGTCGCCCAGGATGGTCTTCTTCTTCTCCTCCTCCTGGCGCAAAGAAGCCTCACAGTCGGAGAGTTGCTTCTTCTCCTCCTCCGTAATCTCCTCGGCCTTCTTTCCGCTCTGCTGCTGGTTCAAGGCAGCCTTACGAGCGGTGAGTCCGTTAATCTCCGCCTCAATCGGTGAGAGAGACTCCGCCGTCTTGCTCTCGCTGTCGGACAAGATGTTCTTGATGAGAGCATGATCCGTATTGAGGACAATGTTGTACATATCCGGCATCTCACCATAGAAAGACATACCGGCGTTGATGTGACTCATCTCCTTCATACGACGCATATACTCACTCTGCGTAATCATCACCGGAGCCGCCTGCTCACCCATCGCCTTGGTCTGGACACTGAAGTTGGCCTTCTCGATGGCAGGCATCTGACTCTGGAAGATGGTGGACAGATTGCCAGCCTTGTTACCTTCCAACTCCTCCTTCTTGTCCTCCTCCTTGCGGATAAGCTGCTCTATGACATCGCCATCCACACGGGTGAAGCTGCTCTTCTCCAACTTCTGCTCCAGCATATTCACTACCGGAATGTCCAACTGACCGTCCAACAGAAGTACACTGTACCCCTTGTTCGTAGCAGCCTCTATGTAGCTATACTGAGCATCCTTGTTGTTGGCATAGAGGTAAACCAAGGTACCATCCTTGTCGGTCTGGTTCTCCTTGATAAGCTCCTTATACTCGTCGAAGGTGAAGTGCTTACCCTCGGTATCCTTGAAGAGAGCAAAGTTCTTAGCCTTCTCATAGAAATCCTCCTGCGTCAGCATACCG
Source organism: uncultured Bacteroidaceae bacterium (assembly GCA_964404555.1). Lineage (GTDB taxonomy): Bacteria > Bacteroidota > Bacteroidia > Bacteroidales > Bacteroidaceae > CAZUTW01. Next base: position 12,965 of record CAYOKO010000044.1, on the reverse strand, counting down.
TAGTTGATGAAGATCTTTATGTCGTCCCACTTCTCCTCGAAGTCCTTACGGTCGTTCTTGAAGATACTCTGCAAGCGGTCGCTCACCTTCTTGGTGATGTAAGTAGAAATCTTCTTCACGTTGCTATCACTCTGCAAGTAGCTACGGCTCACGTTCAACGGAATATCCGGTGAATCTATGACACCGTGTAACAGCGTGAGGAAGTCCGGTACGATGCCCTCAACGGAATCGGTAACGTACACCTGGTTGCAATACAACTGAATCTTATTGCGCTGCAGGTCTATATTATTCTTAATCTTGGGGAAGTAGAGAACACCCGTGAGGTTGAACGGATAGTCCACGTTCAAGTGAATCCAGAAGAGCGGCTCGTCGCTCATGGGGTAGAGTTTGCGATAGAACTCCTTGTAGTCCTCATCCTTCAGCTCGCTCGGCTTCTTGGTCCAGATGGGAGCGGTATCGTTGATGATGTTATCCTCGTCCGTCTCCACGTTCTTACCATCCTTCCATTCGGTCTTCTTGCCGAAGGCCACCGGTACAGCCAAGAAGCGGCAGTACTTGTTGAGCAGCTCCTCTATCTTACTCTTCTCCAGGAACTCCTTGCAATCGTCGTCGATGTAGAGCACGATATCGGTACCGCGATCCTCCTTCTGCGTCTCCTCCAGCTCGAAGGATGGAGAACCGTCGCAGCTCCACTTCTGTGCCAAAGCACCCTCTTTGTAGCTCTTGGTGATAATCTCCACCTTCTTACTTACCATGAAAGAGGAGTAGAAACCCAGTCCGAAGTGACCGATGATGGCGTTGGCATCCTCCTTGTACTTATCCAAGAAGTCGTTGGCACCGGAGAAAGCTATCTGGTTGATATATTTGTCTATCTCCTCGGCGGTCATACCTATACCACGGTCGCTGATGGTCAGGGTACCGGCTTTCTCGTCCAGACGTACCTGTACGGTGAGGTCGCCCAGTTCGCCCTTTACTTCGCCCTTGCCCGCCAGAGTCTTGAGCTTCTGGGTGGCATCTACGGCGTTGGATACGATCTCGCGCAAGAAGATTTCGTGATCGCTATACAAGAACTTTTTGATGACGGGGAAGATGTTCTCGGTTGTAACCCCAATGTTTCCTTTTGCCATAATTGTATGTTGTTTCTTTTATTATACCTTATATTATAGATGAAATTCCCCTCCGTAAAGAGGACTCCGATTATAGGAATACAAAAATAGTGCCAATAGGTTTCCCCATTGACACTATTTTTGAAAATATCTCTTTTTTATTCCCCTTTGAAGGTGATTTTGGTATCGTTTTCTTGGCAATCTCCCACGATAGCCTGTCCCTCTATGAGGTTTTCATCCATGATGAGTTGGCAGATGGCATCCTCTACATCGGTCTGTATGGCGCGCTTTAGCGGACGTGCGCCAAACTGAATGTCGTATCCCTTCTTGGCGAGGAACTTCTTGGCTGCCTCCGTGAGGTGGAGAGGATGATTCATCTCCGCCATACGCTTCTCCAGATCCTTCAGCTCCAAGTCGACAATCTTGAGGATATCCTCCTCGCCCAACTGGTTGAAGGTGATAATCTCGTCGATACGGTTGAGGAACTCCGGCGTGAAACGATTGTCCAGTGCCTTACGGATTACGCTGATGGAGTTTGCCTTGATAGCCTTCTCGTCCGGCGATACGAAGCCCACCGTCTGACCCATCTGCTTGAGCTGACGCGAACCACAGTTGCTCGTCATGATGATGATGGTGTTGCGACAATCCACCGTAGTACCGTAACCATCGGTCAGGCGACCCTCGTCCATGAGCTGCAAGAGCATATTATAGATGTCCGGATGCGCCTTCTCAATCTCGTCGAACAAGATGATGGAGTAGGGGTGACGACGAATCTTATCCGTAAGCTGCCCCCCCTCGTCATAACCCACATATCCCGGAGGCGCTCCCACCATACGACTGCTCTCGTGTGAATGGCTATACTCGCTCATATCCAGACGAATAAGCGCATCCTTAGAACCGAACATCAGCTCAGCCAGACGCTTGGTGAGGTAGGTCTTGCCCACACCCGTAGGTCCCAGGAACATAAAGGTACCGATGGGACGATTGGGATCCTTTACACCCACCTTGTTACGCATGATTGCCCGCATCACCTTGTCTACCGCATCCTCCTGCGCCACAATGGTGTGAGTAAGCTCCTCGCGGATGTCACGCAGGCGCTTCCATTCCTCCTTTGCCATATGATCCAACGGGATGCCCGTGATGCGCGAAACGATGCACTGTACATTCTCCTCGGTAATGGGGGTACGCGTATTCTTGCGCTCCTTCTCCCAACGCTTCTCCACTCTCTTGCACACCTCCTGCTGGTCGAACTCCTGGTCGCGATACTCCGAAGCCAGTTCGAAGTTCTGCTCCACAATCGCCTTCTTCTTCTTGGTGCTGATGCGTTCCAACTTACGACGCTCCTTCAAGACATACTCCGGCGTGTCCACCTGCTTGATGTGCGTGGTGCTACCCGCCTCGTCCAGTAGGTCGAGTGCCTTGTCGGGGAAGTTGCGATCCGTAATGTAGCGTTGTGACAGACGCACACAAGCCTCTATCGCCTCGTCCGTATAAGAGACGCAGTGGAACTGCTCGTAGATGGGTTTTACGCGGCGCAGAATCTCCAGTGTCTCCTCGTAGGTAGGTGCTTCTACCAGAACCTTCTGGAAACGTCGATCCAGTGCTCCGTCTCGCTCTATCGACTTCTTATATTCGCTTATCGTAGTAGCACCGATGCAGCGGAGGCGTCCGTGTGCCAGTGCCGGCTTCATGATGTTGGAGGCATCCATACCGCCCTGGGAGGAACCTGCTCCAATCAATGTGTGTATCTCGTCGATAAACAAGATGATGTTGGGCGAAGACTCCAGCTCGTCCAGCAGCGCCTTGATGCGCTCCTCGAACTGACCGCGAAACTTCGTTCCTGCCACCAATCCCGTGAGGTCGAGTGCATATATCTCCTTATCCAGCAGACAAGAGGGAGCCGTACCCTCAACGATGCGCATGGCCAGTCCCTCCACGATGGAAGACTTACCCACGCCCGGTTCGCCTATGAGGATGGGGTTGTTCTTGCGGCGACGGGAAAGAATCTCCGCCACCCGCTCTATCTCACGCTCTCTACCTATCACCGGATCTATCTTGCCGTCCGCCGCCTCCTTCGTAAGGTTGCGACCAAACATATCCAGTGCCGGCGTGCTACGTTCGTTGTTGCTTGTCTGCTTCTTCTTCACCTCCGTACGCTTCAAGGAATCGGCGAAGCTCTCCTCATCGTCGTCGTCGAAGAAGTCATCCTCGTCGTCCTCCTCCTCTTGGCGATTGTTCGCAAAAAACATCTTGTCATTCGGCTTCTGTGAATCGTGATCCGTTGCCTTCTCCGAGTTGTTGTGATCTATCGCCTCCTTAGCCGCATTCGCCAGCGTATCGAAGAGTGTATTCAGAGCGTTCGTAATATCGCCCGCCCGTTTTTGTGCCACCCGGGCAATCTCGTCTTGCAGATCCTTGGGCAGGTCGTCAAAGGTATGTGCATCTGCAGGAAGTTGACTCCTCAGATCTAACCGAAAACCTATGGAGTCCCGTTGCCGAGAGGACGGTTCCTTCCCCTTCTTGTCCGAAGGTTGGGACGCATCTTCTCCGTCGGCAGGATGCTTCTTGGCATCACCGTTGTCCTCCGGTGTGTTTTTACGTCTACGCCGTGGTTTCTTGCCCGATGAATCGAATTCTGAAAAGTCTTTTTCCATATCTGTACTGTTGTTTAACCTTAACTAATTCCGTTGCAAAGATACGCTTTTTTCTTGTGAATGTCCGCATATCTCCAATTATTTTGTACAAACCCTGTGCCAAGAACGCATTTTTGGTCTTTAAAACCGCTCTTTTACCCCCGAAAACTCCATTTACTTTGCAAAATGACGCTTTTTTAGCAATAAATTTCTTCATATCCCCGTTTTTTCGTACCTTTACACGATTTTTGGGGCAGTGCCCCTCTCGAATAGAAAAAATGAAGTAAAAAATAGATGTTAGATCAAGACAGAATTATTAAGGTAAACATAGAGGAGGAGATGCGTAAATCCTACATAGATTATTCTATGTCGGTGATTGTAGCACGTGCTCTTCCGGATGTGAGAGATGGTTTTAAACCGGTACACAGACGTATTCTTTTCGGTATGGAGTCCATGGGTAACACGCACGACAAGCCCTACAAGAAGTGCGCCCGTATCGTGGGTGAGGTACTGGGTAAGTATCACCCGCATGGTGACTCATCCGTGTATGGTGCCTTGGTGCGTATGGCACAGGACTGGAACTTGCGTTATCCGCTGGTGGACGGTCAGGGTAACTTCGGTTCCGTGGACGGTGACTCGGCAGCGGCGATGCGTTATACGGAGTGCCGCTTGCAGGAGATTGGTGAGGCGATGATGCAGGACATCGAGAAGGAGACGGTGGATATGGAGGACAACTTCGACGGTTCGCTCAAGGAGCCGTCCGTGATGCCTACTCGTATCCCCAACTTGCTGGTGAACGGTGCCAACGGTATCGCTGTGGGTATGGCTACCAACATCCCTACACACAACCTTTCGGAGGTGATTGACGGTTGCGTGGCTTACATACAGAACCCGGAGATTGATATCGATGGGTTGATGCAGTATGTGAAGGCGCCCGATTTCCCTACCGGTGGATACATCTACGGTATGCAGGGGGTACGCGATGCCTATGAGACGGGTCGCGGACGCATCATTATGCGTGCTCGTGCGGAGATTGAGTCCGGTGAGACACACGATAAGATTGTGGTGACCGAGATTCCGTACGGTGTCAACAAGGCAGACCTTATTAAATATATAGCCGATCTGGTCAACGAGAAGAAGATTGACGGCATCAGCTACTGCAACGATGAGAGTGACCGCGAGGGTATGCGCATTGTGATAGATGTGAAGCGCGATGCCAATGCCAATGTGGTGCTGAACAAGTTGTACAAGATGACGGCGTTGCAGACGAGCTTCAGTGTGAACAGCATCGCTATCATCGATCGCCGTCCGAAGCTCTTGAACCTTAAGGAGATGATTGCGGCGTTCGTGAAGCATCGTCATGAGGTGGTGCTCCGTCGTACCCGTTACGACTTGCGCAAGGCGCAGGAGCGTGCCCACATCTTGGAGGGTCTCATCATTGCGAGCGACAATATAGACGAAGTGGTACATATCATTCGTGCGGCAAAGAGTCCGCAGGAGGCTATCGACAACTTGATGGCTCGTTTCAATCTGGACGATATCCAGGCGAAGGCTATCGTGGAGATGCGTTTACGTCAGCTCACGGGCTTGATGCAGGACCAGTTGCACGAGGAGTACGAGGAGTTGGAGCGCAAGATTGCCTACTATCAGCAGATCTTGTCGGATGAGGCTCTTTGTATGAAGGTGGTGACCGACGAACTTCTGGAGGTAAAGGAGAAGTGGGGCGATGAGCGTCGCAGCGAGATTGTCTTGGCGGGTGAGGAGTTCAACCCCGAGGACTTCTATGCCGATGACGATGTAGTAATCACCATCAGTCACCTGGGATACATTAAGCGCACTCCGCTGGCAGAGTTCCGTGCTCAGAGTCGTGGCGGTGTGGGCAGCAAGGGTAGCTCTACACGCGATACCGACTTTGTGGAGTACATCTACCCGGCAACCATGCACAACACCATGTTGTTCTTCACGCAGAAGGGTCGTTGCTTCTGGATTAAGGTGTACGACTTGCCGGAGGGCAACAAGCAGAGTAAGGGTCGTGCTATCCAGAATATGTTGAACATCGATTCCGACGATAGCATCAATGCTTGCTTGTGCATCCGTAAGTTGAACGATGCCGAGTTCTGCAAGGAGCACTTCATATTGTTCTGTACCAAGAACGGTATCATCAAGAAGACTTGCTTGACGGAGTATTCACGTCCGCGTACCAACGGTGTGAATGCCATCAATATACAGGAGGGCGACCGCGTGGTAGATGTCTGCCTGACGGGTGGTGATGAGGAGATTATCATAGCCAACCGCAACGGTCGTGCCATTCGCTTCAACGAGGCCGATGTGCGTCCTATGGGTCGTACGGCAACCGGTGTGAAGGGTATGACGCTGGACGATGGCGACGATGAGGTGATAGGTATGATCAACATCAACGATACCGAGAAGGAGACCATCATGGTGGTGAGCGAACAGGGCTTCGGTAAGCGTTCCGACATTGAGGACTACCGTGTAACACGTCGTGGTGCCAAGGGTGTGAAGACACTCAACGTAACCGACAAGACCGGTAAGCTGGTGGCTATCAAGTGCGTAACGGACGACGATGACATCATGATTATCAATAAGAGTGGTATCACCCTCCGTCTGCATCTCAAGGATGTACGCATCATAGGTCGTGCTACTCAGGGAGTACGTCTCATCAACCTTACCAAGCGCAACGACCAGATAAGCAGCGTATGCAAGGTGCTGGCAAGTGATGAAGAGGATGAAATCGTAGATCCCGTAGTGGAGGAGTATGCCGACGGACAGTTGGTAAGCTACTCTAACGAGGATGCTCCCGGTGCAACCGATGCTCCCGAGACCGATGCTCCCGAGAACGACGGTACGAACAGTGACGAGAACAACAACTAAATAATTAACCCTATAAACAAATCTGTAGCAAATGAAAAAGACATTGTTATCCGTAGCACTCCTGTTGGTGGCTACGTGTGGCTTCGCTCAGGATAAGTTGGTAAAACAGGCAACGGACTTGATTACCAAGAGTATGCCTACCGACCCGAAGAAGTCCAATCAGTTTGATGAAGAGAAGTTGGCCGAGGCCAATACCGTTCTGGCACCTGCCCTCGACAACGAGTTGACCAAGGACAAGGCAGCCGCTTGGGATGCCCAGGCCAAGATTCACTACTATCTCTTTAATAATGTATTGAACAAGATTATTGCCAAAGAGGATTACGACAGCAACGTATTTGCTCAGCAACTCTACGCCACCGTAGATGCCTGGGAGAAGTGTAATCAGTACGACATACAGCCCGACAAGAAGGGCAATGTGGCTCCTAAATACAAGGCACTCAACAGTGCCAACGCCATAAGATGCCGTTCCTACTTTGCCAACGCCGGTTCCCTCTTCTCTACAGCAGGCGACTGGAACAAGGCATACGACGCTTTTGCTCGTTACTTGGAGTTCCCGAAGCTCTCCCTGGTAGAGGGCGTAGAACTGCTGAGCGGCGGACTGAGTGACGAGGAGATAGCCTACTACGCTTGCCTCTCTGCCTACAACGCAAAGGAGTTCAAGAAGGTAATGAACTACTGGGACTTGGCTTCCGGTTACGAGAAGGATAAGTTCACCGTATATCAGCTCAAGACCTTCTCCCTGAAGGAGTCCGGCGATACCCTGGGATGGTTGCAGGCATCCAAGGAAGCAGCCTATGTGTTCCCCGATCACGATAGCTTTGCACAGGATGTTGTATCCTACTACTCACAGAAGGGACAGAACGATGAGGCTCTGAAGTTTACCCAGGAGTATGCCGAGAAGGTTCCGGGTAAGGTGGCCTACTTCCTGGAGGGTTGTGCTTACTTCAACATGGAGAAGTTCACCCAGGCAGGTGAGCAGTTTGAGAAAGCCCTCAACGAGGATCCCGAGTATGCCGAGGCTTGTATGAACGCCGCCAATGCCTACTACAACGCAGCCAACGAGATAGGTATGAAGTTGCCTACCAACATGAAGTCTGCCGAGTACAAGAAGGGCGAGGCCCAGTACAAGGAGTTGGCAGCCAAGGCACTCCCGTTCTACGAGAAGCTCAAGGAACTCCGCCCCGACAAACCCGAACTCTGGGAGAACAAGATTGCCAATATTAAGAAGAACTTGAACATCAAGTAAAACTTCAAGTAATATATAAATAAGGTATAATATAACCAAGGAGGGGGTGTTGACGGAAAAACGAAAGCACCCCCTTCCTTCTTTGAAAGGATCCAATGAACAGTAAGATACTTGTATTCGCCGCCGCACTGCTGATGCTCCCCCTCAGCGTCGCCGCACAGAAGGAACTCAAGACCGTGCGAAGTGCCATAAAAGCCGGCACAAAGCTCGACGAAGCCGAGAAAACCGTCAACGAATATCTGGCAAAGGAACCCTACAACACCGATGCCGAATACTACCTCACCGCCTTCGAAGTACAAAAGAAAATCAACGAAGCCGAAAATGAAAAAGCTTTCCTAAAACAGCAATACGACACCCTACGCCTCTTTGGCAGCATACGCAAGATGTACGACTATCTGGAACGCCTCGACACCCTCGATGCCCGTCCCGACGAAAAAGGCAAAGTACACCCCAAGTACCGCAAGAAATCCTGCAAGGAACTCATGCTCTACCGCGAGAACCTCCTCGTAGCCGGCAAATACTACTTCCGCAACAGCGACTACAACAACGCCTACCACTTCCTCACCCTCTACATGGACTGCTCCACGCACCCCCTCTTCGAGAGTGAGTCAAAGACCATAGACACAAGCAAGTATCCCCGCATATCCTACTATGCCGCCACCTGCGCCCACCGCCTGCACAGTACCCCCAAGCTCATGGCCGTCACCGAGCAAGCCCTCACCGACACCACCAATGCCGCCACCGTGCAAGAATACATAGCCGAAAGCTACCAGGAGAGCGGCGACACCACCCGCTGGGTAGAAACCCTCAAAGACGGCGTCTTTCGCTACCCCGCCTCCGCCTACTTCTTTGCCCACCTCATGGACTACTACAGCGCCACCGAGTGCTACCCCGAAGCCCTCGACTTCGCCTCCTCCATGCTCGAGATAGACAGCACCGCCTTCCATCTCTACGCCAAAGGACTCATCCTCTACTATATGCAAGACTACGAAGGCTGCAAGACACTCTGCACCGACGCCCTAACCAAGGACAGCCTCTACGCCGACGCCCACTTCACCCTAGGCTCCTGCTGGTGGAACCAAGCCGACGAGAAGCGCAAATCCCTCCTCACCGGCAAGCACACCCCCAAGCAACTCAAGGAAGGACGCACACAGATGAAAGAGTACTACGAACAAGCCCGCAAGTACATGGAACAGTACCGAGCCCTCCGCCCCGACGAAAAGAAATGGGTCCCCGTACTCTACGACATATACCTCAACCTAAATATGGGTAAAGAGTTCGAAGAAATAGACACAATCATGAATTCTAAGTAGATATTAACCCCACAAAGTCGCTATTAACGCCTTTGTGGGGTTAATATATTCTCTAGAGAGTTGTTTTTATAGAAGATTTTTTGTAATTTTGTGCCGTTTAAAATTTAAGTATAGCGGATAAACGTAAGATAAATAGATATAAGATGGCTAATCAATTCGCAAAACGCTCAAAGTTGGACCTCTCTCAAGTGAACAAAGAGGTGCTTCAGCAATGGGATGCTGACGATGTCTTTCATGCAAGTATGGCAGAACGCGAAGGCAAAGGTTCATTCGTATTCTTCGAAGGACCCCCTTCCGCAAACGGTATGCCCGGAATTCATCACGTCATGGCACGTACCATTAAGGATACGTTCTGCCGTTTCAAGACGATGAAGGGATACCAAGTAAAGCGTAAAGCCGGATGGGATACCCATGGACTGCCCGTGGAACTGGGAGTAGAGAAGAAGTTGGGTATTACCAAAGAGGACATCGGACACAAGATTAGTGTGGACGATTACAATAGAAACTGCCGTGAGGAGGTGATGAAATATACCAAAGAGTGGACCGATTTGACACACAAAATGGGATATTGGGTCGACCTGGAACACCCCTACATCACCTACGAAAACAGCTATATAGAAACCCTCTGGTGGTTGCTCAAGCAACTCTACAACAAGGGATTGCTCTATAAGGGATACACCATCCAGCCCTATTCACCCGCTGCCGGAACCGGTCTTAGCTCCCACGAGTTGAACCAGCCCGGTTGCTACCGCGATGTAAAGGACACCACGGTGACGGCACAGTTCGAGATAGTAGCCCCCCGTGCCGAGTGGCAGGAGTGGGGAACACCGGTATTCGTGGCATGGACCACCACCCCGTGGACTCTCCCCTCAAACACCGCCCTCTGCGTAGGTCCCAAGATAGAATACGTAGCCGTTAAGACCTACAACGGATACACCGGACAGCCCGTCACCATCGTTATGGCAAAGGCACGTCTCGGCGCCTACCTCAATCCCGAAGGCGAGAACAAGCCCTTGGCAGACTACAAGGCAGGCGACAAGGTGATACCCTACGAGATCGTAGGCTCCTACACCGGCGAAGAGCTGGTGGGCACCCGCTATAAGCAGTTGATGCCGTGGGTAAAACCCGTAGAGAAACTGGACGACCTGGCAGCCGACTTCGTGAAGGAGTACGCCAAGGCACACGCCGACAAGATCTTCACTCTGGGCAACGACACCTTCGTGGAGATGGAGAGCGAAGCCTTCCGTGTGATTCCCGGTGATTACGTCACCACCGAAGACGGTACCGGTATTGTACACATAGCCCCCACCTTCGGTGCCGACGATGCCAAGGTGGCAAAGGCAGCCAACATACCCGCCCTCTTCATGATTACCAAGTCCGGCGAAACCCGCCCCATGGTGGACATGACCGGTAAGTACTACCTCCTGAGCGAGTGTGCCGATGCCTTTGTATCCGCTTGTGTCGATGTAGACGCCTACAGTAAGCACGAAGGCGACTACGTGAAGAACGCCTACGCCCCTAAATATAATGTAGGCGGTAAGTACGACGAAAAAGCCGCTCAGAAGGACGAAGACCTGAACATCGTTCTCTGCATGGAGATGAAGCAACAGGGACAAGCCTTCAAGATAGAGAAGCACGTACACAACTATCCACACTGCTGGCGTACCGACAAACCCGTCCTCTACTACCCGCTCGACAGTTGGTTCATCCGCTCCACCGCTTGTAAAGAGCGCATGGTAGAGCTGAACAAGACCATCAAGTGGAAGCCCGAAAGCACCGGTACGGGACGCTTCGGAAAGTGGTTGGAGAACTTGAACGACTGGAACTTAAGCCGTAGCCGTTACTGGGGAACTCCGCTGCCCATCTGGCGCAATGCCGAGACCCGCGAAGAGATCTGCATAGGTAGCATCGCCGAGCTGTTCGACGAGATTGAGAAGTCTGTCAAGGCAGGTTTCATGACCTCCAATCCCTACAAGGACAAAGGCTTCGTAGTGGGCGACTACAGCACCGAGAACTACCACAAAATAGACCTACACCGTCCCTACGTGGACGATATCATACTGGTTTCCCCCAGCGGTAAACCCATGAAGCGCGAACTGGACCTCATCGACGTATGGTTCGATTCCGGTTCCATGCCCTATGCACAGGTACATTACCCCTTCGAGAACAAGGAGATTCTGGACAAGGGCGTTGTCTTCCCCGCCGACTTCATAGCCGAGGGCGTAGACCAGACCCGCGGATGGTTCTTTACCCTCCATGCCATAGCCACCATGGTGTTCGATAGCGTTGCCTACAAGGCCGTTATATCCAACGGATTGGTGCTCGACAAGAACGGAAACAAGATGAGCAAACGTCTGGGCAATGCCGTAGACCCCTTCGGCGCCATAGAGAAATACGGCTCCGATGCCGTGAGATGGTACATGATAACCAACTCCTCTCCGTGGGACAACCTCAAGTTCGATGAAGCAGGCGTACAGGAGGTATCCCGTCTCTTCTTCGGCAAACTCTTCCAGACCTACAGCTTCTTCACTATGTATGCCAACGTAGACGGCTTCGACTACTCACAACCCGATGTTCCGGCAGCGGAGCGTCCGGAGATAGACCGATGGATACTGAGTGAGCTGAACAGCTTGATAAAGGGCGTAGAAGAGTGCTTCAACGACTACGAACCCACCAAAGCAGGACGACTCATCCAGAGCTTCGTAATAGATAATGTAAGTAACTGGTATGTACGTTTGAGCCGTGCCCGCTTCTGGGGCAACGCCATGAGCACCGACAAGCTCTCCGCCTACCAGACCCTCTACACCTGTCTGGAGACTGTAGCCAAGTTGATGGCTCCCATCGCACCGTTCTATGCCGACCGTCTCTACATGGATTTGGTGAACACAACCGGTCGCGACACTGTTAAGAGTGTACACCTCGCCACCTTCCCCGTATGCCAAGAGGCACTCGTCGACAAGGAATTGGAGGTGCGCATGGAGATGGCACAGCAGGTGACCTCCATGGTTCACGCCATGCGTAAGAAGGAGGAAATCATTGTCCGTCAGCCACTGCAGTGCATCTCTATCCCGGCGGTAGACAAGCAGCAGCAGGAGCGTCTGGAGGCCATGTGCGAACTCATCCTCAAGGAGGTGAACGTCAAGGAACTCCGCTTCGTGGAAGGCAGCGGAATGCTGGTGAAGAAGGTTAAGTGCAACTTCCGCGTCATGGGTAAGAAGTTCGGCAAGATGATGAAGAGCGTAGCCGCACAGGTAGGCGAACTCACTCAGGAGCAGATAGCCACCCTCGAGAAGCAGGGCAGCATCACCCTCAACGTAGAAGGCAGCGACGCCCTCATAGAGTTGGCCGACGTAGAGATTATCAGCGAAGACATCCCCGGATGGACGGTAGCCAACGAAGGCAACCTCACCGTAGCCCTCGACATCACCATCACCGATGCCCTGCGTCGCGAAGGTGTAGCACGTGAGATTGTTAAGCGCATCCAAGCCCTCCGCAAGGAGAGCGGATTCGAGATTACCGACCGCATCCGCGTCACCCTGGAAAGCAACGAAACAAGCAATGCAGCCGTAGAAGACTTCCGCGACTACATCTGCGGACAGGTGCTTGCCGACGAGCTGGTAACCGTTCCCGCCATAGAGGGAGCCGAAACCTTCATAGAGTTAGACAACGAAAGTAAAATCGCTTTAAAAATAGAAAGAAAATAAAAAGGTAACAGAAACAATTTTTCCAACCTTAAAAAAGTAGTAACAACTATGTGTGAAAAGACACGCTATAC
>CAYOKO010000043.1:0-15761 GCA_964404555.1 uncultured Bacteroidaceae bacterium | reverse complement strand
TGCCGTGAGCACCAAGCCACACAGTGCGCAAGAGGCTATCATCTCCTCACGAGCTTCAATCGGTAACACCACTTGGAGTGTACCGCCGTTTCTCAAGAGACGAGCAGACACCTTTGCCAACTGACTGTATGTCAACGTGTCGCAACAACGAGCCATATCACGTGCCGCATTGCGCGATGCCGGAGAGTTACGGTAATACGGAGGGTTGGAGAGGATGGTGTCGTACACTGCATCTCCTTCGCCGAAGAGGTTGATATCTGCCTGCATCACCCGCACCTTATCTCCCCATGGAGATGCTACCACGTTGGCAGTAGCCTGCTGCACTGCCGGAGCATCCAGGTCTATAGCATCGATGGAAAAACCGGAGGAGGTTTTCGCCAACCTGCATGCACACATAAGGGCTATCACCCCCGTACCGGTGCCCACATCTAGTACCCTGCAAGCATCCTTCAACTGCGCCCATGCGCCCAACAAAACAGCATCCGTACCCACCTTCATGGCACACATATCCTGCTGCACCGTAAACTCTTTAAACTGAAAACTCTTTCCTGCCATATTGCTTAAAAATCTCATTTTCGAGTGCAAAAGTACAAAATAAAACACAAAATCACCCCTAAAAACCCTATTATTGCCTGCGAAAGAGAGATGGATATCGTTTTTTTTCGTACCTTTGCATTTCGACATAAAGTACATACTATTTGTTTATGAGTAAAAATACACAAGACGTTTTTGCAGTCATGACCGACTCAGAGAGTAACTACGACCAGCTATTTAAGATGAAAGTTAGCTCGGAGTTGCCCATTCTCACATTGAGAAACACGGTTCTTTTCCCGGGTACTATCGTTCCGGTGGTGGTGGCACGTAGCTCCTCCAAACAGCTGATACGAGAATATAAGAATTCGGAAAAGAAGGCACTTGGTGTGGTTTGTCAATTGTATCCGGATATAGACGACCCCACGTTCGACGACCTCCAGAAGGTGGGTACGTATGCTACCATCCTGAGCATAGACGAAAAACCGGACGGTACCATGTCTATCTTGGTACAGGGCATCAACCGTTTTACCATAAAGGAGCATCTGCAAACCGCCCCTTATCTCATAGCAAAGGTTCGCAAGACTCCCGAGGCACTCCGTGCATCGCAGCACGAGGAGTTCGAGGTGCTGATACAGTCTATTAAGGAGCAAATTCTACAACTTAGCGAGCTTACGGGCGAGAACCCCGAGAAGATGGAGTACGCTTATCGCTTTACCAACGATCCGCGCATCTTGCTGAATATGCTGTGTACACAGTTGCCCCTTTCTTCCGAAGAGAAGATAGACCTCTTCGAGGAAAACAGTCTGCTGGTGCGAGGATACAATCTGTCCAAGATTCTGAACATCCATGTAAAGAAGGCGGAGATACGCCAACAGGTGATTCATGAAACACAGAAGGATCTGGACAAGCAACAGCGTGACTACTTCTTGCAGATGGAGATGCACAAAATACAGTCGCAACTGAACGAGGATGGCGACGGCAACTCCGATATAGAGAAATTACAGGAGAAGTTGCAGGCTTTGGGCATGAAGGACTACAACCCGGAACTCCACGAGAACTTGTCCAAAGAGATATTGAAACTAAACCGCATACCGCAACAGTCGCCCGACTATAATGTTCTGTACAACTATCTCACCACCGTACTGTCTCTTCCCTGGAAACCGGAGGAGACGAAAGAGATAAGTCTGCGCAAGGCAAAGACTACGCTCGACAAGGATCACTACGGACTGGAGAAGGTGAAGGAGCGCATCCTGGAGCACTTGGTGGTGATGAAGGAGCGTAAAGATTCCAAGGCTCCCATTCTCTGCCTCTATGGTCCTCCGGGAGTGGGCAAGACGTCGCTCGGCAAGAGTATCGCTGCCGCTACGGGACGTGAGTATATACGCGTCTCTCTGGGTGGTATACACGACGAGTCGGAGATTCGCGGTCATCGCAAGACATACATAGGTGCCATGCCGGGACGAATCATCAAGAGTCTTATCAAGGTGAAGAGTTCTACGCCGGTGATGGTGCTGGACGAGATAGATAAAATAGGCATGAACTCCAACAATGGCGACCCTTCTTCGGCTCTGCTTGAAGTGCTCGACCCGGAGCAGAACAAGACCTTCCACGATAACTTCGTGGACTTGGACTTCGACCTCTCCAAGGTGATGTTCATAGCTACTGCCAACTCGCTGAATACCATTCCGCACGCTCTGCTCGACCGTATGGAAGTTATAGAGGTGAGCGGCTATCTAGCGGAGGAGAAAATGGAGATAGCCAAACAGCATCTCATTCCTAAGCAACTGGAGGAATGTGGCATAGCGCACAAGGAGGAGACGATACACTTCTCCAAGCAGGCTATAGCTTACTTGATAGAGAACTACACTCGCGAATCCGGTGTACGCCAGTTAGAGAAACAAATAAATAAGGTGTTACGCAAGATTCTGTATAAACAATATATGGAGGAGACGGAGATGGGAAAGAAACCGTTGCGTCCGGAGGATATCTCCGAACTGCTGGGTAAGCCGCTCTACAACCGCGACATCTATCAAGGTAATCAGTATGCCGGTGTGGTTACGGGACTGGCATGGACATCGGTGGGAGGCGAGATTCTCTTTATCGAAACCAGTCTGAGCAAGGCACGTGTGGGTAAGTTGACGTTGACAGGTAATCTGGGCGACGTGATGAAGGAATCTGCGGTCATTGCACTGGAATACATAAAGGCGCATGCCGACCTGTGGAACATAGACTTCCGCTTGCTGGAGCAGTGGAATATCCACGTACATGTGCCGGAGGGTGCCACGCCGAAGGATGGTCCGTCGGCCGGTGTCACAATGGTGACATCCATGGTTTCGGCTCTCACTCAGCGCAAGGTGTGCAAGAACCTTGCTATGACGGGCGAGATTACACTGCGTGGCAAGGTGCTCCCGGTAGGCGGTATCAAGGAGAAAATCTTGGCGGCAAAACGTGCGGGCATCACCGATATTGTTCTCTGCCAAGATAATCGTAGAGACATAGAGGAGATTAAGGCTATCTATGTGGAGGGACTTACGTTCCACTATGTGGAGAATATAAAGGAGGTGATAGACTTTGCGCTGCTGGACGAGAAGGTGGAGCACCCGGTGGAGTTCACCTACTTCGAAGAGGAAAAGAAAGACAAACAGTAATTGTATGAAATTTGACTTACAATATACAGATAGTAAATGCAATGCGCGAGCAGGCGTTATAACCACAGACCACGGACAGATAAAGACTCCTATCTTTATGCCCGTGGGTACGTGCGGTTCGGTGAAGGGTGTACATCTCCGGGAGTTGAAGGAGGATATAAAGGCGCAGATTATTCTGGGCAACACCTATCACTTGTACTTGCGTCCGGGTACGAGCATTCTGGAGAAGGTGGGAGGATTGCATAAATTCAACGGATTCGATGGACCTATGCTTACGGATAGCGGTGGTTTCCAAGTGTTTTCGTTGACCGGAATACGTAAGCTGACGGAGAAGGGATGCGAGTTCCGTAGTCACATAGACGGTTCCAAACATATCTTTACACCGGAGGGGGTGATGGATATAGAGCGTTCCATAGGTGCCGACATCATGATGGCACTGGACGAGTGTACGCCAGGTACAGCGGACTATCAGTATGCCAAGAAGAGTATGGAGATGACACACCGTTGGCTGGATCGCTGCATCAACCGCTTCCAAGAAACGGAGCCGCTGTATGGGTATCATCAGTCTTTGTTCCCTATCGTGCAGGGATGTACCTTCCGTGACTTGCGTGAGCGGTCGGCGGAGTACATTGCGAGCAAGGGGGCGGAAGGTAATGCCATAGGCGGACTGGCAGTGGGCGAACCTACCGATGTGATGTATGAGATGATTGAGGTGGTGAACGCCATTCTCCCCAAGGATAAGCCTCGCTACTTGATGGGGGTGGGTACACCTATTAATATATTGGAAGGTATAGAACGTGGTGTGGATATGTTCGACTGCGTGATGCCTACGCGCAACGGTCGTAATGCGATGCTTTTTACTCGTAACGGTACGATGAATATGCGCAACAAGAAGTGGGCGGACGACTTTACACCGATAGAGGATGGGGGTGCCAGCTACGTGGACACGGCGTATAGCAAGGCGTACTTGCACCACTTGTTCAAGGCGCAGGAGTTGCTTGCCATGCAGATTGCCTCCATTCATAATCTGGCTTTCTACGTACAGCTGTCGCAGGAGGCTAGAGAGCACATCATAGCGGGCGATTTTGTGATGTGGAAGGCTAAGATGGTGCAGCAAATGAACACACGTCTGTAATACACTAGAATAGATTATAGAAGGAGCGTATGAAATTGATTAGTAAGCTAGATATCTACTTGATAAAAAAGTTCTTGGGAACGTATATCTTTTCCATTCTGATTATTGTGTCGATTATGATTGTCTTCGACTTCAACGATAATCTGGATAAATTTACCACCAGTCAGGCGCCGTGGAAGAGAATTGTTCTAGACTACTATGCCAATTTCATTCCTTACTATGCGAATCTGTTTAGTCCGCTGTTTGTGTTTATCTCGGTTATCTTCTTCACCTCCAAGCTGGCGGGTAATTCGGAAATTATCGCTATGCTGTCATCGGGTGTGAGTTTCAATCGTCTGCTCAAGCCGTACATGATTTCGGCAGGACTTATTGCGATTATCTCTTTTGTGTTGGGTAGCTTCTTTATTCCGCGTGGCAACGTAACGCGCTTGAACTTTGAGACGCAGTACAAGAACAAGAAGAAGACGGAGTTTGCCGACAACGTTCAGTTGCAGGTGGATACGGGTGTGATTGCGTTTATGCAGTCTTACGTAAGCTACAACAAGACGGGTTACAACTTCTCATTGGATAGCTTTAGCAACAAGAAGTTGGTGTCGCACCTCACGGCGAGTTCCATTTCGTACGATACACTAGCAGAGGATAAGTATCGCTGGATTATCTACAACTATACGCTCCGTGAGATGAAAGGGCGCAGGGAGAAGATTACATCGGGGGCGAGAATGGAGAGAACCATCGCCATGGAGCCGTCGGACTTTGTCTACGTGAAGCACCAGCAGGAAGCGTACACCAACGATGAATTGCTGGACTACATAGCTAAGCAGCGCCTACGCGGTGCGGGAAATGTAGCTAGTTATGAACTAGAGTATTACAAGCGTTTTGCATCGCCTTGTTCGGCATTTATTCTCACCATCATAGGTGTGTCGCTATCGGCTCGCAAGCGAAAGGGAGGTATGGGTATCCACTTAAGTATAGGTCTCTTCTTAAGTTTCTCTTACATCATGTTCCAGACCATCTTCTCTACGTTTGCTACAAATGCCGGATGGCCGCCTTACATAGCGGTGTGGATTCCCAACATACTCTTTGCTTTCATAGCATTCTATTGCTACACGAAAGCACCAAGATAGAAGAAGACAAGAATAGAAACTAAATATATTTTGAATTGTGGATTTTTACGATTTAGATTTAGATGATTATGTTTTAGATGCTCTCGATGCAATGCACTTTGAGATGTGTACGCCCATTCAGGAGCAGTCTATCCCTGTTATACTCCAAGGTAAAGACATAATAGGTGTGGCGCAGACCGGTACAGGTAAGACGGCTGCCTATCTATTGCCTGTACTGAGCCAACTATGTAGCGGTGACTATTCACAGGATCATATCAACTGTATCATCATGTCGCCTACGCGTGAATTGGCTCAGCAGATTGACCAGGCGATAGAAGGTTTTTCCTATTATATGCCTATTACAAGCTTGGCTATTTACGGCGGTAACGATGGTATTCGTTACGAACAGGAGAAGAGAGGGTTGGCACGTGGTGCCGATATCATTATTGCTACTCCGGGACGTTTCATCAGTCACTTGGGACTGGGAAATGTGGATTTATCGCACGTATCTTTCTTTATTCTGGACGAGGCGGACAGAATGTTGGATATGGGTTTTGCAGAGGATATCATGCAAATAGAAAAGGCGTTGCCTAAAGAGAGACAGACGATTATGTTCTCGGCTACCATGCCTGCGAAGATACAGAACTTGGCGAAGACCATACTTAGGGATCCGGTGGAGATTAAACTGTCGGTGAGCAAACCGGCAGAGAAGATTCAGCAGACGGCATACATCTGCTACGAGAATCAGAAGATACAGATTCTAAAAACGTTGTTCGAGAAGGAGCACTTGGAGCGTGTCATCATCTTTGGCTCGTCCAAGAGTAAGGTGAAGGAGATTACCATTGCGCTGAAGCGTCTGCACTTGAGTGTGGACGAGATGCACTCGGACTTGGACCAGGCGCAACGTGACAATGTGATGTATGCATTCAAGGCCAATAACATACATATATTGGTGGCAACGGATATTGTGGCACGTGGTATTGATATAGATGATATACAAATGGTTATCAACTTCGATGTACCGCACGATGCGGAGGATTACGTTCACCGCATAGGGCGTACGGCGCGTGCCAATCGAGACGGTCGTGCCATCACGTTTGTCAACGAGAAGGACTTCCCTAAGTTCAAAATGATTGAGCGTTTTCTGGAGAAGGAGATAGAATGTACTCCACTGCCTCAAGGGATGGAGGCTCCGGAATATAAGGAGGAACCTAGGGGCAAAAAGAGACGCAAAAAGAAACCGGCTAAAAAAGCGGGGGGAGAGGCTAAAGAAACTAAGGCACCTAAGGGCAACGGTAACTCCAAGGCTAACGGTACGCCTAAAGTTGACGTTGCTTCCAAAGTTGATGGTGCCCCCAAGGCTAGCGGTACGGAAGCTCCCAGAGCCGAAGGAGAGGTTGCTGCAACAGATGTAACAAAGAAGAAGCGCAAGCACTATCATCATCGACGCAAGAAAAACGGCAATGCACCGCAAAGCGAACAAGCGTCACAGTCCTCACAACCCGTAGCAACCGACCATGCATCCGTAAAAGAATGACAAAGAAAGAAGAACATATTCGCCGTCAGAATAGAGGAAGAGTCAGAAGCCTGCTCGTTCGGATTCAATCGTCCGAACGACTGAGCCGACTCTCCCAAAATATTCTTATAACCTTATCCGTATCGGTTATGGTAATCGTTGCCGTCGCCATCATTATCATGAAACGCCAACACGTGGATTACAAGGTAGCGGAAGAGGCCGCCTACTCCAAAATAACTGACCGTTCTACCTACGAGGAACTGCAAGCTTACGTGGTAAACTTTAAGGGCGGAAAACATTACGAGGAGATTGCGAAACGCTTTAAGCGAATGACGTATATAAAAGAAGAGTGGGAACTGGCAGAATCGCGCAACAATGCCGAGGCGTATGCCATCTTTCTGGAGCATTACCCCTACAGCTTTATGTCCGAAGAAGCACACACTCGTCTGGACAGCTTGCGATACAAAGAGTTAATGCAGGATCCTACCCCACTCAAGCTCGAAGCCTTTGTGGAGAAATACCCCGATAACAAACATATAGAAGAGGTAAAGCGCGTACTCTACTCTGCCAAGCAGGAGGCTGTACGCAAGAAGACGGGCGATTATCTCTGCTCAAATTTTTACAGAAGTGCCTATCGTCCCGCCATATCGCTACGCGAGGTAGAGAACAATGTGTACGAAGGTTTAGCTCCCTGCAGAGGCGACACCTTGATACGTTTCCGCATAGAATTTACAAAGCGATTGAAGGTAAGTTCCTTCAAATTAATGGGTAAAGTAGCCCCAAAAGCGCCCACTTCGGATGCCGAAGAGTAGGTTCATGGTCGGAAAATTTGCATTTCTCCCCTAAAATCAGTACCTTTGCACCCAAATTAAAGAAAGAATAATGATTACAGTATCCAATCTCGCCATTCAATTTGGCAAAAGAGTCCTTTATAAGGATGTTAATCTGAAGTTTACTAATGGTAATATTTACGGAATTATCGGAGCCAACGGTGCCGGCAAGTCTACCCTCCTGAAGGCCATCTCCGGTGAGCTGGAGCCCACGAAGGGCAATGTGACACTGGGTCCGGGAGAGCGTCTGTCCGTATTGAGCCAGGACCACTTTAAGTATGACAACTGTACCGTACTGAACACCGTATTGATGGGTCACACCACGCTGTGGGACATCATGCAGGAGCGTGATGCGCTCTATGCGAAGGCCGATTTCAGCGACGAGGACGGTATCAAGGTGGCTGAACTGGAGGAGAAATTTGCCGAAATGGGTGGATACAATGCCGAGAGTGATGCGGCTGCTCTGCTGAGCGGTCTAGGCATAAAGGAGGCACTACACTACCAGATGATGAGCGAACTGAGCGGTAAGGAGAAAGTACGTGTCATGCTAGCAAAGGCTCTCTTCGGTAACCCGGACAACTTGTTGCTGGATGAGCCTACCAATGACTTGGACTTGGAGACCGTAAATTGGTTGGAGAGTTATCTGTCCGAATTTGAGCACACGGTGCTGGTAGTGAGCCACGACCGTCACTTCCTGGATTCCGTATGTACGCACACCGTGGACATAGACTTCGGTAAGGTAACACTGTTCGCCGGCAACTATAGCTTCTGGTATGAATCCAGTCAGCTGGCGTTGAGACAGGCACAGAACCAAAAGGCTAAGGCCGAGGAAAAGAAGAAAGAATTGGAGGAGTTCATCCGTCGTTTCTCTGCCAATGTAGCAAAGAGTAAGCAAACAACCAGCCGTAAAAAGATGTTGGAGAAGTTAAACGTAGAGGAGATTCAGCCATCTACACGTAAGTATCCGGGCATCATCTTCCAAATGGAGCGCGAACCGGGTAACCAGATTCTTGAGGTGAAGGATTTGAAGGCAACCATGGACGACGGTACGGTACTGTTCGACAAGGTGTCTTTCGAGGTGCAGAAGGGGGACAAGATTATCTTCTTGAGTCACAACCCACGTGCCATGACAGCGCTCTTCGAGATTATCAACGGTAATCGTCAGGCGGATGCGGGTACATACAATTGGGGGGTAACCATCACCACAGCTTATTTGCCGGTGGATAACACGGCGTTCTTCGATTGTGACAAAAACCTGCTGGAGTGGCTTTCACAGCACGGCGAGGGCAACGACGTGTTCTTCAAGGGCTACTTAGGACGTATGCTCTTTAGCGGTGAGGAGATTATGAAGAAGGTGAATGTACTTTCCGGAGGTGAGAAGATGCGTTGTATGATTGCTCGTATGCAGCTCAAGAATGCTAACTGCTTGATTTTGGATACACCTACCAACCACTTGGATTTGGAGAGTATCCAGGCGTTCAACAACAACTTGAAGTTGTTTAAGGGCAACATCTTGTTCTCTAGCCACGACCACGAGTTTATTGAGACCGTAGCCAACCGTATCATAGAGCTAACTCCCAACGGTACCATCGACAAGATGATGGAGTACGATGAATACATCACCGACGAGCATATCAAGGAGTTGAAGCAGAAAATGTACGGAGAATAAGCATTTTTTGCACTTTAAACATCTTGTTGGCAAGTTTTTTGTAATGGGATTTGTAGGCGATTACGTCTACAGAAGAATGTTACATATATAATATAATAAGGTAATGGCAAATAACGAGAATACTGAAGAGATAAAGAAGACGGAGGAGACGATAGATCAAACAGCTACTCCGGATACCGCTCAGAGTGAGGCAGCTGAGCCGAAGGCTGAAAAGACGTTGGAGGAGAAGTATGCCGACGCACTGGCAGAGATTGAGGAACTAAAGAAGGATAAGTTGTACAAAGCAGCCGAGTTCGACAACTACCGCAAGAACATGATGAAGCAGCGTGCAGAGCTCATCTTGAACGGTGGTGAGAAGACTATCAAAGCCATTCTTCCGGTTCTTGATGACTTTGAAAGAGCTATTAAGAACATCAATACGACCGAGGATTTCAATGCGCTCAAGGAGGGTGTTGAACTCATTCAGTCCAAGCTGACCAAAGCGCTGGAGGGCGAGGGACTGAAGAAAATGGAGACTCAGGGACAGAAGTTCGACACCGATTTCCACGAGGCAGTGGCACTTGTACCCGCTCCCACTCCCGAACTGAAGGGTATGGTAATGGATTGTACACAAACCGGTTATACACTCAACGAAAAGGTGATTCGTCACGCACAGGTAGTTGTGGGACAATAATTAAGGAAGGTTAACAACGAATATGGCAAACGATTATTATGAAGTGCTGGGAGTCGACAGAAACGCCACAGCAGACGAAATAAAGAAGGCTTACAAGAAAGTAGCAATTAAATATCACCCGGATAGAAACCCGGGCGACAAGGAGGCTGAGGAAAAATTCAAAGAGGCAGCCGAGGCCTACGATGTACTGCGTGATGAGGACAAAAGAGCACGCTATGATCGTTTTGGCAAAGAGGGTGTAAACGGTGCCGGCGGTTTCGGTGGCTTCGGTGGCGGTGCTGCCGGTGGCATGAACATGGATGATATCTTCTCTATGTTTGGCGATATTTTCGGTGGACATGGCTTCGGCGGTGGTTTCGGCAGAAGTTCTGCTGGAACTCGTGTAAACCGTGGACAGGATATGCGCTTGCGTGTTAAACTGAATCTCAACGAGATAGCCGAGGGTTGTACCAAGAAGTTTAAGGTAAAGAAAGCTGTGGCTTGTCCGGACTGTAACGGTACGGGATCCGAAGATGGCAAGACGGTTACTTGCTCGCAGTGTAACGGTAGCGGTGTGGTTTCACGTGTGGTGAACACTATGCTGGGTCGTATGGCTACACAGACGGAATGTCCTAAGTGTCAGGGTATGGGTAAAACCATAGAGAAGAAATGTAACAAGTGTAAGGGTACCGGTGTGGTAGACGGCGAGGAAGTTGTGGAGATTAAAATCCCCGCAGGCGTTGCCGGTGGCATGGTTCTTACGGTTTCCGGAAAGGGCAATGCGGGTAGAAACAACGGTATCAACGGTGACATCCAGGTGATTGTGGAGGAGGAACCGTCCAAGGAGTTTGTTCGTCAGGACAAGGATCTTATCTATAGTTTGTTGCTTTCCGTTCCACAGGCGGTATTGGGTGATACAGTGGAGATTCCTACACTTACAGGTAAAGCGAAGATCAAAATTGAACCGGGTACGCAACCGGGCAAGGTGCTGCGCTTAAAGGGTAAGGGGCTGCCGGCTATCCATGGATACGGTTATGGCACGGGCGATATCATCATCAACGTAAGCATCTATATCCCGGAGACTCTTTCTAAGGATGAGCATCAAGCATTTAAGAAAATGATGGATAGCGAAAACATGCAACCGAACTCTAAGGTGAAGACAACGATATTCTCTAAATTCAAGAGCTTCTTTGAATAATATACATTAACATAACATCCACAGTATAGGGAGATTCCCCACACTGTGGATGATTTCTTGAAATACATAAAAACAAACGAACAATGATGGATTACGAACATACACTGGAATACCTGTTCAACAGCGCACCGCTGTTTCAGAACATAGGGGCGGGAGCTTATAAGGAAGGATTATCTACGACAGAAACGCTCGACAACCATTTCGGCAATCCACACCGTTTGTTTAAAACCATACACGTAGCAGGAACCAATGGAAAGGGTTCCTGCTCGCATACTATAGCGGCTGTACTGCAAGCAGCAGGTTACAAGGTTGGACTATACACATCCCCCCACTTGGTAGACTTCCGCGAGCGTATCCGTGTGAACGGTACGCCGGTGTCCCGGGAGTATGTAATAGACTTTGTGGAGGAGGAACGTGCTTTCTTCGAGCCTCTGCATCCATCGTTCTTTGAGCTTACTACGGCTATGGCTTTCAAGTACTTTGCCGAACAGAAAGTGGACGTGGCGGTCATCGAAGTGGGTTTGGGTGGCAGACTGGATTGCACCAACATTATACGTCCGGAGGTGAGCATCATCACCAACATCAGCTTTGACCACATCGCCTTTCTGGGCAATACACTTGAAAAAATTGCGGGAGAGAAGGCAGGCATCATCAAAGCCGGAGTGCCGGTGGTGATTGGCGAAACACAACCGGAAACGGAACCTGTCTTCCGAGGCAAGGCACAGGAGGTGGGTACCGACATCTACTTTGCCGACCAAACGAACGAAATCGTCTCTTTTGAAAATAAGTTCAGTTGCATAGAGTACCAAACGGAACACTTCGGTGCATTCAGTGCAGAACTTTCCGGAGACTGTCAGACCAAGAATATGGCAACGATTCTCACTGCCATACGTTTACTGCAAGCACAGGGATGGAACATTCGTACCGAACACATACATCAAGGCGTAAAGAAAGTTTGCGAGATGACGGGACTTATGGGACGCTGGCAGATTCTACAGAAACATCCGCTCATCGTTACCGACACGGCACACAATGTGGGTGGTTTCCAATACATCGCTCATCAACTGAAGTCCATCGACTACCAACGTCTCCACATCGTCATCGGTATGGTCAACGATAAAGATATACACACGGTACTCTCCTTGCTGCCGCAGAATGCCACCTACTACTTTACGCAAGCATCCGTAAAACGTGCGCTGGCTGTGAAGGAACTCAAGGCGCAAGCTTCGGAATTTGGGTTGAAGGGCGAGTGTTACCCCACCGTGGAACAGGCTTATCGGACAGCATTGAGTCGACTCGGGGAAGAGGATGCACTCTACATAGGAGGCAGCAATTTCATCGTTGCCGACTTGCTGACAATGCAACAAAAGTAACCCCCAACAAGCGCAAAGTTTATCCTCGAAAAAAGCAACAAACAATTTTTTTCCACATTATACCATTCTTTTTTGTGTTTATGCTTGCATATTAAAAAGATTTTAATTTAATTTGCAGGAAGATTATAACTTATAGACAAAAAAGGACATATAAAAATGGATATCAAAGAGCAAAATGTTTGTGGTTTGGAAAGAAAGAACTTTCAAGCCACAGTACAAGGAAAACAAACCGACCTCTACATTCTTAAGAATGCCAAAGGTCATGAAGTAGCCATCACCAACTACGGTGGCGCATTGGTTGCCATAATGGTACCGGACAAAAACGGTAAGCTGGCAAACGTGGTTCAAGGACACGACACCATTCAAGGTGTTATCAACAGTCCGGAACCCTTCCTAAGTACCCTCATCGGACGTTTCGGCAACCGCATCTGCAAAGGTAAGTTTACGCTGGATGGCAAAGAGTATCAGTTGGCCATCAACAACGGACCAAATGCCCTGCACGGCGGACCAACCGGTATACATGCCCGCGTATGGGATGCTTATCAGCTGAACAATCAGAGTCTTGAACTCAAATACACCTGTGCAGACGGCGAAGAGGGTTTCCCCGGCAATCTTGCCATAACCGTTATCTACTCCTTCACCGATGAAGATGAGTTGGTTATAGATTACAGTGCTGTAACCGACAAGAAGACAATCGTTAACCTTACGAACCATGGATTCTTCTCACTGGCAGGTATTGCCAACCCCACTCCCACTATTGAACATCTCAAGTGCAAAATTAATGCAGACCATTATCTGCCCATCGATGACACCTCCATTCCCTACGGACCCGTGGCTCCGGTCGAAGGCACTCCGTTCGACTTTAGAGAGTATCACGAGATAGGTGAGCGTATCGATGCCGATGACGAGCAAACCAAGAACGGAGCCGGTTACGACCACTGCTTCGTGCTCAACAAGAAAGAAGTGGGCGAACTCAGCTTTGCAGCCAAGATATACGAGCCCGTAAGCGGACGCAACATGGAGGTGTACACCACCGAACCCGGTGTACAGGTTTACACCGACAACTGGGCAGACGGTTACGAGGGACAGAACGGAAGTACCTTCCCGCGTCGTAGCGCTATCTGCTTCGAGGCACAACACTTCCCCGATTCACCCAACCGCAGTTACTACCCCTCTACCGTGTTGGCTCCCGGCGACACCTACACCCAGAAGACTATATATAAATTCGGTATAGGCGAATAAATAAAACTTCCATATTTACAACTAACAATTAAAAAAATGAGTCAAAAACAAACGCCGAACTATACGTTCGCATTAATCATTGTCATAGCGGTATGCTTCCTGATTGGATTCGTCACCACCATGAACAATTCAATGATTGAGTTCTGTAAGAATGCCTTCCATCTGGACAACTTCCAGAGCCAGTTGGTGAACTCAGCCTTCTACGGCGCCTACATCATGTCCATCCCGTTTGGACTGATGATGAGTAAGATAGGTTACAAAGCAACCCTCGTACTCGGTTTGGCAGTAGTAGGTATTGGTTTCATTATCAACTTCCTCTGCATCGACAGCAATCTAGACGGTAATGTGAGCACCGTATACTGGATGTTTCTGGGTTGTATGTTCATCGTAGCACTCGGTATCGTGATGCTACAGTTGGTAGCCAACCCCTACGTCATGGTTCTCGGTTCTCCGGAGAAGGGTGCCTTCCGCATGACCTTCAGCCAGGCATTGAACTCCGTTGCAACCACTGTTGCTCCTATCTTCATTCTGAACGTCATTCTGGGCGGTAAGCAAGCCAGCGATGCAGAACCGGCAGATATCCCCTATCCCTATCTAGGTCTGGGAATCTTCACACTGGTACTCTGCATCATCCTCTACTTCTTGAAGTTGCCTAACATCAACGAAGGCGAGCAAGCAGCCGAGAGCACCGGTGTACAGAAGGAGTACAAGAGCAGTGTGTTCAAATATCCGCACGTATGGTTCGGTGCACTCGGTATCTTCATGTATATGGGACTTGAGATTGGTGTTCCATCCATGTTGGCAGCATACTTCGAGGCACACAAAGAGATTTTAAACGGTGAGAACGCCACCAATTACCTGCCACTTTACTGGGGCGGTATGATGGTAGGACGTTTCATAGGCGCAGGTATCCTCTCCAAATTCCAGCCACGCACCCTGTTGTCCGTATGTTTGATTGCAGGTGCCGTTTGCGTAGGTCTCTCCTTCTTCCTCAACGGATTTGCAGCCGTTTACGCCATGTTGGCAGCCGGATTGTTCCACTCCGTTATGTGGCCGTTGGTATTCAACCTAGGTCTCCAGGATCTGGGTCCGCACACCAAGGCAGCCTCCGGTATCATCAACCTTGGCGTTGTGGGTGCAGCCATCCTTACCCCGCTCATGGGTTCAGTTGTAGACAACCCCGCACTCGGTGTCGGCACCGCTATCTGCATGATGTTCATTTACTACGCATACGTAATGTGGTTCTGCTGGAAAGGCAGCCGCGTAGGACTTGACTAAAAACGAGAAACTTTTCAATAAAGTAAAAATATAAAATACAAACTCTAAAATTAAATAGTTATGAAACTTACAATTGACGATGTCAGAAGTCGCTTCATCAAGCACTTCGACGGCACAACCGGTTCCGTGTATGCATCCCCCGGTCGTATCAACCTCATTGGTGAGCACACCGACTACAACGGCGGTTTCGTGTTCCCGGGCGCAGTACAGCAGGGTATGATTGCCGAGATTAAGCCCAATGGTACTCGCATCGTTCGCGCTTACTCCATCGACTTGAAGGACTATGCCGAGTTCTCACTCGACGATCCCAAGGGTCCCAAGGCCATGCACTTCCGCTATATCTTCGGTGTTTGTCAGGAGATGATGAAGTTGGGTATCCCGGTACAAGGATTCAACACCGCCTTTGCAGGTGATGTGCCTCTGGGTGCAGGTATGTCTTCCTCCGCTGCCCTCGAAAGCTGCTTCGCTTTCGCACTGGACGATTTGTTCGGCAAGGGTGACACCGACCGTATGACGCTGGCTAAGGTAGGACAAGCTACCGAGCACAACTATATCGGCGTAAATTGTGGTATCATGGATCAGT
>CAYOKO010000042.1:10653-15879 GCA_964404555.1 uncultured Bacteroidaceae bacterium | reverse complement strand
GGCTTTCATGAAAACCAAAGAAAAATAAAGAGTGGATTCCTATTTCCACACCTTATAGCATATTACTAATCTTAAAATATTAAGCTTATGTCACAGAACAAAACTGTCGTTCCGGGTCTAGAACCGGAAGCTTACGCAGGAGGTGGCGCACCTGCCGGTGGAAACTCAAACTTCTACGCTCGTGGAGCAAATCAAGTTCAGAATGGTACCGTAGTTCCGGGTATGATGAATAGTCCTATTCCCGACCCTACCGTTGCATCTCAACCCAAAAAGGTTCTCAACACAGGCAAGCCAACCGTAGGATTCTTGTACTCCGTATCAAGAACTCCGCTTGGAGAGTATTGGCCGCTCCAGATGGGACGCAACACCATAGGACAGTCTTTCGAGTCCGACATTATGCTGTTGGAGGGTACCGTATCTCAGAACCATGCTGTCATCATAACCAGAGCCGGCAAGAATGGTATCATAGCAGCCATTAAAGACACTGAGTCTACCAACGGTACACTCATAAACGGCGAACCCATTGACTTTGAGGCTACGGAATGCCACAACGGTGACGTAATCACCATTGGTAACAACTACCAGTTCTTGTTTATCTTGATTGATGCAGCCTCCATAGGATTGGCACCCAATAAAGACTTCATACCGGTAGATGCTATGCAGCCGGAGGAGGAACCGCTAGATGATGCACCTTCTTTTGAGAATGAAACAGGCATACCTGCAGGTGGCTTTACTCCGTACAACGATGGAACAGCCTCATGGGGCGCACCTGCCGGATCTACCGTAGGACTCGACGGTTCTAAAACCAGTGATGGTCACGGCGGCACAGTTCCCATGTAATATTAACCTAAAAGCATAGTACTCTGATGTCTCTTCATAGAATACAAGGAAGAATCGAAAAAGCGAAAGGTATCTACTACGAGTTCAATCCAGATGACCCTCCTTTGGGAGAGGGCGGTATGGGTAAGGTTTACAAAGGTAAATGCGTAAACGAAAGAACACACGCTTCACACGATGTTGCTATAAAATTTATGTATAGCGACCTTCCTCCGTATGCTATCGAAAAGGCAAGAAGAGAAGCTGCAATCCAGTTCAGACACGACAACTTGATAGAGATGTTGGGCTTTATTGAAACGGAAAGCAAATCCGTTTTGGGAGAAACCATACATCACTATCATGTTGTCAGCGAACTGCTTGTGGGTGTTTCTCTCGACTCTATGTTCGAGGGGAAGCTCACCGACCAACAAGGAAATCTTGTTCCCTACGCAGAGAAGTTATCCAGAGACTACAAGCAGGATCCCAACCACTTTGCCATAACCATCACGAAGAATATTCTTTCGGGTTTGATGATGATGCACGATGCGGGATATATACACCGCGATATAGACCCTACGAACATCATGATAACAACGGATGGACATATCAAACTTATCGACTTTGGTATCGCCAAGAAGATGAACAATCTTACAACGCACGACAAACACCTGACGCAAGCGGGGCAGTTTGTGGGCAAACCGGAATATGCGGCTCCGGAATTGGTCTTAGGTGCTATAAATGAACAGAACCAAACAACGGATATATATGCCGTGGGTATTCTTTTGTTTCAGTGCATTGTAGGTCACGTTCCTTTCGAAGGAGACCGGTCGGAAATTCTGCAAAAACAAGTTCATTCACCGTTGCCGTTAAGGTTAATTAAGCATAAAGGACTGCGAAAGATTATCGAAACGGCTACCAACAAGTCGAGAGCAAAGCGCTTCCAGAGTTCTGCGGAATTTCGTGTGGCTCTAGACAGAATAGACCTGAATCCAAATACCATTGAGATACCTGTGGGACTTAAATATGCTCTCGGTGGTGCTGCGGCTTGCTTGCTGATAGGGGGTGGTGTCATAGGAATAGCTCATTCCGGATTGTTCGACAAGAAGGAAACGTCATCGACACTTTCCTATAGTGGGGGAGGTGGTGGAAGCAGTAGTTCCGGTGGTGGTTCTACCATTGGAACAGGGATAAGCAGTTCTACGAGCGGAAGCACGAAAACCGTCGCAAGAACCTCTTCGGCTGTTCATAATGATGACATAACGTTGGAGTATTTGGAGCGAAGATCGCTGGCGGGAGATTCCAAGGCTACGTATCTTTGGAGTAGACTATTATTTAAAAGTAGGCTTAAAGGTGACTATTGTCCGGATTCCATCACCCGACTGCAGAAGAAGCTTGGCGTTAAGTGCGACAACATCGAGGCACACAATTTGCTCAAGAAAGCGGTAAGACAGGATTCCAAGAACTACTACGCCATGTACGAGTTGGCATGCGACTACTGGAAAGCCGATCAACGAACCGAGGCTGTACCCAACCGCAAAGGCGAGGAGGCAAAAGAACTTTTTGAAAAGTCCCTAAGTTACGCCTATACCGACAACAATACCTTATATATTAATATGATTCAGAAATACCTGAAAGATGTTGGTAAATGGGAGGAGAACTTAAGAAAAATAAACATGAAGAAATAAATAACAGAATATGGCAGAAGCGGTTAAACAAACGGTTGTTCAGAGAAAAGGTGACCCTTACATCTACTTATGGGTGATGGGGGAGTGGTACTGCTACAACCCGCAGGAGCCCCCTCTTGGCAGTGGAGCTATGGGCGATGTGTACCGGGGCTACCGATGCAAGAATGGAGCTATGATTGCCGTGAAGCGCGTAAAAGATTATTATGCAAACAATAAGATGATACGCGAACGTGCAAGACAGGAGGCGTCGCTGGCATTCCGTCATCCCAATCTTGTGGAAATGGTAGGCTACTGCGAGTATGCTCCGGAGAGTGGCCCTATATTTATCTTGAGCCACTTTGTTCACGGTGAGGAGATAGACAAATATGTGAAGCGGTTTGCCGATTCACCGCATAGAACCGAAAAGATATGTAATGCTATATGCTCCGTTCTCGATGCATTGGATTACGTTCACTCCAGGGGTGTTACGCACCGTGACATAAAACCGTCCAACATCATGGTGGAGGAGGATTCCAACGTTCGCCTCATGGACTTAGGTATCTCTCGAATGAACGGTGGTAACAAATTTTCCCAATACGGATTCATAGGCACTCCGCAGTATTCGGCACCGGAACAGATAAAGCGCGAGGAGGGTAATCCGGCAAATGCTATCAATTCCACTACCGATATCTACGAACTGGGTATCACCTTCTATGAATTATTGACCGGAAGGAACCCCATGGATTGTACGTCCGAGGCGGAAACGCTTGCCAAGCAGATTTCTGAACCGTTACCGGCTTCGCCCGAGATACCTAAAAAACTTATGCAGGTGATATGGAAAGCCACGGAGAAGAGGCAAATCAAACGTTACCAGTCGGCTCGAGAATTCAAGAACGCTATCAACGAAGCGCTGCTTCCCGACCCGACGTTCTCGGAGAAGCTATCCAACTGGATTCAGAATAACACCGCCTTATTGGCGATTATAGTTATTGCGGTTGTCATAATTGCATTTATCATTATATTAACCTTAACACAGCAGTAATGGAAATACAAAAGATATTTTCCGATGACAATGAATGGGTAAGAGCCTTTGCGGAATCCCGAATAGGAGGTCGTCCGGAAAATCAAGACTCATACGGATGGAAGGATACTTGGCTAGGATATCTTGTAACGGTTTGTGATGGTATGGGGGGAGGTCCCGGCGGCAAGACAGCATCTACCATTGCTGTCCGCGAGATTATCACCGGCATCACGGAGGCGAGTAAGGATGAGGCGGTTTCCAACATTATCATAAAGGCTATACGACGTGCCAATATGGCAATCATAGAGGCGGGTAACGCAAACCCGGCACTCAAGGGTATGGGCTCTACGGCTACACTCTTGCTATTGTCGGAGAAATCGGCTTTCATTGCGTATGTGGGTGATAGCAGAGTGTACCAGATAAGAAACGGTAAGAAGGTGTTCCGCACATTCGACCACTCTATGGTTTTCGAGATGGTGGCACAGGGTGTTATCACTGAGGAGCAGGCACGTTTGTCGGCTCAGTCCAATATCATCACGCGTGCCTTGGGTATAAAACCGGATCTGGAAGTTACAGTAACGGAGGTTCCATACAAGAAAGGGGATTGTTTCCTATTGTGTAGCGATGGTATTCATGGTTCCATGCCGGAGCCGGAGTTGATAAAGATGGTCTCACAAAACCATGATAAAGTGGGGGTTGCGGTGGATAATATAGCTACGTATGTGGATAATTTGGGACTCTCCTCGGGTGGCAAACACGATAACTTGACGCTTGCCATTGTTGAGACAAAGATAAATTCTAAACTGAAACCTAAGATGTCTAAAAAGATGAAAATCTCTATTTCCATTCTGACAATACTCCTTGTGGCTAGCGTAATTGTCAATATTGTACAATGGCAACACCATAACAACTGTGGAACGTGTACCGATTCGGTGACAAAGGACTCCGTTGCCAGTGCTACCACACCTGTTCTTAAAGATTCTGTGGAGCAGAAAGATACAACTTTTGAATCTGACCGAAAAAATCCCGGAAAAGATACTCTAAAATCAGAATAACAAATAAATGTTTTATATCGCATGAAAGTATACTCAATCGGAAGAGACACCGGCTGCGACATTGTTATCAATGATAACACTAATGTTGTGAGCCGTCGCCACGCTATCCTTACTGTCTTGCCCTCGGGTAAGATGACCATTATGGATCAAAGCCATAACGGTACGTATGTGAATGGAATAAGAATATCACCCAACGTTCCGGTTCCCGTTTCGCGCAAGGACAATATCTCCTTTGCTCACGTGTCACGACTGGATTGGAATTTTGTTCCAAATACCTTTAACGCTATGTTGTACACTATCATAGGAATTGTGGCAGTCCTGTTGATTGGTGGACTCGGGTACCTGGGATATAGTTTGTACGCAAGCAACAGCGAAAATGATTCGAGCTATGGTGGTGGTGGCTCGGGTAGCGACACTGAGGTGGCTGCCGATTCTACCGAGACAAAGGAACATACGGACTCTGTGGCAGAAGCTGCACGGGAGGCTTCCAAGAAAGCTACCGGAGAAAAAGTGGCTGAGAAGAATGACACGGTTGCTCAAACCTTCGGACAGAAAGCTGCGAAAAGAAATACTGCATCCAAAAAATCTAAAACCGAGAAAAAGGGAACGTCTAACCCTACTACCGTAAAAGAAGAAACGCCCTCTACGCAACCCCAGCAACAGGAACAAA
>CAYOKO010000042.1:0-10553 GCA_964404555.1 uncultured Bacteroidaceae bacterium | reverse complement strand
CCTACTACCGTAAAAGAAGAAACGCCCTCTACGCAACCCCAGCAACAGGAACAAACTAACAGCGAGAAGGTTAAAAAAACAGATAATAAGAAGGAAACCAAAACCGAGTCGGAACAGAACGCCGATAGAAATGAATACTAATTAAAAAACGTAATACGAATATGAGACTTCTAAAAATTGGTCGTGATGTGACATGTGATATTGTCCTTCACAGTGAGAAAGCGAGTTCGCTTCACGCAGAACTAACGCTGTTGAACAGTGGTGATATTATGTTGGAAGACAAGGGAAGCCGCAATGGTACCTTTATCATGAACCAACCTATTAGACCGAACAAACCGGTGAGTGTTCGTCGCGGTGATGCTATTCGTTTTGCCGACGAGGAGCTGCAGTGGAGTCAGGTTCCTATGCCGGAGGATAACTCTGCATACCAGGGAGTTTATGGTATTGGTAGTCACTTCAACAACGACTTCCAGATATCCGGTCCTACGGTTAGCCGTTATCATGCTACAGTGAAACATGGTCGTGATGGCAAGATGTACATTGTAGACCATAGCAAGAATGGTACTACGGTAGACGGTGTTAAGATTCCGTCTAACACTCCTTATAGAATAAAGAAGAAAAGTGCTATCCTCTGCGGTGGCGTTCCCGTAAACTTGGGTCGTTTGCCTTGGGGTTCTAGCAAGTTGAAGTATGTGGCAGCACTTTTGTTGCTTTTGGTTGTTGTAGGCGGTGGTGTTTACCTCCTTATAAACAGAGTTGTAACTCTGGATGCTACGCAGATTTACGACCGATATAATACATCTGTGGTTATGATTCGTGGCGTATACCACTACGAGGTGAGTGCCGGTGACTTAGACTTGGAAAAAATTGGGTTGCCTACAAAGATTGTTCTCGATAAGACTTCGGGTGAACCTATTGATTTGAGCGAATCTCCGGAGGCTATCTATGTTCATGGAATATACTACGGTACCGGTTTCTTTGTTTCCGATGACGGTAAGATTATTACGAATCTCCACATCGTGAAGCCTTGGTTGAATCCTAGCATGATACAGAATGCCAAGAAAGCAGAAGAGTTGTATCGTCGTAGCTTGGCTAAATTAGCGGAGCAGACGTCTGCTCTGACTTTGTTGGGAATCGACCCGATAGGTCTTTCTGCTTACATTTCCCAGCTAAAGGTTACGGGTGTTCTGGATGGCGTTTTATTTGTACCTCAGGGTCGTTTCTGGTCCAACGAGAATGCCATTACTTGTACAGTACTTTCTGCAGGCGAGGATATCAACAAGGATGTTGCTCTCATCCAGAGCGACAAGATGGAGCTGCCCAACAAGAAAGCTACCTTTGTCAATGTAAAGGATTCCATGGAGGTGTCCGACGAGGCGCTAAAGGTGGGTAACCCCATGTTTACCATTGGTTTCCCATACTCAGTTACTCTGCAAGAGGTGGAAGGCGAAAAGGGATTACAGGTGTTCTGCCATGCCGGTCACATAACGCGTGAGAGCAATGAATACAAATACTTGTTCGATGCCGTTTCTGCAGGTGGTGCAAGTGGCTCACCTATCTTTAACGATAGAGGTATGCTCATTGGTGTCATCGATGCCGGTGTCGATAAGGAGAATATCAACGAGGGTGTTAAAGCTAAGTACATCAAAGAACTTATCGAGAATCCTCACCAGAAATAATCGAAATTCACGATATGAAACGAAGAATAGTATCTATGTTGTTGGCATCTCTATGCTTGTTCGTAGATGCTGCCGTTATACAAAAGGTGTATCTCAAAAACGGTTCTGTTCTCAACGGATATATCGAGGAACAGGACAAAAAGGGAAATATCGTCTTTTGTAGCGAAAATGCTACCATCTGTATTACAGCAAAGGATGTAAAAACAGAAGAGGTAACCTACAGTATCAGCGATCTCGATGCCGCTTGGAAAGAGTGGGCAGATGCCAACGATGCATACAGTGGAAGCGACGAGAATCGTACGCTAACACTTAATAACTTAACCTTCAGTGGGAGTGCGGAAACCAATCGCACCCCCACCTTTGAGGGTAGACTGAAGCAAAACACCGGTGTACAAAAGGTAAAGGTTGTGGAGAATGGTGTCACCATTCGCTACATAGAACTCAGCCCTAATACCTACAATCTAGTGTGGGATGATATTGTAGCAATCAAGTCCGATAAACGTCCCAAGACTGCACTTACCGGAATGAACCGTGATTATCATCTCAAGGATGGCAGAACCGTCAGCGGACAGTATGCCGGTGAAACCTACACAACCATGAGTGTTTATGGGCAAAACGGTATTGTTGAAACCTTCAATTTGAACGAGCTGAAGAGCTATACCTCTTACCCCATCAACAAGAATATGGACATCTTTGAGCAGAGTAGACTTCTCGATATTATTACCTTAAAGGATGGTTCCGTAACCGATAAAGGCATCATTGTGGAACGCAATTACGAAACCAATAACAGAACTTTGGTGATACAACTTGCCGATGGTAAGAAACAAACTATCAACCTCAGCGATGTGGATAGTTATCGGAAGGAGGTAAATGAAAAATATGTGGAGAAGAATGACATCTTTCTCAAGAATATGGATGTGATGATTAACCGCATCCGTGCCGTATCGGTGGGCGTCACCAAGAAGGAGTCTATCTTAGTTCTAGATAGCTTGCCCCGTAATGTAAAAATTGCAAAGACGGGGGAATCCACCAAGGTGACACTTGAATACTACAATCCCAACGACTTTTCCGATGAGACCTTTATTCTGGTGAGAGTGAACAAGTACGAGATATCCAAGAAGAAGTCGGAATTAGGTTTCTCTACCGACCTCTACGACATGAAGAAGATTTCTCCAACCAAGAAGGAGACTACCGTGAACCACACCACCCGTATAGAGTACACTGTGAACAACGGCGGACTGTTTGCCTTCTATAACACCGAAACGAAAAAGGCGTTTCCTTTCTTCATTGCAACATTACCCTTAAAATAAAAAATTAGAATATGAACCTACGCGAAGTTACCATTGGACGTTCCAATACGTGCGACATTTATCTGGATCCGAGATGTAAGTTTGCCAGCAGTCTGCATGCTACCATCTTTTATCATGGAAACCAACTTATGTTCAAGGATACCAGTACGAACGGTACACTCATAAACAATGTACGAGTACACAAACGCTCCGTACCCATCAACCACGGAGATGTTATCTTGATTGCCGGAAAATATCCGCTAAACTGGAATCAGATAGACTCTTTCTTTCCGATTGCACCTCGACAGAATCAGGGAACGGTTATCGACTACGGTCAGAGAGCGGCTGCTCCGGGATATCAACAGCAGTCCTACCAGCAACAACCGCAACAACCCTATCAGGGACAGCAACAGGGATACCAACAGCCTCAACAAGGGTATCAACAACCGCAACAAGGATACCAACAACCGCAGCCACAAGGTGGTCAGCCCTATCAAGGTCAACCTGCCGGAACACCCAACCTCTCCAAGTGGAACTGGGGTGCATTCTTCCTTACCTGGATATGGGGTGTCTTTAACGGTACCTGGATAACCCTTCTCTTCCTCGTTATTGTCATACTGTATATAATTCCGATTGTACAGTTTATAGCTCCGCTTGCGGAGATTGCCTTCAGAATCTTCCTTGGTGTAAAGGGAACCGAATGGGCTTGGAAGAACAAGCAATGGAGCAGTGCAGAAAGTTTTGAGCATACACAAAGTACATGGGCAAAGGTCGGCATAGGTTTATTCCTCTTCGGAATCATCATAATCGTGCTGTTCTTCATCTTCTTTGCTTCGGCTATTACCGCATTAATTGGTGGAATACTTTAATGAATCTTATAAAATCAAATCTGGTACCTATACGTGGTGCCGTCATTTCCAAACAGGGGGGTAGACCGGATAACCAAGACGATTTTGCCTTTCTGGATACTCCTTTGGGATTTCTGCTCATTGTGTGCGATGGCATGGGGGGCGGTCCCGGAGGAAAGACGGCATCTTATATTGCCAAGTATGAAATAGCAAAGACACTTTCGGAATGTTCTCCACAAACACCGAAAGAGTATGCTATTAAGATGGCGGTCTCTCGTGCCCATAGTGCACTGGAGGCTAAAATGAAGGAGGTTCCATCTCTGGTAGGGATGGGATCCACCTTCGTTGCCATTCTTATAGACAATGCCGGCATCACTGTGGCACATACGGGCGATAGTAGATGTTATATCTTGCGTGGCAGGAGATGCATCTTCCGTAGTACCGACCATTCTCTCGTTGCCGAACTTATTAAGTGCAAAGCGCTTACAGAAGAGGAGGCTCGTGTGTCTCCGCAGTCTAACGTCATAACGAGAGGTCTTGGAAGTACCAGCAACCATGTGCCGGATATAGAGGAGTTTTCCTACAAATGCGGAGATAGAATTGTACTCTGTACCGATGGAGTGTGGGGATGTATGCCACACAAGGAACTACTAAAGAGAATAACCCAAAAAGAGGAAGTAAAACAACTGGTTACGGACTTGTCTACCGAAGTGGATCGAATAGGTTTCTCTAATGGTGGACATCACGACAACCATACTCTGGCAGTCGTGGAGCTGGATTGCAGTTCCATGGGAAAGAAAAGGAGCTGGAAGTCGTTGTTAACCGCAGGACTTTTCACTGTTATTCTACTTCTTGCGTGCTTTATTACGTATAAAACGTGCATGGAGGAGAGAACAGAAGAGTCGCTTGTAGAAACAGATTCTCTCAAAAATTCAAAAATAAACAACCTTGCTTTTTCTGCCAAAAAACACGAGTACATCCTGAAAACCTTCAATCAGGTTTCCGAACTAAAGGCATACAAGGACGATTCCCTAAAGATAGATTCCATCATAAAAGAGATTCTCGGGGAGTGGTACAATCCTAAGGATTCCACCTCAATGGGCATTACGCAGGAACTTGTCAACAAGTATGAACGAGCAAAAGATATATGCGTGGATTCCGAAAGTACCTTTGCTGTGTTTACACGTGTTTATCAGGCGTATATGTTGAATCTTGTCGATACGCTAAAGAACCGTCTCGATAGCGATATCCAAAAGCCGGATGTAAGACAGAGGCTTCTGGAAAATACAGACAACATACAGCGAACCATCCGGAACAAGAACAATTGGGTTTGCGAGAAAGATACTTCTATAAAAGAAAAAGATGTTTATATCATGAATGAGCTATCCAAGAAAATAGCGGATAGACAAATACAGAAATTAGATACTTTACAGAAAAGACTGGAGGAAAATAGATGATTGTGAGAAGACTTTTCATTCTGTTTTTATACAGCATTTGTATTAGCCTACAAGCACAAACGGCTGTGTGGCAGATGCTTCCCGTTGAGGCAGACGAAATAATACGAATGAATCGCAATTTGTACAAAATAACAAACAACGGAAAATTCGGATTCATTCGTTCCGATGGAACGCAGGTATCTCCGGTGGAGTACGACAACATCATAGGATACTACGAGCAGAAGGCTATAGTAACGCGCAACGATGGATATGGAGAACGTGTCTGCGGATGTCTTACGGAGGACGGTGATTTCTATAGTTACTCCACGAAGTACTATACACTGGAAGGGCAAAAGTTCTTTTCGGACAATGTATTGTCTGTTGTCAACGAGAACGGTAAAAAGGGATATATTGACGAACGAGGCAATGCGGTTGTAGGTTTCGATGGCAAATACGACATCATAAAACCGTTTGTCGACGGATATGCTGCGGTCTATAAGAACTCCAAATATCAACTTATCGACAAGAACGGAACACCCGTACTTTTTAAGTTTAAAACCATTGGAGAACTTTATGGAGGTACTAACGCTTACAATGGCAAGGTATATGTCTGGGACACCAATGGTAAGTTCTATACCTACGACCTCAAGAAGGGAGGTACGTGCGAACCGACAAAACAGCCTCAAAGTGCGACAAAAGATTATCTGTTCCGCTTCTCTTCCGTCACCAAGTTGGGAAAAGAGATACCTTATACAACTATGGTAAAGAGGGGGGGCATGGGACTTGAACCGAAAAGTCACGAAGGATTGTATGGCTACATAGCCTCAACCGATACGGTACTTCCATATCAGTTTTCAACGGCATACAGCTTTGAGGATGGATATGCCATCGTTAAGATTAACGGGAAAACAGGTATTCTTAAGTATGTGGAGGGAGATAAATTCTCCGTTAGCGTACCGATAACACACTTCAAGTTCTATTCCGTTGGCGAAGCGGTTACGGGAAAAGTTAATCTGTCTATTCCAAATGCTTGGGCAAACAAACAGCTCACCATAACATTGAAGGATAAGATGGGTACAGTCATACCCGCAACCACATCGGGAAATGCCGTTTCCTTTACGCTGCACCCCACGGCTACGTCGAACGTAACCTACGTTATGACCATTTCCGGAGAGGGATTGAAACTGAAGATTTATGAGTTTACACTCTCCTTCATCAAGAAAGAACGTTGTTCCGAATGTGGCAAGGATAAGGATGAATGTCCGGGACACGTAAAGAAGACCACGGAAACGAAGCCCAAAGAGGAAAAATGTCCTACTTGCGGAAAACCTATCAGCAAATGTAAATTCAACGGTATCCACTAACCGTTATCGAAAAGAACAAATAACTATATTAAATTATACGTATGAAGAAGTTTATAATTTTTATCGCTGCGTTCCTCACCATGATTCCGGTGTTTGCGCAGAGCGAAGACGAGGTTGACGATAATTTTTTTAATCAGTTCAAGAAGGAGAAAAGCAATGCTTTCTTTATCGGACCAAAAATAGGAGGTACACTTACCACCATGAGTCAACCCGACGAGGGGGATCTCTACGATAGCGGCAACATGGGCTTTTCCGGTGGTTTGGCTATGAAGTTCCGCTTTGGAAAAGCTACCGAGAACTCCAATGGTGGAACGGGATTGTTTGCTGCCGGTTTGGAGTTGAAATACAAGAGAAACAGCGTCAAAACACTTGGAACCGACGAAACGGGCAAGGAGAATGCGTCTCTTAGTCTCGATTATTTTGAAGTTCCTGTTTTTGTTCATATCTACCCGTTTGTAAAGTCGAGTGCTATGAATTCTTTCTATGTAGAGCTTGGTGTTTCCTTTGCCGGAACCTTGAGTCGTTCTCCCGAAACACTTACCATCACCAATACCAAGGGCAACTATTCCAAAGTTGTTTACAACATAGATACCGAGAACAGTTCCCTAAAGGGTACGGATGTTCGTCCGTTTGCCGGTCTGGGCTACACCATTCCGGGAACAGGACTGGATATCAATGCTCGCTACTATGTGGGCACAAGCGACCTTGCGGGCAACTTCCCGTGTAAGATGAACAGCCTCGAAATTTCCTTGGCGTGGATGATTAGAGCGGCTCGTTTTTAATGTATAACCCGTAAAGCATAGAAATAGATATGAAGAAAATACTATATATGATGTTGGCACTCGTTGCCTTGCTTACCACATCTTGCTCCAACGACGATATTATCATTGAAACAGAAGGAGCACACCAAAAACTTACGTATTCCATAAGTACGCAGAATATGTACAATGAGTTCTCTATCTACAACGATATCACTAAAATACTTCGTGATGGTTCTTATTGTGTAGGAGTATCAACGTATGTGTACAACAGTCAAGGAAATCTTGTTACTACCAGATATACCGGACAGTATAATCTGAACAACATACAGGAAAACTTTACCGAACTCCCCGAAGGTAAATATACGTTTGTTACCATAGAGACACTTTCCAATACACAAGATAAATTTGATATTGAGATTTGGGGTATTGAGAATACGGAAAAACTTTCTACTCTCAAAATAACTCAGAAATACGATAAGATTGCTTTTCCATATGCCATTGGCGTGGCTACAAATACAGTGACAATAAAAAGTGGTAACAACACCGTCAATGCCATACCTGTTGCCATTGGTTCTATTGTGACGCTTACATTCCTCAATTTCGATGAATCTCCCTATGAATATGTTGGACTTGAAACCGAGGATATGTTGGATCATTACCTCATTGATCCTACCATTGAAAGAAGCGAAAAGTTCAAAGAGGATCTTACAAAGAGTGGATATACCAATCTTCGTATTGCGTGTCTCATAAGCGGAAGTAGCTCTATAACAGAAAGCATCTATATTCTGGAGTGTCGTGCCAATGAATGTTTTGCGGTACGCCCTGCAGGAATTACCTCTTGGAGCAACTGGCCAAGTAATGAAACCAACGTAACATTGGAGGATGGTGCTAGCTACTACGCCGGTGCTTATTATAAGGGCGAGAATACTCCCTTCGATGTTTACTTCGGCGACCAATCCGGTTACAACGCTTGGTATAAGAAAGTTACTGAAGATACATCCAACGACAATAATAATACAGATGATTATACGTTCTCCGTTCCGGATGTTTACAAGACATGGGGTGCTAGCGTTAATTCCGTCCAAAGTTTTATGAACGGTTATACAATGAGCGTTGGTACATCCGGTCACGCAATCCTTCAGGAGAACGGTTTGTATGCCATCAGTTACAACGGTAAGGGAACCGAAGAAAACATCAATTATTTCTTCGAGAAAGAAACCAGTGGTTTGATAGAAACGGTCATATTATACAATCAGTCCGACGTAGAGTATAGTACACTGAAAGAATTATTGGCTGCAAAGTATAAACTCGTAGAGGAAGAGGACGATGAATATATATACATTTCCTCCGATGAGTCTACATACATTCTGTTGCTTAAAGACAGTGAATCCTATTACCTCAGCTATGTGGATGCCAACTATCTTACTTCATCTTCCGCATCCAAACGCATAAAACTTGCACCGAGAAAAGCGGAGATAGTATCGAATATTATAAAATAATACATCTATATACGTTCGCAGACTCAGCACATTTTTCTGAGTCTGCGAATTTTTTCCTATGCGAAAAGCATTACTCCTTATTTATATATATTGTTTAGCCCTATCAGCACACGCCATACCGGCTATAACCACCCCCATCCAAGCAAAACAAAAGGATGGGAGTACGGTAACGCTGTATCTTCTAGGTGACGAAAGATTCCATTATTTTATCACAGCAGATAATTATCCGGTAATACAAAGCGAAGACCTCTCCTACTACTACTCCATAATGCAGGACTCAACATTGGTAAGCAGTGGAGTATTGGCACATAATGCTAACGAGCGAAGCAATGTTGAAAACGAACTTATACGCAATAACCGAGAAAGTGTATTAGCTCTCATAACCTATAAGCAAGAACAACTAAGAAAAACCGTCACCCACCGGCAAAAACGTGCCAACGCCCTTGCAGCCAGTCGTTTGTTGGGCGAACCAACCAGCTATATAGGAACAAAAAAAGGGTTGGTTTTACTGGTTAACTTTACAGATATATCCATGAGAGGCACGAATCCCAACGAGAATTTCAACAACTTTTTCAACCAAGTGGGCTACTGCGAAAACAACCACATAGGATCCGTTCACGATTACTTCTACGACCAAAGCTACGGACTCTTCGACTTGCAATTCGATGTAATAGGTCCCGTAACTGTAAGTAAACAATGTTCTTACTACGGTTCCAATGGAATGTGGAGTTCACAAACAGATATACACGTACAAGATATGGTCACCGAAGCCTGCCAATTAGTAGACGACAAAGTAGATTTCTCGCAATACGATTGGGACGGTGACGGAACGGTAGATCAAATCTTTATTATCTACGCCGGATACGGTGAAGCCTCTAGTGGTCTGGAATACACCATTTGGCCTCACGAATCCGACCTGAAAAACCCTCTCGTTCTCGATGGTGTTACCATACAACAGTATGCTTGTTCTTGCGAACTCTACGGCTCCGCCGGTTCCAACCCAAACGGCATTGGAACAGCCTGCCACGAATTCAGCCACTGTCTAGGCATTCCCGACTTCTACAATGTGTACTATACCGGTGGATTCAACATGAACTACTGGGATTTAATGGATTACGGTTCCTATAGCGGAGTAAACAAACGTGGAGAAGTTCCTTGCGGATTCAGTGCATACGAAAGATGGTTGGCCGGATGGCTGGATTTCACGGAACTTACCGAAACATCTCGCATAAAGGATATGCCTAACTTAGGGGATGAGGCTGTAGCATACAAAATAGTCAACGATAACAATCCCGATGAATACTTTGTACTAGAGAATAGACAGAGCAAAGGATGGTTCAGCTATGTATCTCAATATACGGATATTCACGGTTTGTTAATAACACACATTGATTACGATGAACAGATGTGGCAGCGGGATGCTGTCAATACACAACCCAACCACCCGAGAATGGCAGTCGTACCAGCCGATAACAGTTACGGACA
The DNA here is from genome assembly GCA_964404555.1 of uncultured Bacteroidaceae bacterium. Classification (GTDB taxonomy): domain Bacteria; phylum Bacteroidota; class Bacteroidia; order Bacteroidales; family Bacteroidaceae; genus CAZUTW01. The sequence goes on along the minus strand of CAYOKO010000042.1, from coordinate 192 downwards.
AATAACTACCGGTACCAAGGTGAACTATGTACCATCGGAGGAGGAACTTCGAGGCGACCTCTTTCCCGGTAGCGACAATGTTACAGAGTTTACCAACACAAGCCACTACAACATGGGAGGCAAACTCTTTACTGCCAATACCGACAGCACTTATTACATAAATAAACCTGTTACCAATATAAAAGAAGATGC
>CAYOKO010000041.1:0-15882 GCA_964404555.1 uncultured Bacteroidaceae bacterium | reverse complement strand
AATTGTAAATATATAATGTAATGAAGAAGTACGATTTTGACAAGGTAATCAACCGCCGAGGTACCGGAGCATTGAAGTACGATGCTCTGGAGGCACGTTACGGCGATGCCCATCTGTTGCCATTATGGGTGGCGGACATGGACTTTGAGGTGGCGGACTTTATAACCGACGCACTGAAGGAGCGCATGGAACACCCCATCTATGGTTACACGATTGAGCCCGAAGACTATCGCCCTGCCATAGTAGACTGGATAAAGGCACACCATGGTTGGGATATTCGTCCCGAATGGCTCAGCTATATTCCGGGTATAGTAAAGGGAATAGGATTTGTAATCAACGTCTTCGTAAAGGAGGATGAGAAGGTTATTGTGCAGCCCCCCGTTTATCACCCTTTCCGTCTAACGGCTATAGGCAATAAGCGTGAGGTGGTGTATAACCCCCTGAAGCAAACCGCCGATGGAAGCTACGAGATTGACTTTGACCATCTGGCAGAGGTGGTAGATGATAAGTGTCGCTTGTTGGTTCTCGCCAATCCTCACAATCCCGCCGGTCTGTTGTGGTCCAAGGAGACGCTGCAACGCTTGGCACTCTTTTGCAAGGAGCACAACATCCTTGTTATTTCCGACGAGATTCATTGCGATATGCCTCTCTGGGGAGCTAAGCATATCCCGTTTGCTACGGTATCTCCCGAAGCAGCCGAGATAAGTATCACCTTTGGCGCACCCTCCAAGGTGTTCAATATCCCCGGTGTTGTAAGTTCCTATGCTATAGTACCCAATGAAAAAATACGTGCCAAGTTCTTTGGTTGGCTGTCTGCCAATGAACTCAACGAGGCTGACATCTTTGCGCCTATAGCTACCATTGCAGCTTATCGTAAGGGTGAAGAATGGCGCCAGCAGATGATACACTACATAGAGCAGAACATTCTCTTTGTGGAGGAGTATTGCAAACAGTATATTCCCGAGATTGTTCCCCTGCGTCCGCAAGCCTCCTATCTTGTATGGCTCAACTGCAAGGCACTCAAACTTGAGCATAAGGCACTCAATGACTTCTTTGTGAAGGATGCCCATCTTGCCCTAAACGATGGAGAGATGTTTGGTAAAGAGGGAGCCGGATATATGCGCATGAATGTAGGCTTGCCCCGTACAGAGTTGGAGCAAGCCTTAGGACAGTTGCGCAGTGCTGTTGTTACACTACGGGAGTCTCGTCGTTAGATTCTTGATTGATATCTCCCTCCCACAGATATTTGCGAGTCTCCTTTACTACTACGTGAGTGAGAGCGAGAATCACAATGATGTTGGGAATAGCCATAAGTGCATTGGTTAGGTCACCGAAGTTCCACACCAGTTCTATTGCGGTGACCGAACCAACGTACGTGGCAATCACCCATAGAATGCGGTAGCAAATACGTGCCTTTCTCCCCATGAGATACTCCAATGCTTTTTCACCTATGTAACTCCATCCCAAGATGGTGGAGAAGGCAAATGTTACAATTCCTATTGTCAGTACTAGCGATCCTACATATGGAATCTCGTGGAATGCTACCTCGGTAAGCGTAGCACCTGCACTGGAGTCGATGTGCGGGTGCGCTAGAATGGAGCTAACCAATACAATACCCGTGATGGCACAAATTACCACCGTATCCCAAAAGGTTGATGTCGAACTTACCAATGCCTGACGCACCGGATTCTTGGTGCGAGCTGCTGCCGCTACAATGGGTGCAGAACCCATACCCGACTCGTTGGAGAACAACCCTCGTGCTATACCGTAACGCATAGAAATCATAATGGTGCTCCCCACAAAACCGCCTCCGGCGGCCTGTGTCGTAAAGGCACCCTTCAAGATGGCTTCCAAGGCCGGAAGTATGTAGGCGTGGTTGATGCAAAGCAACCATAAACATCCTAGTACATAGATAATCGCCATGAATGGAACCAAACTTTCGCAAACGCGTGCAATGCCCTTTACGCCAAAGACAATCACTGCTAGTGTGAGCAGTGCCAGGACAATACCTGTATAGAATGTATCTACTCCGTAACTCTTTTCTAGAATGGTGGAGATGGAGTTGCACTGGATGGTGTTACCGATAAAGAAGGAGGTAATCGCTGTAAGTGCGGCAAACACACATGCCAACCATTTACACTTCATGCCACGTTCTATGGCATACATAGGACCGCCCAACATCTTGCCGTCGCGTGTTTGTACACGGTACTTCACCGCCAAGAGTCCCTCGGCATATTTGGTGGATATGCCCAGTAATCCGGTAGTCCAGCACCAAAAGACTGCGCCCGGTCCTCCAAGTGTAATAGCCGTAGCTACACCCACAATATTACCCGTACCGATGGTTCCTGCCAGTGTGGTGGCGAGTGCGCTGAACTGACTCACATCGCCGGTACTTCCTTTGTCTTTCTGAATGGACAGTTTAATCGCCTTGAAGATGTGTCGCTGTGGAAAACGTAGGCGAAATGTAAGATAGATGTGTGTGCCCATAAGAGCTACAATCATGGGGATGCCCCAAAGGTAGCTGTTGATGAATTTTACAAGTTCGTTGAGTTGATCCGACATAGTAGTTCTGTATTAAGAGTTTAACTATATTTTCTTGGGTAACGGAACAGGATACTGAGTAGTGCAAAGAGTCCTAGTGCAAAAGGGTAGTATAGGTACCCCAATATCTCGTTGGGTGCCAGCGATGACAGTCCCGCTGCCATAAGCAGTTGGGCACCATAGGGGATGATACCCTGTGCAAAACAACTAAATGTATCCAAAATACTGGCACTCTTGCGATTGTCTACTCCGTAATGATGAGATATTTCGCGTGCGATAGGTCCCACTGTGATGATGGCGATCGTATTGTTGGCTGTACAAGCATTGGCTAGTGTCACCAAGGCAGCGATGCTCAGTTCGGCACCCCGCTTGTTGTGTATTCTGCGTGTAAGAATCTTTGTTAGATAGTCGATACCTCCGTTGAATTTAATCAATTCCAGCATACCTCCCGCCAAGAGCGTCACGATAATCAACTCGCTCATGGATAGAATACCTTCCGAGAGTGATGCTGCCCAGCCAAAGAGGTCGTAAGCATCTGTTGCTATACCTATGCCACATGTGAGTAGGCAACCCACAATCAGCACTGTCATAACGTTGACGCCACACGTAGCCATTACCAATACAGCCACGTAAGGTATCACCTTAAACCAGTTTACCGGAGTTTGCTCCTGCGGTGTGTGGATGCTGGCACCCAATACCGTATATATAATAAGGATAAGGAAAGCTGCCGGAGCCACGATGCGTATATTGGTGAGAAACTTATCCTTCATGCGGCATCCCTGTGTACGAGTTGCCACAATGGTAGTATCCGAGATAAAGGAGAGGTTGTCGCCAAAGAACGCACCGCCCACTACACAACCTACAATCAGCGGCACGCTGCTCTCCGTCTGGGTTGCGACGCCTACCGCCATTGGGGTAAGTGCCACGATGGTACCCACCGAGGTTCCTATGGATATAGATATAAAGCACGCTGCAAGAAACAAACCCGGCAGCAACATAGATTCCGGTAGCACTTGTAGGGTGAGATTTACGGTAGCGTCGACCGACCCCATTGCCTTTGCCGACTTTGCAAAAGCACCCGCCAGGATAAAAATCCAAATCATTAACATGATATTGCTGTTGCCCGCTCCCGCAGAAAAGCGGTTGATACGTTCCTCCATAGTAACGCCCCGCGTTGTAGCTATGGCGTAGATAGAGGAGATGAGGAAGGCAACGGTAATAGGCATTTTATAGAAGTCGTTGAGTAGAATACTGGTAACAAGATAGGTTACCAGAAACACAATAAGTGGACTTACGGCAAGGATGCCGGACTTTCTATTCTCCATATTCTTAGTTTGTATTCCAGTGAGACAGTGCAAAAGTACGAAAAAAACGTTGAACTACCTCTATATTTTATCATTTTGTACGCTCTTTCCCTATATTTTCCAAGGATTTTCAGTGAGAAGAACAAATTTAGCCTAAAAATCTTTTGTAATAAATTTTAAAAGGCGTAACTTTGCAAAGTGAAAAGTTACGGACTGTTGTCCAAACTAAAAAAACAGTAGGTATGAAACAGATTGATGATAATGACTTTGAAACCGTAAAAAGCGGTTTTCAACAGATTGAATCTTTGTGTGCGAGAATGACCTCAGGCAATGTGAGTCACTTGTCAGCGAATGCACGTGTGATATGTCGTGTATGTGCAGAGTTGCTAAGTCAGGTAGAAGGGGAATAATCCCTTACTCTCTGACTTGCTCAAGGAGTTTCTCCTTGTCGACCTCTAATTTTTTCCTGAAAAACCGTACCTTAGTTTCAAAATCCTTGAAGAGCTCTTGCGCTTCATTAAATATTTTTTCCTGCTTGCGGTACTCCATATAGTGTTCCGTGTAGTTGGTTTCGAGTTCCTTTAAACGGTGTTGCTCGGTGTACATACGTTCTCCGGCACGCTGCATGGAGTCTATGGCAAGGAACATCTCTACGGAATCGAGTGTAAGGATTGCTTCACGTCGTGCCTGGAGGGCTTTGGGGTGCATGGTGCGCAGGTTGAGAATTCGTTCCTTGGCTGCAGCATAGTCGCCTTCGTTCATCGCTAGGCGAGCACGATTGAGTGTTGCCATTCCGGCGACTTCTTCATTGTTGTTCTTGGACTGTGTGCAGGAGGCGATAAGCATGGTGAAGAGTGCTGCTATGCAAACGGCTATCGTCTTTGTGCGTATGATAAAATAAATCTTTTGCATTGTTTTGGCTTTTTTGAATATGCAAAGGTAAGGAAAAAAAGTGAAAATACCATATTTCGCTTACAAACTTAGAGCGACAAACGTAAAAGCAAAAAATACAAGCAATAAAAAGGGTGTTCCGTCGTTATTATATAATGATGAGTGGAAAAAATATTATATACATAATAGGTGTACGATGTACCTTGTGCTGTTTATTACTTATGACCCTTTTTTCCTGCAATAATGTGGAACGTTTGGAGAAAAAGGGCGATAAGTACTACGCTCTGGGCGAATACTACGAAGCTGCCGAGATGTACAAGAAGGCATACACCTCCACCCCTCCCAAGGAACGACTGAAACGTGGAAAAAAGGCAATAAAAATGGCCGACTGTTATCGGCGTATCAATCTCTCCGGCAAGGCGGTAGGTTCACTCAATAATGCCATTCGCTATAAGGCATCCGACAGTTTGTCACTCTTCTATCTGGCAGAGATGCAGCGTCGCGAAGGCAACTACAAGCAAGCCAAGGAGAACTATATAGCATTTCTGCAAACCACTCCCGGTCACCGTCTAGCTATATTGGGACGTGAAAGTTGCGATGAGGCTCCGGAGTGGAAAGCCAATCCCAATAGTTATACGGTGAAAAAGATGGATGTATTCAATTCACGGCGTGCCGATTTCTCTCCCGCACTCTGGGGCGATGGCGATGAATTCACCTCCCTCTACATCACTTCCTCCCGTCCGCAAGCCCGTGGCGATGAACTGAACGGCATCACCGGAACCAAGTATACCGACATTTTTGTGGCAAAGAAGGACGACAAGGGTGTGTGGAAGGCACCCGAAGAGATAGAGAGTGATATCAACAGCGACTACGATGACGGAGCTTGTTCCTTTTCGCCCGATATGAAAACCATGTATTTTACACGTTGCGAGATGGATGCCTCCTATCCTCGTTACGCTCAGATATACACCTCTACACGTTCCGATGCTTCGTGGAGCACGCCCAAGTTGTTGGAAATCACAAAGGATACACTTTCTTCGTTTGCACATCCTGCCGTTTCGCCCGATGGTAAATGGTTGTACTTCGTGTCGGATATGCCGGGTGGATACGGCGGTTTGGACATCTGGCGTACCATGATTACCGGTTCCGGAACCGCCGGTGTGGAGAATCTTGGTCCCGATATCAACACAGAAGCGAACGAGATGTTTCCTTCCTTCCGGGGCAATGGAGAGTTCTACTTCTCCTCGGACGGTCACGGTGGTATGGGAGGACTAGATATCTTTAAGGCGACGGAAGATTCAACCCGGGCATTGAGTTGGGAGATAGAGAACCTGCGTTACCCCATGAACTCCTCAGCCGATGACTTCGGTATGACCTTTGAGGGGGTACACAATCGTGGCTTCTTTGCCTCAAACCGCAATGACGGTAAGGGATGGGATCATATCTACAGTTTCTTCTGCCCGGAAATAATCCAGACCGTAAAGGGATGGGTGTATGAGAAAGATGGTTATGAATTGCCGGACGCTCAGGTTTATATGGTGGGCAACGATGGTACGAACGAGAAGCTGAGCGTACGAACCGACGGATCCTTTACCAAGGTGATAAAGCCGGGAGTCTCTTATGTGTTTCTCGGTACGTGCAACGGCTATTTGAACCAAAAACAGGAGTTGCAGGTAGAACCGGTGGAGGAGAGTGAAGAGTATGTACTCCAGTTCCCACTGGCATCCATTACCGCTCCGGTGTTGTTGCAGAATGTCTTTTATGAGTTTGATAAAGCCGATTTAACGGATGCCTCCACACAGGAGTTGGATGGGCTGGTGAAACTCTTGAATACCAATACGAATATCACCATAGAGTTGAGCGCACACTGCGACTATCGCGGAAACGATGCATACAACATGAGTCTTTCGCAGCGTCGTGCGGAATCTTGCGTTCGCTATCTGCGGGCACAAGGTATAGCGGCAGATAGACTTACACCCCGTGGCTACGGTGAGCAGATGCCTAAGGTGGTGAAACGTAAAATGGCAGAGCAACATACCTTCCTCCACGAAGGAGATACGCTTACGGAGGCGTATATAAAGAAACTTCCGGAAGACCAGCAAGAGATATGCAATGCCTACAACCGTCGCACGGAGTTTAAAGTCCTCCGCACCACGTATGGCTTGTTCGATCACCCGGCAAAGGTTGCCACGAAGAAAGAATGACTATTCCAATAACTCAAACGGAGAAGTATATCCGCTGCGAATGCGCCACTCTTGTGGATACAGATTGTTGATACGTCCCCCTACACACTTGCCGAATCCCAAAGGATGACGGTTGTAGCAGATGAGAACAAAACCGCGGGGTGTGTTCGCATCCACCGTCAAGGATTCGTGACGTAGATATGCTAAGGCTTGATTGTAGGTGACATCAATCACCGGAAATGCATTCCTATTCAGTGCTTCACTCATAGCAAGAGCGTGCGATGGCTGCCACCCTTTGGGCGTACGTACTGCCACCTCAATACCAGCACTCAGCGTATTCAGCAATGCAAATGCCGCTTGCATATTGGTGAGTTGATGCAGAGGAAGCGCCCGGAGTGTGTCCTCTCGAACTTCCCATTGAAATGCATCGGCATCCTTGACCCATGTTTGGCATACCTCGAAATCGTTGGAGACGGTCTTCTGCTTGTTGTTACGTCCCCCTTTCTTCGGCTTTTCATTCCGCTTGGTATTACTCCACACAAAGGGAACATCCTCACCATCCGGTTTCTGTAGAAGGGCAAAGAAGATACCTTCACCCCGTGTACTTCCCGGAAAGAAATGGTAGACCGGAGCATCCTCCGACCGTGTCCCCGGTGCTATGTTCCACTCAGGTTGTGTGGGAATCTCCACAACCTGTGCACCAAACTCCCGAACCAACCAATCGACGTTCTCCTCATTCTCGGCACGATTGAAGGTGCAAGTACTATATATAAGGAAACCGTTGGACTTGACGGTACCCCATATCTCACGGAGAATCTCCTGTTGACGCTCTTTGCAGTGCAACACATTCTCACGGCTCCACTCCGCTATCGCCTGTTCATCCTTGCGAAACATCCCTTCACCCGAACAGGGGACATCCGCCACTACCAAGTCAAAGAAATTGCTAAAGGGTCGGAAGGCTGATGGGTAATTATTGGTAACCACGGTGTGTGTGTATCCCCATTTTGTGAGGTTCTCCTGCAATATTTTATCACGTGGATGCAACGGCTCGTTGGCTATGAGTAGCGCATCGTGGGGGAGGAGAGAGCGCAATAATGTAGACTTACCTCCGGGAGCAGCACAAAGATCGAGTGCCGTATCGATGGATGTATGTTTCTCGACCACCCTCACCGCCTGCTCCAGAAACATAGATGAAGCATCCTGTACATAGTAGCATCCGGCATGGAAGAGAGGGTCGTAGGTAAAACTCGGTCGTTCCTGTAGATAGTAACCCTTCGATGCCCATGGCACCTTCTCGTGCGGTACACGGATAGAATCCGCACCTTTCAGCGGGTGCAGTCGAACCGTCACGGAGGGAGTTTCTTCTAGTCCCGCCGTTAGTCGATTGTATTGCTCTTCACCCAAAAGCTCACGAGTATATTTCTCAAAATCTACAGGAAGTTGCATATTATTTCTTCTTGCGCTTTAAATCCAGGAAGCGGTAACGCTGTGTATGCTTCTCATCCACCTCGTGTACCTCTTCGCAGACTGTGTCCCATTCGTTGTAATCTATCTCCGGGAAGAAAGCATCCGCTTCCTTCGGTGTATCCTCTACAACCGTTAAGTATAGATACTCCGTCTGTGGCAAAGCCAAGCGATAAAGCGTTTCACCCCCAATTATAAAAACCTTCTCATCCTCCTTACAAGCATCCAGAGCAGCATCCAGCGAAGTGAAGTGCTCTGCGCCGGGATATTCAACCCCCTCCGTGTGCGATAATACTATGTTACGACGGTTAGGAAGCGCCCCCTTGGGCAGAGATTCGAAAGTCTTGCGACCCATGATAATCGTGTTGCCGGTGGTCAACGCCTTGAAACGCTTCAAGTCGTTCGGCAACCAATATAGAAGTTTGTTCTCGTTGCCAATAGCCCAATTGTTAGCCACCGCAACGATCATTGAAATATTCATTATTGTATATCGTCCTTATAAAATTAAACGGAAACCTGCGCTTTGATAGCCGGCCACGGATCATATCCCTCCAGTGTGAAGTCCTCGTAGTCAAAGTCGAAAATATCCTTTACCTTCGGATTCAATATCATGTGCGGCAACGCCCTAGGCTCACGCGACAGTTGCAACTTTACCTGCTCCAGATGATTGAGATACAAATGTGTATCGCCCGTGGTATGGATATATTCTCCCGGTTTTAGTCCCGTAACCTGTGCCACCATCATGAGCAGTAACGCATACGATGCTATATTGAAAGGAACCCCCAGGAAGGTATCTGCACTGCGCTGGTAGAGTTGAAGACTCAACTTACCGTCCGCCACGTAGAATTGGAATAACGTGTGGCACGGAGGCAACGCCATATAGTCCGTCTGTCCCGGATGCCAAGCACACACAATCAGTCGACGGCTATTCGGGTTCTCCTTGATTTGGCGAATCACATCCTTAATCTGGTCCACCGCCACCTTGTTGCCATCCTTATCCAGCGTAGTGAAATTACGCCATTGCTTACCGTAAACAGGACCCAAGTCGCCGTTCTCGTCCGCCCATTCGTTCCATATACGAACCCCATGTTCCTGCAGATACTTCACATTCGTATCCCCCTTGAGGAACCATAGCAGTTCATATATGATGGATTTGAGATGACACTTTTTGGTCGTAAGCAACGGGAATCCATCCTCCAGGTTAAAGCGCATCTGGTGTCCGAACACACTTATTGTGCCCGTACCTGTACGGTCTTCTTTCTTCACCCCCTCCGTCATGATTCGGTTCAGAAGGTCTAGGTATTGTTTCATGTATTGTAGTCTATAGTATTTGTTAGTCTTCCTCTTCCTCCTCCGTTTCCGGCTGTGTAACCATATTCCCTCCTACTTCCTCTACCATATTCTTCGGCAGTGCCACTTGTCTACTTATCGCCTCGCGGAACGATATAATCGTTTCCGAGCGCGACAGACCCAGCGGTTGCAATTTATCGTGAATGATGCTCAGTAAGTGATGGTTGTTGCGAGCATATATTTTTATAAACATATCGTACTCCCCCGTGGTATAGTGGCACTCCACCACCTCCGGAATCTTCTCCAGCTCATGAACCACATGGTCGAAGTGTTCCGGATCCTTAAGGAAGAGACCGATGAAAGCACACGTTTCGTACCCTATCTTTTCCGGTTCCAGAATGAATTCCGATCCCCTGATAATTCCCATATTAGTGAGCTTCTGAATACGCTGATGAATAGCCGCTCCCGACACATTGCACGCTCTTGCCACCTCCAGGAAAGCAATACGCGCATTGCCGACAATCATCGATAAAATCTTTTCGTCCAGTGCATCTATTTGTTGTGCCATAACAATTTCTTTTTGAATACGGCTGCAAAGTTATAAATAATAACTCGAACAGACAAACGCCATACCGTTTAAAATAATAAAAAAGGAGCGTCACACACGAAATGTGACACCCCCTCATTATGAATCTTCTTAAAATCCTATTCGCGTTTTGCAGCAGAATAGTTGATTTTAAGTGCATAGTTCTTACGCAGCACCTGCTTGATATCGGTGATAACACCCATCTTAGTCTTCTTATCAGCCTTGATGGAAACCGTCATCTGCAGCGGGTTGCTCATTTTGGCACGTTCAGCCGTAATGAAGTCAGCCACCTGACCGGCCTCAGCATACTTATCGTTCAGCTGAATACGCGTACCACTACCCATAGTAGCACGGAGTTGGTCGGTAGGAGGACCTACGTAGATGAAAGAAACCAAAGATTTCTTCTCCAACTTCTCCAACTCGGTACCCTGTGGCACCGTGAACTTAACCTTCAACGTAACCTCTCGCATGGTTGTTACAATCATGAAGAAGAACAAAATGGTAAAGATCAAGTCAGGCAATGATGAAGTATTCATCTCGGGCATTTCGCGCCCACCGTCTTTATTGAATTTTCCCATATTACTTTACGTTTGAATGTTTCGGTTCTGCCTCGGAAATCTTCTGAGGATAATAGTCGCGTATAGCCTTCTTCTGCTCCTCCGGCAACTCGTTATAGAGGCGGTGGAATTTGCTCTTTGCCAACTCATCGCGCAGCTCATTGTAAGCAGCAACAAGTTCGTTCTGAACCATGAAGTAAGCTTCGTAATCCGTACCGGCATCGCACTGCAATGATATTACGTGGTTTACCGTAACGTGGCATTTGCCCAAACCATTGATATCCTTCTCACGGATTTCCGGGAGGTGTGGATCCATGGTTTCATTCTTTACGAATTTCTTGGCAAGTCCTCTCAGCGCAGTAATTGCAATGTAGTCACCGGAAGTACCGCCCATCTGGCAGAACAACTGTCCGGTAGCCGTAAGACGAACGTTCATCACGTTGCGCTCCTTCACATCAATCTGGGCGTTCTCCTGATTGGGATCGGGAGGATTCGGCAAACGACGTGCCAGACCCATATCCGTATCCATGGAGGTGGTCACCAAGAAGAAGATCAGCAACATGAAAGAAATGTCCGCTGTAGAACTGGTGTTCAGTCCCGGCATTTTTCTTTTCTTGCCCATTCTTTTACTTGTTTTTTATTGATTCTACTATTTCTTGAGCATGCCACTCAAGTTTACAATAACTCCTACTACGGCTACTGCGGTGAGGATATAGATAGAGGTAATGAATACATCTACTACGGTTACCCAGCCGGCGGTAGTAACGGTTCCGTCCATAGCCACGAAGTCTTCTTCGCCCAAGCCACAAACCAAACCAACAACAAGTGAAACAACGAGTGAACCGATAGCGATACCGGAGACGAGCTTATCGTTGACGCCGCCTTCGCTGCCGGAACCACCGCACTTAATGCTGTTGATGACGCCCCAGATGGTGAGGATGATACCTACCAATACCAGCGCATACATGAAGTACAGCACCAAATCGGTGAGGAGCGGAATGTTGTAGTTTCCGTCCTCTGTGAATGAATCGTTCCAACCGATGGTGTAGAATGCTCCGAACACGATGATAATCAGTGCAAAGCATACATACAGCGCATAGTATGAAACCTTATAACTTAATTTTGCCATTTTCTTAACTGAATAAATGATTGTAGATTATTTCTTCAACTTAGCCTTCATGATCATATCCATCAAAGTGATAGATGCATCCTCCATCTGTGAAGTGATAGCTTCGATCTTAGAAAGAATATAGTTGTAGAATACCTGCAGAATCAAGGCTACGACGATACCGAAGATGGTGGTAATCAATGCCACTTTCATACCTCCTGCAACGACGGTCGGGGAGATATCACCTGCCTGCTGAATCTGGTCGAACGCCATGACCATACCAATCACAGTTCCCAAGAATCCGAGTGACGGTGCCATTGCGATAAACAAGGTAATCCAAGAGCAACCCTTCTCCAGGTAAGTTGCCTGTACTGCTCCGTAAGAGGTGATAGAACGCTCGATAGCATCCAAATCCTCGTTGATACGAAGAAGACCCTGGTAGCAGATAGAAGCAACAGGACCACGAGTGTTACGTGCGATATCCTTAGCGCCTTCTACATCACCTGCGTTCAGCTTCTCCTCGAGAGACTCCAACAACTTCTTGGTGTTAACCTCTGCCAAGCTCAGGTAAACGATACGCTCGATACAGAATGCAAGACCAAGTACCAATGCGATGGCAACGAGAGACATGAAGTCTGCACCACCCTCGATGAACTTTGTCTTCAATTCTTTGTGAAGGCTACCCTCCACTACGGAATCCTCAGCTACAGCATCGGTTACTGCTGCTGCGTCAACAGCTGCGCTGTCAACTTCCGTAGAATCTTGTGATACTGCTGTAGTATCAGCCGCTGCTGCGGTCTCGACCTCGTCTTGTGCCATTGCTGACTGTGAAAGACCGAAGGTCATTGCTCCAAACACTGCAATAATTGCAAATAACTTCTTCATTGTGTGTCTAAATTTTTTAAGATTAATTAATTTGTTATATTTTCAATTTATTTATTTCCAATCACTTAACGCCATCACGGCGCACCTCCGTCGCTTCGGAGGGTGTACCCGAAAACACAGCTTTCGCCTGCGTACATCGGAAATCGGGTGCAAATTACAAAAAAAAAATGACTTACACCCTTATTCTTTGCAGAAAAATATGAATTTTTCTTCGAAAAGTACTATTTTAACTAAAAGAATTGCATTATTCTGAATTTTGTGTACAGCTTTTGACTGCACATCGAGGGAATATCTGCCGGGTGTTACAGTTAAGTTGATGCTCCATTTCGGCTACCGTAACTTGATAGATTTCGGCGAGCTTGTAGAGCACAAACCGGGCATAAGCACTTTCATTCCTTTTGCCTCGATTGGGCATGGGAGTGAGGTAAGGAGAATCGGTTTCCAACACAATACGCTCCTTGGGAACCACACGTGATAGGGTAGTGGGGAGGGTAGACTTCTTGTATGTTAGCGTACCTCCTATACCCAGTACGAAACCGTCCCACTCCAACAACTCTTGAGCTTCCTCCTCGCTACCACCGAAACAGTGGAAAACACCGGTGAGTCGTTCACTTTGATAAGGACGCATCACCTCCAGCATCTGCTTCTGTGCGTTGCGGCAGTGAATCATGAGAGGAAGTCGGTAGCGTATCGCCCACTGTATCTGTAGGTCGAACACTTCGCGCTGCAGAGCTTCCTTGTCCTGCTCCCAATAAAGATCCATACCCACCTCGCCTATTGCCACAAAGGGATGACCGGGAGTGAGCAGAGACTCCATAACCGCCAAGTCCTGTCGATAGTTATCACCTATCTCGGTGGGATGTAGTCCTATCATGGGGAATATATACCCCGGATAGCGCTCCACCATCTCCATCATGGGGCGTATGGAAGCACTATCTATATTGGGCAGCAAGAGCGCATCGGCACCGGCTTGGCGGGCACGTTCCACCACAGTCGCTCTGTCGTCGTTGAACTCCTCGGTGTAGAGGTGTGTATGTGTGTCTATAAATCCCATTCTCTCAGTCTCTTATTTGTTGCGATTCATCAGCTTGGTTACATAGGTACGGAGAGGCTCCTTGACCGTGTCGTCCAACTGTACCTTATTTAAATAAGTAAGAGCCTCCTCGTGGTAAGCCTCCATACGCTTCCGGCACAACTCCTTTACCCCGATACGTGTATAAATTTCCGTCACCGCTTTTATCTTCTCCTCGGCAACAAAATCGGTCTTCTGCAACCACTCCTCCAACTCTTTACCCGTCTCGGCATCGGCCATACGCAGAGCGTTGATAAGCATATAAGTCTTCTTGTTGCAGAGAATGTCACCACCAATCTTCTTGCCAAAAACCTTAGGGTCGCCATACACATCCAGATAATCATCCTGCAACTGGAACGCCAATCCCGTCTTTTCGCCAAAGCGATAAAGCGCCTCGGCATCCTCCGGAGTAGCACCACCCAGTATAGCACCAATCTTGAGAGCGCACGCCAAGAGAACAGAAGTCTTCAGGCGAATCATCTCAATGTATTCCTCCTCCGTAACATCGTTTCGAGTCTCAAAGTCCACATCATACTGCTGACCCTCATCAATCTCAAGAGCCGTCTTGATAAACAAATCCATCACCTCGGCACGTTTCGTCGGGTCATCCTGCTTCTGCATAAGTTGGCACGCCAGCAGCAACATCGTATCGCCCGAAAGGATAGCCGTATTCTCGTTCCACACCTTGTGTACCGTAGGCTTACCACGCCGCATATCTGCACGATCCATTACATCATCATGCAAGAGCGTGAAGTTATGATACATCTCAATCGCCATAGCCTGCGAAAGGATACGCTCCGTATCCTCCCGGTACAGATTATACGCCATGAGCATAAGAAGCGGTCGCAAGCGTTTGCCCCCCTCCGTAAGCGTATATCGGATAGGTTGATACAACCCCTTCGGCTCAATCTCCAGAGGCAGATGAGCGATACCCTCCTCTACACACGCAGCCAATTCATCCGTTGTTCTCATATTATATATATAAAATAGGAGTAAAAGGAAAAAAAAGAGGCGACGTTATACAACGCCGACCTCCCATTAAAATTACACGATTAAAACCTAGTTTAGTTAGACAGACGGAACAATACCGGCAAGGTATATTTTACACGCACTGCCTTACCCGCCTGCTTACCCGGACGCCACTTCGGCATCTTCTCGATAACGCGGATAGCCTCCTTATCCAGAGACGGGTCAACACCTCTAGCCACCTTGATATCCACGATAGAACCATCCTTATTTACCACGAAGGTACAGATGACACGACCCTGGATATTGTTCTCCTGAGCGATAGAAGGATACTTCAAGTTGTCATGCAGATACTTCATGACATCGCCCGGGAACTCCGGCTGCTGCTCGGCAACGGCGAAGATTTCGTCCTCGTCCGTATCCACGGAAGCCAAACCCACAGGACCGGTTGCAACAGATGACGGGCTACCCGTACCGGTGCTCGCTGCAACCACCTGGTTTGTCTCCTCGGAGGTTTCGATAGTCTCCTCTTGCAACTCCGTCTTATCGTCCACGATATTCAGGATTTCAGCCACCTGCGGTGCTGCTGCCGGAGGAGGAGCCATTACTTGTTGCTGTTTGGTGAGGGGGATATCAACCTCCTGCTCAAACGCAATCTCGTAGACCACGTCGGTCTCGATTTTCTTGATGTCTCGGTTACCCCACTCAAACGCCACATACATGGCGGCAAGTATCAGCACGAGACCGATAAGCATACTCGTAGATCTGTTACCTTCGAGGTCTGCTGCTACAGTTTTCTTTACTTCCATAGTATCTACTATTTTATTTTTATTTATTCTTTCCCGCAAATGTAGTACATTTTTTTTAGATAACGCACTTAAAGAACCATTTTTTTGTTGTTTCGCCACTTTTTTTTGTTTTTATTCCCTTTTTGTAAGCGAAAGTGCTATAATTATCCGTTAATATAGTGCGAGACATTGAAATTTAGTGTAACTTTGGGCTATGAATGGCGAACAAATAAAATAAGGATGAAAA
>CAYOKO010000040.1:0-16207 GCA_964404555.1 uncultured Bacteroidaceae bacterium | reverse complement strand
CATAAAGGTGGGGGTCAACTTCTCCACTGCCGAGAAGACACTCTCCGACTGGAAAATAGTACAAGCAAAAGGATAACAATGTAGAGACTTTTATGGGACACTAGTACTCCCCAAAAAACGCCCCTACACTGTAAATGGAACAGATAAACGAAACACGTCATTTAGCCCGCTAAATTCCTTCTTCATTCTTGAAACTCACCTAAATTTAAATTCTAAATCTAGGGCTAAGGAATCAGTAGAGCCAGCCTAGAGGTCGGGTGAGAAAAAGAGTGAGGGTCGTTCAAGCGAAGTGCGTTCCCGAACTCCCGAACCCAACCGAATAAAGACCGCTCCGGAGCGTAGGTTCCCGGAAAATACCATACCGACTATACAACCTCACCCCCGGAGCAAAACAGATTCCTTTATTTCACCACACCAATGATTTCCTGTACACTCTTGCAACCATGCCTCTCCAAGAAAGCATCTATGCCTTGAGCAACCTTTACCGTCACCGTAGGGTCAATGAAATTCGCCGTACCTATCTCAATAGCACTCGCACCCGCCATGAGAAACTCTATGGCATCCTGCGCCGTCATAATACCACCAAGACCAATCACCGGAATATGAACAGCCCTAGCCACCTGCCAAACCATACGCAACGCCACCGGCTTGACAGCAGGACCACTCAAACCACCCGTACCAATAGAAAGCTTAGGACAACGCTTCTCAATATCTATCGCCATACCCATAAGCGTGTTGATACACGAAACAGCATCGGCACCCGCATCCTCCACACTACGAGCAATCGTAGCTATATCCGTAACATTCGGCGAGAGCTTCACGATAAGCGTCTTATGATACGCCGCACGCACCGCACGCACCACCGTAGCAGCCCCCTCGGGAGTGACACCAAACGCCATACCACCCTGCTTCACATTTGGACAAGAAATATTCAACTCTATTGCAGGAATGTTGTCCAACGCATCAATACGAGCCGCACACGCAGCATAATCCTCCGGACTGTTACCCGAAACATTCACAATCATATTCGTGCGAATATCCTTTATCTCCGGATATATGTGATTGCAAAAATACTCCACACCTTTGTTCTGCAAACCCACGCAATTGAGCATACCCGATGCCGTCTCTACCATACGCGGATAATCGTTACCCTCACGCGGATTCAATGTGGTTCCCTTAACAATGATACCACCTATCTGCTCCAAGTCCACAAAATCGGCAAACTCCACGCCATAACCAAATGTACCGGATGCCGTCATCACCGGATTCTTGAGTTCCAGAGCACCTATCTTAACACTTAAATCTGCCATAACAATCTATTAATATCAAATACCGGACCCTCCTTACATACACACAAATTACCTGCGACAGTCTTCTCCACGCAACACAAGCAAGCACCCACGCCACACGCCATCATGTTCTCCAACGATGCCTCGCAAGCTATACCCTTCTCCTTGGCATAATGCGCCACAGCCATCATCATAGGCTTGGGACCACAAGTGGAAATACGGTCGAAACGGTTCTCTGCAAGCAACGGATGCTGGGTAACAAAACCCTTGCTTCCTACACTACCATCCTCGGTCGTGATGTACACCTCGCCATACTTTTCGAAAGCATCCAGCTGCAACAAATCGGACGCAGAACGTGCTCCCAACAAGAAGGTAGGCTTACCCCCCATCTTTGCTATTTGCTCACCAAAGTAGAGCAACGGAGCGATACCCACGCCACCGCCTACAAGCAGAATCTTCTCCTCTGCGGAGGTAGGCATGGTGAAGCCATTGCCTAGAGGGAATACCACGCTAACGCTATCTCCCGGCTGCAAGCAAGCCAGATGACGTGTACCCTCTCCCACTATCTGGATGAGAAGCCACAGCTCGTTGCGACCGTAATCCACAAAGTGAATGGATATGGGACGACGCAGGAAGGTGCTCTCTGCTCCCTCTACTTTCAGTTCAACAAACTGCCCCGGCAACATCTCCGGCAGCGGGAGCGTGTCCGTCAACTTCAACAGAACGTAGCGTTCATGCAAACGCTCATTGCTCACGACCGTAAGGTCCTTTACGTACTTTTTCATTCTTCTATTATATAATATAATAATGTATAAGCCTTATTCTCTGTACTGCTGCAAAGGTATAAAATAAAACGCGAACCAACGCACTTTTGTGCAAGAAAAGACTATTTGGGACCAAAGGTTTCGTACGTACCGTCGTCGAAGAAGATGCGTATCTCCGTTATCTTACGTTGCGGTTTGTCAGTATATTTTACTATCTCCCGAATGGTTTCTCTGGGAGCTTCGCTCATAGAGATGCCCTGAACGGTTCTTCCCGGACGCTGAATCTCGTTCACCTGTCCACCGACAGTGGAGAACTCCAGACCATCCGGATAGCCCACAACCGTGGGGGTTACGCCAGCTGTTTCGGTGGGAGATGTGGAGGCGGAAGCACCCGTTCCATTCTCTACTTGCCCCTCACCATCAGCACTCTTTGAAAGGTCGGAGTTGAGCATTTCGCCCTCGCCAAAGAAGAGCCAGGCGATGTTTACTTCGGGAAAATTCTCATGTATCTTAGACAGGTGACCATAGGTAGGATTTGTACGTCCATTGAAAATATTTGACAACCCGGCAGGAGAAATTCCGGTGGCGTTGGCGAATTCCTGTTGCGTCATTCCCTTCGCCTTCATGACTTGCATTATTCTATCTTTCATTCTATATGCTATACTTTTACCCATAGACCCCCAAAATTGGGGGTTTTTCATTGGTTTTGCAAAGATAAAACAAAAGATTGAAACGTACAAACATTTGAATTTATATTTTTGCTTCTTGTATTTTTATTTTCTATATTTGAATAGACGAAGGATGAGATGGTTAGTATATAAGGTGCTTTACACCATTGGATTCTATTTAGGATTCTGAATTTATGAAATTGAAGTATTTCTTTTATTTTTCGGTATATCACACTGGGTTTTACGCAGTTACACATATATAAATCGGTTTTCTATGGTGTAAATGGATGGAAATTCAATAAATCATACATATACAAACTTTAATTCTTTACATACAGAGCATAGCAATACTAGTATTCAACAAGTTACGTATTACAGAACCATACGTATATTTATTGATTTATATATGCCGATATATCAATTTCTATATTAAAACATAAATTATAAAGCCGATTCAAGGATGTAAATCGTCAAAACGACCCACAATCTTTATCAATTTGTGAATTATAAGATTCTAAACGTAAATCACGAATATAAGGATGTAAATGTTATGATACGTGAAATGTAAATTTCGATAGCCCCTATAAGGTCTACATTTTCGAGAATAAAGAAAACGCGTCCGGACGTTGGGACGCGTTCAAATATCAAAATCTCACGAATTAGGATTCGGCATAAAGCACTAAAAACAAAGAAAATAAATGATTTTTTGCCACTTTGGCTTTAGTACCGG
Source organism: uncultured Bacteroidaceae bacterium (assembly GCA_964404555.1). Lineage (GTDB taxonomy): Bacteria > Bacteroidota > Bacteroidia > Bacteroidales > Bacteroidaceae > CAZUTW01. The sequence continues at coordinate 12,756 of CAYOKO010000040.1, read as the reverse complement.
AAAAATGGAGAAAATGGGGTTTTAGTGCAAAATGAAGTAGATGAGCTCTCGGAAAAGTTCGCCATCGGATGTGTTGGGACAGTCTATTCCTTTCGATTTTGCATCTGTTTTACGTAGTTCGGAAATTATCTGCATGGTCTTCACTCCGGAGTATTTTTTCATCGCTTCCATGTAGGGGGTGACCATCCACGAAGATTTTAGATCGAGCCATGCTGCCACTCCCCTCTCCGATTTGTCGGGAGCGTAATAGGCTAGCATAAGTTGGCTGAAAAAATTAAACAATGCTGCTACTCCGGCTTGTATTGGACAGGCTTTTGGATTTTTGTCAAAATATTTCAGTATCTTATTTGCTTTCAAAACATCGCGAGCTATGAGTGCATCGCGTAATTCAAAGACATTATACTCCTTGCTCACCCCGGTACACTGCTCCACGAGGTCGGCTGTCACCATGCGGTTGTCGGCGGGAAGGGCTAGTACCAGCTTGTCTAGTTCGCTCACCAGACGAAGGAGGTCGGCTCCTACAGATTCGGCTATCACCATGGTGGAGGTGCGGTCTATGCCCACGCCTTTGCGTTTAAGATAGGAGATGATGAAATCGGGGAGTTGTGTATCGCGCAGCTTCTTGGAGTTGAAGAGTACGCCTACCTTGTCTATCTCACCGGCAATCTTCTTGCGCATATCCAGGGTACCGTTCTTGTAGCAGAATACAAGGACGGTGGTGGGGAGGGGTGACTTGAGGTAGGTAACAAGTCCGTCGAGTTCCATTTTAAGGTCTTGCGCTTCCTTCACCACTACTACCTGGCGATCGGCCATCATGGGATAGCGTGTAGCGGCATCTATTACGTCGGTTATGTGTACGTCGGCACCATACATGACGGTGAGGTTGAAGTCGCGTTCTTCTTCCTTTAACACGCTGTCTACTATGTAGTCCGATATGCGGTCTATGTAGTAGGGTTCTTCGCCCATGAGGAAGTAGACGGGTTTTATGTCTCCGGAGGCTATGGCTTTTACCACCGTTGTGTAATCCGTATTATTCTTTTGTATAGCCATTCTTCTTTTTTTGTTGTTTAGCGTTTCAGATTCGATTTTTCTTGACCGGTCACCCAACTCTGTCGAAATATTCAATTCTTGCAGGGGTTCAGGAGGCGTTTTTCAACTTTATGTATTTACTAATCAATGCAATAGAACAATATATTTTCGTTCATCGAAATTGCATCAGATAAATACCTCTAGAAATCCATGCGAAGGTGACGAACGGTAATGTTGTCCTCCTTTATCATGGTGAGCGACTCTATACCTAGCTTCACGTGCAGGTCCACGAAATTACTCGTCACCTTGCGGTCACTCTCCACCGTCTTTACGCCGTCGGGAGTCATGGGGTTGTCGGACACCAGGAGGAGAGCTCCCACCGGTATGCGGTTGGCAAAGCCACAGGAGAAGAGCGTTGCCGTCTCCATATCTACCCCCATAGCACGTGTCTCGCGGAGGTACTCTTTGAACTTCTCATCGTGCTCCCAAATGCGACGGTTGGTGGTGTACACCGTACCTGTCCAGTAGTCCTTGTGGTTGTTACGAATGGCAGTGGACACGGCACGCAGCAACATGAAGGATGGCAGTGCCGGCACCTCGGGCGGAAAGTAATCGTTGGACGTTCCCTCGCCTCGTATGCCCGCTATGGGTAATAGGAAATCTCCCAGTTCTGTCTTGCGTATGCCACCACACTTACCCAGGAAAAGACACGCCTTGGGGTGTACTGCTCCCAGCAGATCCATGATGATGGCGGCATTCGGACTGCCCATACCAAAGTTGATAATCGTGATTCCCTCTGCCGTAGCCATACGCATATTGGCTGCGTATCCCGGCTTTTCTATGTTGAAATAGTCGCAGAAGATATCTACATAATTATTGAAATTGGTGAGCAAAACATACTCTCCAAAATCTTCCAAGGGATGATTTGTGTACCTAGGAAGCCAATTTTCTACAATCTCTTGCTTTGTTTTCATTCCTTTTTGTATTTTTGCAGATGGAAAATCCCACCCTATTTATAGGGTGCAAACTTACAAATAAACATCGAAATGGACAAATTAAATTTGCCACAATATGCGTATAAGATAAAAAAACGTGCCGACGGCATCCTCTCTATCTACGATGAGATACGTCGCAGATACGTTGCGCTCACGCCCGAGGAGTGGGTGCGCCAGCACTTTGTTCACTACCTCACCGACTACCTTCACTACCCTTCCGGGTGCATAGGAAACGAGGTGAGCATTCGCCTCAACGGACAGTCTCGACGGTGCGATAGTGTAGTGTATGACGGCGGGGCAAGACCCATCGTAATCGTGGAGTACAAGGCTCCGCAGGTAGCTATCACGCAAAAGGTGTTTACCCAGATTACACACTACAATATGGTTCTCCGGGTGGACTATCTCATAGTGAGCAATGGGCTACGGCACATAGCGTGTCGCATGGATTACGACCACAACACTTACACCTTCCTGGATCATATCCCCATGTTCGAGGAGTTAAAGTAGATGCTCTTTAACTAAAAATTTCCCCATCACACGAAAAAAAAGTTTCGGAAATCTTGCATTTTTTATAAAAACCACCTACTTTTGCACCCATATATTATATATAAGGTATAAGGAGAGGATGGAACACCGTCCCGCCGAAGGAATTTAGGACAGAGTAAAAAGACAGAAAAATGGAAGCAACAAGACCCGTAATCGATTATGGACCGCAGATAGAAGCCGCCATGCAACACGTGATAGACGTGATGAGCAAGCGTGTGGGTCCCGAAGACCTACAACGACTCCAACAAGCCTACGAACTGGCACGCAAAGCACACGCTCCGCAAAAACGCAAGAGCGGTGAGCCTTATATACTGCACCCCATAGCCGTGGCTACCATTGCTGCCGAAGAGCTGTCACTGGACACCGACTCGGTGATGTGTGCCCTGCTGCACGATGTGGTGGAGGATACCGAATACACCACCGAAGATATCAAAGAACGATTCGGCGAGAATGTTGCCTATCTCGTGGGCGTGGTCACCAAGCAAAAGAAAGTACAGTACAAGATGTCGAAGCAGGTGGACAATTATGAGCAACTCCTGGACTCCATACAGTTTGATATACGTGCCCTCATGGTGAAGATTGCCGACCGCCTGCACAATATGCGCACGTTGCAATCTATGCGCGAGGATAAACAGATGAAGATAGCAGGCGAAACCGACTACTTCTACGCTCCGCTTGCCAACCGTCTAGGTCTCTACGACGTAAAGACCGACTTAGAGAATCTGTCCTTTAAGTTCCGCTGTCCCATGGAGTATGGCTCCCTTGCCGCACAACTCACCGAGGAGGCGGTATCCAACGACAAACGACTCACCCTCTTCTGTTCCGAGATAGAAAAGATACTGGAAAGTAACGGCATCACTGCCCGGGCGGAAGTCTTCTACCGCAAGCCCTTCAGTATATGGCGCAAGATGAAAGACCTGGGCAAAGACTTCAAGCACATAGACAACAAATACTACGTGCGCGTTACCTATACGAAGAAGGACGACAGTATGTCCGACAAGAATATCTGCCTTAAAATCTACTCTCTCCTCACCGATACGTTTAAGGAGAAACCGCAGTCCTTCAACAACCAGATAGACCAGGCGAAGGAGAATTCCTACCAGTCACTCAACGTCATGCTACTCTCCGAGGAGGGCATCTGGGAGGATGTGCAGATATGCTCCCAACGCATGGTGGAGATATCCAAGTTGGGCTGTATGGCAGAGCTAGGCGAAAGCAACGTAAAGGACTGGATGGAACGCTTCAAGATGGTGCTCAAGGAGATAGCCAAAGAGAGCATCACGGGCACCTTCATAGAGAGTGTGGTTACCAATCTTTACTACGACGATATCATGGTGTTCACACCCAAGGGAAAGGCCATTGTGCTACCCAAGGGGGCTACCGCCATAGACTTTGCCTTTGAGCTACACACCGAACTGGGACTACACGCCAAGTATGCACGCATCAATGGCAAACTGGCATCCGTGAAGACGGCTCTGAAACGAGGCGACTGCATAGAGATAGGTACCGACCCCGAAACCATTACGGCACGTCCCGACTGGCAGGACAGCACCTGCACCTTCAAGGCAAAGCATGAGTTGCGCCGTCTCTTCACCGAGCAGACACTTTCTACCGTCCAGTATAACCTATGCCCCCTCTGCAACCCCATTCCCGGAGGCGATCTCATAGGCATAAAGGATGCAAATAATCGTGTGGTGATTCACCGTCGCAGCTGTTCCGATGCCATCCACTTGGCATCCAAGCAGGGCGATTCTATCCTCAACATCGATGCCGACTTTAAGCGCGACGACAACATCACCTACCCCGTAACGCTCTCCATCAAGGCGGTGGATAGATTTCATTTCCTCATGGATATCCTCAATGCCATCACGCGAGAGTTGCACTTGTCGATAGATTCTCTGCAAACCACCACCAAGGATTACATTGTGGATCTCACCGTGACCTATCTGGTACACGATGTCAAGGAGCTACTCTTCTCTCTGAACCGCCTCTATGAAGTTCCCGGAGTGGAGGAGATTCATCAGTTGAGTTAAAAAACCGCTAAAACCGAAAATCCCCATTATTAGGGATTGTGTATGTCAGTTTTGTGATGTACCTTTGCATACAAAATAGAAAAGTACATTATAATGCATACAAAAAAGACACTCGCCGACATGCGTGCCGGTCAACAGTGCATACTGCTCAAGATACATGGACACGGTGGTTTGAGACACCGCTTATTGGAACTGGGATTCATACGTGGAGAGAAGATTCGCGTCGTTAAGAACGCACCTCTCACCGACCCCATAGAATACGAGGTAATGAACAACCACGTGTCTCTGCGACGTGCCGAGGCTAAGCTGATAGAGGCTATCGAGGTGGACGATGTAGTGGGCACTTCGACCGATATTCAACAGCGCAATGCCTACGCCGTAGCATCCGAGAGCGAGGAACAACGCGAAGAGGAGATTCGCAAAACCAATCAATACATTCTGGAGGAGAGCCACACCATACGTGTGGCACTCGTGGGGAACCCCAACTGTGGCAAGACCTCCTTCTTTAACCATGCTGCCGGACAGCAGGAGAAGGTGGGCAACTATAGTGGTGTGACCGTGGAGAGCAAGATAGGTGAGTTTCATTACAAAGGGTACAATATAGTCCTCACCGACCTCCCCGGCACCTACTCTCTCACTGCCTACACACCCGAGGAACGCTACGTGCGCAACTACCTCAAGGAACAACAACCGGATATAGTGCTCAATATAGTAGATGCCAGCAATCTGGAACGTAACCTCTTCCTCACCACACAGCTGATAGACATGAACCTGCCCATGATGATGGCACTCAATATGTATGATGAACTCAAGAAGAGCGATGCAAAACTCGACATAGAGCAGATGTCACGTCTCCTGGGTTTCCCCATCATACCCACCGTGTCTACCAATGGAACGGGCATTGAGAACATCCTGGATACCCTCATCAATATGTTCGAGGGGAAACCCGGACTTACACACCACATACATATACACTATGGAGATGACATAGAGGAAGCGATACAAGAGATAAAATCTACCATCCATTCCGAGAGTTTTGCCTACCGTTACCAGGCGCTAAAACTGCTGGAGGGCGACGAGGTAACTCTCTCCGAACTGCACGATCAGGAGAACGAGGAGAAGATTTTACAAGTGGCTACTCGCTGGCGCAACAAACTGGAACAGAGCGAAGACCAACACATCTCCGACATCATCTCGCAGTCTAAATACAGCTTCATACGGGGTGCCCTCAAAGAGGTGTTCACCATGGGTGAGAACGGCATCAACGACAAGGCTTATCGACTCGATAAATGGCTCACCAACCGATGGTTGGGTTTCCCCATCCTCATCATTTTCCTATGGATTATGTTCGAGACAACCTTCACACTGGGAGCCTATCCACAGGCGTGGATTGAGGCAGGTATAGAGTGGCTGAGCGACACCATCAGTGCTTATCTACCCGAGGGCATCCTGCACGATATGCTCATAGACGGTGTGATAGCGGGTGTGGGTGGTGTCATAGTCTTCCTGCCCAACATCTTGATACTCTTCTTCTTCATCTCCCTTCTGGAGGATACCGGCTATATGGCGCGTGCAGCCTTCATTATGGATAGACTGATGCACAAGATGGGTCTGCACGGAAAATCCTTTATACCCTATATAATAGGATTCGGTTGCGGTGTGCCAGCCATCATGGCTACCCGTACGCTGGCGGGCAAGAAGGATCGCATCATCACCATGCTCACCATCCCCTTCATGTCCTGCTCGGCACGGCTACCGGTGTATCTGCTCTTTGTGGGGGCATTCTTCACCGCCTATCAAGGTGCCATTCTGTTGGGCATCTACCTCACGGGTATTGTAGTGGCTATTCTCACCTCCATCTTGTTGCGCAAGACGCTCTTTGCCAACGAGACCGACCAGTTTGTGATGGAGCTACCTCCCTACCGCTTCCCCACCCTGCGCAACACAGCCCTACATATGTGGAACAAGGCGGAGCAGTACCTCAAGAAGATGGGAACCTTCATCTTGGGAGCTTCCATCTTGATATGGGCTTTGGGTTATTTTCCTCGTACGGAAGATGTGGAGCAACTAGAGGAGAACGGTGCTAGTACCGAGGTGATTACCGAGGCAAAGGCTGAGCAGAGTGAGCAGTCCTATATTGGTAAGCTGGGACACTTTATAGAACCCGCCGTACGTCCGCTAGGGTTCGACTGGAAGATGGGTGTGAGCATCCTTACGGGTGCTGCTGCCAAGGAGATTATCGTCTCTTCCATGGGTATTCTCTACCAAGAATCGGGCGATGTGGAGGAGGATAGCGAGGGACTGCAACAGAAGTTGCGTACACAGTCTTCCATCACTCCGGTGGTGGCTGTAGCGTTCATGATATTCATCCTACTCTACTTCCCCTGCATAGCAGCCGTCACGGCAATAGCCAAAGAGAGTGGTGTGAAATGGGCGGTATTCAGCCTAGTGTACAACACCCTTGTGGCGTGGATTGCGGCATGGCTGGTGGTACACATAGGGAGTATGTTCTTTTAACCGCAAATCATTATGATACAAAATATTATTGTAGGCATCTGCATAGTGCTGGCTGCCATATACATTATTCATCGCATACGCAAGGCATTCACCCAAAAGGGTGGATGCAACTGCGGTAAAAGCGATTGTCCATATAAGAAAGGGAAGAAAAACGGTTGCGGGGAGTGTCACTAAAGAATCTCACTCTCCTCTATTAATCCATTCATGAGTGCATAAACCGTAAGACCGGCGACCGACTTAATACCGGTCTTCGCCACTATGTTTTTGCGATGCGAAATCACGGTGTGGGGTGAGATGCTCAGTTCATCTGCTATCTCCTTATTTTGTTTTCCACGTGCCACACAGATAAGCACCGCACGTTCACGGTCACTTAAATCGCCCCCGGCAGGTTGTGACGTCTCTTCCTCCGGGTTCTCGTGCTGCACGGCATTGTCCAAGATAGCGCGCACATCCTGACGCGAATTCGACAATTCCAACAATCCGTCAAACTGCTTCAAGATACGCTGTTCCGTGTATCGAGCCACCAACGCTACCAACACAAAGTGCGACTCCGATGCCGGTACCGCTAAGTGGTCGCGCAGGTTGCGACGATACTCACGGGTGATGAGATGTGGCTCTACCACCAATATCGATGCACGATAACGCAAGATGCTCTCCTGCGCCGCCTTCAGACTATCTTCTACCGCCACCACCTCGTAGTTGGAACCACGAGAAAGCATACTCTCCAGCCCCTCGGCGAGCATAGGGGAATCTGTCAAGATGACTACTCCAAGCCTCATACCGCCCTCCTTTCCAACTGCTCTACAGAGGGAATGAGTAAGCGGTCTTCAATAGATGTATGTTTCTTTAGGTCCGATGACAGTTGGAAGAGGTCGAACAGCACATTGCCACGCTCCGCCTCGGTAACCTCCTCCACCGGCATATACTTCATGATGATGCTCGTGAGGTCGTCCAACTTATCTTCTATATTGCTATGGTTCTCCTCGAATACCAATACCGAGAAGTTGCCCTCCAGCACACCCCCGCTGTCCAGAAGCGAAAGGATGTATGGAAACAGCTGCGTCTCCTCGTACTCGAAATGCTTACGCACCTCACCGCAGTACTCACGGTAGAACTGCTTCAGCACGGCACCATAGCGTACCGGCGACTTGTCTGCCAAGTGGCACACATGGGTCTCTATGTGCGGCAAACGATCCTTCAGATAATAAGTATGCGATGAAAGCAGATAATTCACCAACTCCCGCAGTTCCTCTCCTGCAAGCGCCGTGTATTCCGGCAAATGCTCGTTGGCATACAGATTACACACCCGCAGGAACACCTCCACACTCACGTGGTGCGCCCCACACACCTCGGCAACCGTCTGCTCGCCAAAGCCAAACGATATGCCGAAACGCTGCAGAATCAAAATGGTTCTGTGGCACTGCGTAATAAGCTCTGCCATCTTCGTTTCCGGTTTAAATTTCGCCTCCATATATACCTTATTATATAGTGTTCATAAAAATCGTCCCTCCGGAGCTATAAAGATACCCCGTTGGGATTGCAAACATACAAAAAAAAGCACAGAAAAGAGAAAGAAAATAGAGAGAATATGACAAAAAGCCTCAAATTTTAAAATAATCTTCCAAAAGTCCATACAATCCAATTATTTTTCCTAAATTCGCTGCCACAATCTTATAAAGGTAAAGACAGCAATGGAGAATAGAAGTTTTGTTACGATTGCCAATCATACCAAAGAGGAGCTACTCTACCTCTTGGATATGGCAAAAGAGTTTGAGAAACATCCGAACAGAAAGCTACTGGACGGACGCATCATCGCCACCTTATTTTTCGAGCCCTCCACCCGCACACGCCTAAGCTTCGAGACAGCCGCCAATCGACTGGGAGCCAAGGTCATCGGATTTCAGGACCCTAAGGTAAGCTCATCGGCCAAGGGAGAGACACTCAACGACACCATCAAAATGGTGAGCAACTATGCCGACGCTATCGTCATGCGCCACTATCTTGAAGGCGCTGCATGCTACGCCGCCGAGGTAAGCCCCGTGCCTATCATCAACGCAGGCGACGGCAGCAATCAACACCCCTCGCAAACCATGCTCGACCTCTACTCCATCTACAAGACACAAGGCACATTGGAGAATCTAGACATCTACCTCGTGGGCGACTTGAAATACGGACGCACCGTACACTCACTGCTCACTGCCATGCGTCACTTTAACCCCACCTTCCACTTCATAGCACCCAAGGAGCTCCAGATGCCTGCGGAGTACAAAATCTACTGCAAGGAGCACAACATACGCTACGAAGAGACTACCGAGTTCAACGAAGACGTCATAGCACACGCCGACATACTCTACATGACTCGTGTACAACGCGAACGCTTCACCGACCTCATGGAATATGAGCGTGTTAAGAACATATACATACTGAACCGCGCTATGCTGCGCAAAGCTAAGGACAACCTCAAGGTACTGCATCCGCTGCCACGTATCAACGAGATCACACCCGATGTAGACGAAGATCCGCACGCTTACTACTTTGAGCAGGCACGCAACGGACTCTACGCTCGTCAGGCAATCATCTGCCACGTTCTGGGCATAGATCTGGAACAAGTCAAGGCAGACAAAACCATCTCCTTTTAAGCGACCCACAAACAGCATTACTCAATTCCAAAATTGTAAGGTATGAAAAGACAAGAACTCGCCGTCGCCGCACTGGAAAACGGCACAGTCATAGACCATATCCCATCCGAGAAACTCTTTCAGGTGGTAGCTCTCCTGCACCTCGAGGAGATGAAAACCTCCATCACCGTAGGGTACAACCTCAAGAGCAAGAAAATGGGACACAAAAGCATCATAAAGGTATCCAACAAGTTCTTCACCGACGATGAACTCAACCTCCTCGCCGTGGTATGCCCGGACGTATCACTCGCCGTCATACGCGACTTTGAGGTAGTAGAGAAGAAGACCGTCACCCTCCCCGAGGAGATGGTGGGCATCATAAAATGCCCCAACCCGGTGTGCATCACCAACAACGAACCCATGCGCACTCGCTTCAGCATCAACAAGGAGAAAGGTACCTGTCGCTGCCGCTACTGCAACAAGGAGCAGAGCCTGGACAATGTAAAGCTTAAATAACACATATAATTCTAACCCCTCTAAAAAGACAAATAAATGAAACGGGACGAAGAAATTTTCAAGGTAATAGAAGACGAACGTGCTCGCCAGTTACGTGGTATAGAGCTTATTGCGTCAGAGAACTACGTTAGTGACCAGGTGATGGAAGCCATGGGTTCACTGCTCACCAACAAGTATGCCGAGGGTTATCCGGGCAAGCGCTACTACGGTGGTTGCGAGTGCGTAGACGTATCGGAGACCATCGCTATAGAGCGTGTATGCAAGCTCTTCGGTGCCGAGTATGCCAACGTACAGCCACACTCCGGTGCACAAGCCAATGCGGCTGTGTTCCTGGCTGTCTTGAAGCCGGGCGACTGCTTCATGGGATTGAACCTGGATCACGGTGGTCACCTCTCTCACGGTTCTGCCGTGAATACATCGGGTATTCTGTATCACCCGGTGGGCTATAATATCAAGAAGGAGACAGGACGTGTAGACTACGACGAAATGGAGCAACTTGCCATTGAGAACAAACCTAAGCTGATTGTTGCCGGTGGTAGTGCTTATGCTCGTGAGTGGGATTACGCTCGTATCCGTGCCATTGCCGACAAGGTAGGTGCCTTGATGATGGTAGATATGGCACACCCGGCAGGACTTATTGCAGCAGGTCTTCTGGACAATCCCGTTAAATATGCACATATCGTAACCTCTACAACACACAAGACATTGCGTGGTCCGCGTGGTGGTATTATCCTTATGGGTAAGGACTTCGAGAATCCATGGGGTCTCAAGACGCCGAAGGGTGAAATTAAGAAGATGAGTCAGCTGCTCAACTCAGCCGTTTTCCCGGGTATTCAGGGTGGTCCGTTGGAGCACGTCATAGCTGCTAAGGCTGTAGCCTTCGGCGAGGCTCTCCAGCCGGAATTCAAGGAGTATGCCAAGCAGGTGCAAAAGAATGCACAAGTGCTGGCTAGCGAGTTGATTAAACGTGGCTTCGACATTGTGAGCGGTGGTACGGACAACCACTCTATGTTGGTAGATCTGCGCAGCAAGTATCCGGATCTTACCGGTAAGGTTGCAGAGAAGGCGTTAGTAGCTGCCGACATCACGGTAAACAAGAATATGGTTCCGTTCGATTCTCGTAGTGCTTTCCAGACCTCCGGTATTCGTCTGGGTACTCCGGCTATCACTACTCGTGGTGCCAAGGAGGATCTCATGGTTCAGATTGCAGCCTTCATCGAGGAGGTTCTCAACGCTCCGGAGGATGAGAAGGTTATAGCAGATGTTCGTGCTCGCGTTAATGCGATCATGAAGAACTATCCGCTCTTCGCTTATTAAAGAATTTCCAGAAATCAGTTAACGTTTTTGCTGCGCCAAGGGACTACGGTCTTGAGGCGCAGCTTTTTATAAAGAGGAGGGAATAACAGACAAAGGGGACGTTCCCTCGCGGAACGTCCCCTTCTCTTACTGAATAGGAATATTTTGTTTGGAAAATTACTTCACAACAATTTTACGTCCTTTACCACCCTGACGGATTACATATACACCCGGTTTCAGGCTCTCTACGTCGGCCTTCACCTCTGCACCATCCAGCGTATAGATAGCTGTAGGAGCAGCCACAGCATCGCCCTCAACAGCGTCTACGGCATTCACCTGCTCATAGTACTTCACCTTCTCAAAGTAATGCCAATCCGGCGTAGCATCCTTGTAGGCTTGCGCCGCAGCTTCGTGAATGTAGAGCGTAGTGCCTGTGTAGTGAGAATCCATGAAAGAGCTCGACCATCCGCCCGTTGACGGAGGTACCAATCCCTGGCAATAGATTGTCCCCAGTCCCGCACAGTTGTAGAATGCGTTCGCTCCAATGCTCGTAACCGTTGCAGGGAGAGTGATAGAAGCCAGCTTCTTACATCCGGAGAAGGCTATCTCGCCAATGGTAGTGACAGCCGAAAATTCGATGCTCGTAAGAGACCCACAGTTCAAGAATGCCCCTGTCCCTATCGTAGTAACACTCATCGGGAGCGATACATACTCTAGTTTCGTACAGTTACTGAAAGCACTCTTCGCCACCTCGGTCACCGTGTAACCGCCGATTCCTGTCAAAACCTGAGGAACGGAGACAGATGTCAGGGATGCATAACTATCGTTGTTTACAACAACCGCCTCACCGTTACTATAGATGTCGTAGTACAAGTCACCCTCCTGTACGTTGGAGAGTATAACACTTTGTGCTGCCAAAGCTAGGGGGGCAACCATCATCAGCATTACGCAGATGACTCGGGAAATAGTAGTAAAATTCTTCATACCTATACTTTATAAAATTTACGTTTTTATGCCACAAATATAGTTTATAATCGTTCAGTATGCAAATTTTCCATTAAAATAACGATATCTTTAGTACTACATTTTATAAATCGGGAATGAATTCATAAATTGTTACATAAAACGCTGTTCTTTAGCATATTTTGTACAATCGAGTAGGAGGTAAATACTAATCATAGGTATTTATCTCCTACTTTCGTATTT
>CAYOKO010000039.1:0-16966 GCA_964404555.1 uncultured Bacteroidaceae bacterium | reverse complement strand
TTTTTTACTCCACCACCTGTATATACTGCGGTTCCACTTCTACGGCAGCGCAGAGGAGGTTTTCCAAATCTACTATGAGCTTTCGCTTTTTGCTGCCACGTTTGCTAAGGAGACGACCCTCCAAACCATCCAGAGGACCACCCACTATGCGGATGTGACGACCGTAGAGAGAGGTGGGAACCTCCTCGGGCGTGTAGTAGATGAAGGACTCTTTGCCGTTTACTACCCGCATGAACTGCTCCATCTCCTCCTCACGCACCGTCATGGGACTGCGGTGAGAGTTGCCCTTGCCAAAACGATATTGAAGGGTGGGAATGGAAGCTATCAAGGCATCTAGCTCCCTCTTGGTTTCGTGGACGAAGAGAAGGTCGGGGAGGAAGGGCTTCTCCTTATATACTATGTCACCGTTTTTCTTGACGGGCTTCTTGTCCATGGGAGTGTATAACTCTATCCTTCCTTCGGTGAGGCGGGGAAGAAGCTCGTAGGCGCGCTCCTTGGCGTTGGGACGCTTCAGGTCGCGGAGTACGTACCACTTTCTTTCGGTGGGTGACTCGGACATTGTTTCTGGGGGTGGGGGGTACTTCCTTCAGTCCTGCTTAATGTTCTTTCTTGTTGAACCTTAGGCAGTTATGAGAAGCGAGTACGAAAGTTCGTGACTCGTAGCAGGTGTTTGTCCTTTTCGTTATCACGTTGGATGTGAATCTTTTGGGTGCAAAGGTAGATATTTAGTTTAATATGGACAAATTATAAAACTAAAAATTTACAAATCTGTTAGTTTTAAGGTTTACATTTTTTGATGATTAGTAGTCCCTCCAGAACCTTTGTGTAAAGAGAATGAGGATGGGGAATATCTCTAGACGCCCAGCCAACATCAACAACGATGCCACCCACTTGCCGGCGGCGGGGAGCGTTGCCCATGAAAAGGCGGGACCGTAGTTGCCCAGGGCAGGACCGCAGTTGCCCAGCGAACTGATGGTGAGACCTATGCTCTCTATGTCCGTCTCCCCCATCAACATGAAGGCTATCCAGCCACCGAAGGCCAGCACTACGTAGAGCGTGAAAAAGGCTAGGAGCGAACTCTTTATCCCCTCCGGCATTACCGAACGGTTGATGCGCACCGGAAGAACGGCGTTGGGCTGGATGATGTTGCGAAACTGGTTGCGCACCACCTTATACACCATGGTGACACGTATGCACTTGATACCTCCCGTACTGGAACCGGAGCAGGCACCGAAGACCATCATCAGCAGGAGGAACGGATGCAGGAAGGCAGGCCACAGCATATAGTCGTCCGACGCATATCCGGTACTGGTCTGGATGGATACCACCTGGAACAGCGCACTGCGGAAGGCGTGCTCGGGGGTGTAGCCGTTGTAGTAGAGCAGCGAGAGGGTACATATAAGCGTGAAGCCTCCCAGCGTGAGCAGGTAACAGCGGAACTCGGAGTCTTGGAAGAGTCGCACTATCTTACCCTTGAGCAGACTGAAGTAGAGGAGCGAGAAGTTGATGCCCGAGAGGAACATGGAGGCGGCTATGGTGTATTCTATCACCGGGGAGTGGTATGCCGCTATACTCTCCTGACGAGTGGAGTATCCCCCCGTGGCGGTGGTGGTGAAGGCGTGGCAGATGCTCTCGAAACAGCTCATCCCCTCCATGAAGAGTGCTACTGCTGTGGCTACCGTCAGGGTGATGTAGACACTCCATATCCACTTGGCGTTGGTGCTGATGCGCGGGTGCAGCTTGTCGTGCAGGGGACCCGTTGCCTCGGCCGAGAAGAGGCGCAACCCTCCGTTGCCGAAGGAGGGGAAAATGGCTATGGTGATGAAGATGATACCCAGTCCACCTATCCACTGTGTGAGGCTGCGCCAAAAGAGCAGACCGGCGGGTAGGGTTTCTATGTTGTCCAGAATGGTGGCTCCGGTGGTGGTGAAGCCGGACATGGTCTCGAAGAAGGCGTCGGAGATGCCGGGGATGTATCCGCTGATGACAAAGGGGAGCATTCCTACGAAGGAGAAGATAATCCAGGTGAGGGATACCACGATGTAACCGTCCTTGCGACTGATGCTGTTGTCGGCATTGCGCCCCATCATCTTGCAGAAGATGCCGCAGAGGATGGAGATGAGGATGGTGTAGATGAATGCGGGCACATCGTTGCCGTCGTACCATAGGGCTACGAGGAGGCAGATGAACAGGAGTGAGGTCTCTAGGAAGAGCAACGATCCCAGTATGCGGTATATGGTGGGGGTATTGATGTGCATCAGTTGAAGTATTTACCGAGTTTCTTTATGATGGCATTGTTGCAGAAGATCACTACGTGGTCGTCTGCTTGTATGCGGGTGAGTCCGTGTACCAGGATGCCCTCCTTGCCGCGTACCAGTCCGCCGATGGTGGCTCCGTGGGGGAGTCCCAGGTCTTTGACGGCTTTCTGCGTTACCTTGCTGCCGGGTTTGGCTATGAACTCGGCTACATCGGCATCGGAGAGGGCGAGGCAGCGTACGTTGCTCACGTCGGCCTTGAGGAGGAGTTGGTAGATGTGTCCGGCGGCTATGGTCTTCTTGTTGAGTATGGTGCCTATGTCCAGGTCTTCGGCCATCTTTACGTAGTCCAGGTTTTCTATCATGGCTACGGTCTTCTGTATGCCTATGTTCTTGGCGGTGAGGCAGGAGAGGATGTTGGTCTCGGCGTTGCCGGTGAGGGCTACGAAGGCATCCATGTGTTGTATTCCTATGTCGGTGAGAAAACCCATATCGCGTCCGTCGCCGTTGTACACTTCCACTTTGCGGTCGTCGCGGATGAGGGAGAGTATCTTGTGGCATCGCTCTTCGTCACGCTCCACCACGATGAACTCCATGTAGGAGTCTGCTTCGTTGATGAGTCGGACGGAGGTCTTGCCGCCGCCCATAATCATGACGCGCTTGATGTCGGGTTGCTCCTCCTTGCCCACTACCTTACGGATGAGGGGGATGTAGTTCTTTAGGGTCATGAAGTAGACTTGGTCGTTGCAGCAGAGCACATCGTTGCCGTTGGGCACTATGATTTCGTCGCCTCGCTGTATGGCTACGATGTGGTAGGGGAGTGCTTGCCCCAGCTCGCGGAGGGGTTTGCCCAGGAGGGTGGCTTCCTTGCGGAGCTTTATGCCCAGCATGATGAGGGAGCTGTTGTGTACCTCCCACCAGTGGCGCACCCAGGAGTAGCGTATGCTGGCGGCAATTTCTTTGGCTGCCAACTGTTCGGGGTAGATGAGGGAGTCTATGCCTATCTTCTTGAACATGTCGGTATAGTTCTTGTTGAGGTATTCGAAGTTGTCGATGCGTGCTACGGTTTTCTTCACGCCCAAGTGGTGGGCGAGGATGCAGCAGGTCATGTTGAGGCTTTCGTCGGGGGTGACGGCTATGAAGAGTTCGGCGTCGTTGACTTCTCCTTGCAGGGTGCGTATGGAGGAGGGGTTGTTGCAGACGGTCTTCAGGTCGTAGTCGCCGCTTACTTTGGCGAGCTGCGATTCGTTTTCGTCTATGAGCACTATGTCGTATTGCTCGCGCGCGAGCAGTTTGGCAAGGTGCGTTCCTACGGCGCCGGCACCGGCTATTACTATTTTCATTTTCTTACTCCTTATTATATATAAGCTTCTGAATGGCGCGGAGGATGCCCTCTTCGTCTATGCCTACAAGGTGGTGAAGCTCGGCGGGGGTGCCGTGCTCTACGAAACTGTCGGGCAATCCCAGACGAATGACATCGGGGTGGTATCCGTGGTCGTTCATGTATTCCAGTACTTCGCTTCCCAGTCCTCCCTTTATGACTCCATCCTCCAGGGTGATAATCTTGGTGAAACGTTCGCCCACCTCGTGGAGTATCTCCGTGTCGATGGGTTTGAGGAAGCGCATATCGTAGTGCGCTATGTTCAGTGCATGCGCCTCTATCAACTTCTCTACCCGTACTCCCAGCGGACCTATGGTGAGGATAGCCAACCGGTCTCCATCGTGCAGCTTACGTCCTTTGCCCACCGGAATCTCTTGGAACGGACATTGCCAGTCCACGATGGAACCGCTGCCACGGGGGTAGCGAATCACAAACGGTCCCTTGTTGGGGAGCTGCGCCGTGTACATGAGGTGGCGCAATTCATGCTCGTCCATGGGGGAGGAGATGGTGAGGTTGGGGATGGGACGCAGGTAGGCCAGGTCGAAGGCTCCGTGGTGGGTGGGACCATCCTCGCCCACCAGTCCGGCGCGATCCAGACAGAGTACTACGTTCTGGCGTGCTATCGCTACGTCGTGTATCACATTGTCGAAGGCACGTTGTGCAAACGATGAGTAGATGTTGCAGAAGGGGATGAGTCCATCCTTGGCCATACCGCCCGAGAAGGTTACGGCGTGTCCCTCTGCTATGCCCACATCGAAGGCACGCTGGGGCATGGACTCCATGAGGATGTTCATGGAGCATCCCGTGGGCATGGCGGGGGTAACGCCCACCACCTCGGGGTTGTTCTGTGCCAGTTCCAAGAGGGTGTATCCAAATACATCTTGGAACTTCTGCGGTTTGCCTATGGAGCTGGATACGAGTCGTTCGCCCGTCTCCTTGTCGAACTTACCCGGCGCATGCCATACCGTAGCCTCCTTCTCGGCAGGTTCGAAGCCCTTGCCCTTTACGGTGTGAATATGGAGCATCTTGGGTCCCTTCATCTCCTTGATGGCACGCAGGTAGTCCACCAGTTCAATGACATCGTGTCCGTCGGTGGGACCGAAGTAGCGTATGTTCATCCCCTCGAACACATTCTGCTGTTGCGACAAGAGTGCCTTGATGGAGTTGTTGAAGCGAATAATCATCTTGCGTCGCTCCTCGTTGAGCCACCCCCAGCGGAAGAGCTTCTGCGAGATGCGGAAGCGCCAACGGTTGTAGGTGTCGCTGGCATGGAAGCGTTCCAGACGGTGCAGGTAGTTCTTCATGCCTCCCACACTGCGGTCTATGCTCATGTTGTTGTCGTTGAGGATAATGAGCAGGTTGTTCTGACTGGAGGACACATTATTCAGTCCCTCGTAGGCCAGTCCGCCGCTCATGGAGCCATCGCCTATGACGGCTATGACGTGGCGGTTTTCCTTGTGCTGCGTAGCTGCCACCGCCATACCCAGTGCTGCCGAGATGGAGTTGGAGGCGTGTCCGCAGGTAAAGGTGTCGTATTCGCTCTCGGCGGGGGAGGGGAAGGGGCGTATTCCATGGAGCTTACGGTTGGTGACGAACTGTTGGCGTCGTCCCGTGAGCATCTTGTGGCCGTACGCTTGGTGTCCCACATCCCATACAATGCGGTCGTAGGGGGTGTCGAAGACATAATGCAGGGCCACGGTAAGCTCCACGACCCCGAGACTGGAGGCAAAATGCCCCGGATTGTCTGCCAGGTCGTTGATGATTTCCTGTCTCAGTGCTTTGCATACTTGAGGCAATTGTTCTTTCTTGAGTTTCCGTAAATCCTTCGGGAACTCGATACTTTTCAATATATCTTGATCTATAATCTCGTCCATTACTCAAAAATATAGGCGCAAAAATACGAATAAAACGTTTAAGTTGCTTAATTTTGCAGAGAAAAAAACAGTGTTGAGCGAAAAGATTATGGATTTTATGGTAAAAATGGAGATAAAACGTCCCGAGTGGGGTGTTTCTCCGGAGGATAAAACGTTGTTGATGGGGTCGTGCTTTGCTTCGAATATGGGGGTGCGGTTGCTGGAGAATACTTTCGATTGTGTGGTGAATCCTTTTGGGGTGCTTTACAATCCGGAGAGTATCCGCTTGGGGTTGGTGGCGCTGATGGAGGGGCGGATGGATGCGTCTCTCTTCTTTGAGCACGGCGGACTGTGGCGGAGTTGGCTGCACGATACGCAGTTTGCTGCTCCTACCCGTGAGGAGTGTGAGGGGTTGGTGCAGCGTTCCTTTGATGAGGCGGCGGAGTTGCTGAGGGGACTGGATGTGCTGGTCGTCACCTTTGGCACCAACCGTTACTACCGTCACCTGCCCGAGGGGAGGGTGGTGAGCAACTGCCACAAGGTGCCGCAGGCGGAGTTCCTGGAGGGGTCGCTGAGTGTGGCGGAGATTGTGGAGGCATGGACGCCGCTCTTGGAGCAGCTCTTGTCGCTGCGTCCGCAGTTGCACGTTGTCTTCACGGTGAGTCCCTATCGCTATGCCAAGTATGGGTTTCACGAGAGTACGCTGAGTAAGTCGGTGCTCCATCTGGCGGTGCGGGCGTTGGAGGAGCGTTTCCCGGAGCGGGTGGTGTACTTCCCTGCCTACGAGATTGTGATGGACGAGTTGCGCGACTATCGTTTCTACAAGGAGGATATGTTGCATCCCTCGGAGCAGGCGGTGGAATACATTTGGCAGCGTTTCCTCGACACCTTTACGGAGGAGCGGACGCAGCAGTTTATAAAGGACTATGCACCCGTGCGAAAGGCTCTCCGGCACCGTCCTTTGCACCCGGAGAGTACACAATTTCATACATTTCTTACAAATATTCGTCAAAAAGTGGTGTTGCTTTCAAAAAAATATCCTAATTTTGCAGCACAGAAAGTGTATGATACGTTAGAAAAATAAGGTAAGAGATGTTCACGACAGAAGAGATTTCCGCATTTATCGGTGCGCATTGTGTGGGCGACGCAAACAGGACGGTGAGTAGAATCCTAACAGATAGCCGTTCCTTGGGGTTCCCGGAGGATACATTGTTTTTTGCGCTTACGTCGCAACGGAACGATGGTCATAAGTACATTCCGCAGTTGTACCGCCGTGGGGTGCGTGCCTTTGTGGTGCGCGAACTTCCGGAGGGAGGTGCAGAGGGGTATGTGGATGCTTCTTTTCTGGTGGTGAAGGATGTGTTGAAGGCGCTCCAGCGACTGGCGGAACGGCACAGGGACGGCTACGACATCCCCATTGTGGGTATTACCGGTAGCAACGGTAAGACGATGGTGAAGGAGTGGCTGAGTCAATTGCTCTCTACGGAGGTGCGGGTGACTCGTTCGCCGCGCAGCTATAACTCGCAGATAGGTGTACCGTTGTCGGTATGGCTGCTGGACGAGAATACGCAGGTGGGTGTCTTTGAGGCGGGCATTTCTCAACCCAGTGAGATGGCGGCGCTGAATGCGGTGATTCGTCCTACGCTGGGTATCTTTACGTCGCTGGGCGAGGCGCATCAGGAGAATTTTACCTCTCTGGAGCAGAAGTGCGAGGAGAAGATGAAGCTTTTCCGCGATGCCGAGGCGCTGGTCTACTGCATGGACGATGCGGTGGTGGCGGCGCAGGTGGCGCAGTTGCCGGAGTCGTTGCAGCGCATTGCGTGGAGCAAGCGGGATGCGGGGGCTACGGTGTTTGTGTCGAACATCGACAAGTTGCCGCAGGCTACGACGGTGACGTATCTCTACCGGGGTGCTACGGCGCAGTATGTGTTGCCGTTTACCGATGAGGCTTCCGTGGACGATTCCATCCATAGTTTGGTGGCTGCCCTGTACTTGGGCGTTGCGCCGGAGCATATCCATGCTGCCATGGGGCAGTTGGAGCCGGTGGCTATGCGTATGGAGGTGCTGGAGGGGAAGCGTGGTTGCATCCTTATTAATGATACCTATAATTCCGATATCAATTCGCTGGATATGGCGCTGGACTTTATGAGTAGGCGTCCGGAGCGTAACGACCGTAGGCGTACCTTGGTGCTGAGTGATTTGTTCCAGACGGGACTGAGCGATGAGGTGTTGTACGAGCGTGTGGCGGGCATCCTGAATGAGCGTGGGGTGGATCGTGTCATTGGTATCGGTTCCCGGATAGCGCAACTGGAGGGGCGGTTGAAGGCTGCCTTTGTTCACTTTGATTCTACGGAGGCGTTCTTGCAGAGTGCGTTGCCGGAGGAGTTGAGCAATGAGATGATTCTCTTGAAGGGGGCGCGTGCGTTCCGTTTCGATGCTATTGCGGATGTGCTGCAGTTGAAGGTGCATGAGACGGTGATGGAGATTGACCTGGGGGCGATTGTGGAGAACTTGAACTACTATCGCAGCTTTATGGCACCGGAGACGAAGATGGTGTGCATGGTGAAGGCGGGTGCTTATGGTGCCGGCTATGTGGAGGTGGCGAAGACGCTGCAGGATCACTGTGTGGACTACTTGGCGGTGGCTGTGGTGGACGAGGGTGTGGAGCTTCGTAAGGCGGGTATCACGACGAATATTATTGTGATGAACCCTGAGATGAATTCTTTCCGCACGATGTTCGAGTATGACTTGGAGCCGGAGGTGTATAGCTTCCGCTTGCTGAATGCGTTGATTGCGGAGGCGAAGCGGGGGGGCTTTGTGGCGTATCCCATCCATGTGAAGTTGGATACGGGTATGCATCGCTTGGGCTTCCATCCGGTGGAGGATATGGATGGGTTGATTGAGACGTTGAGGGGGCAGTCTTCGTTGATGCCTCGTTCGGTGTTCTCGCATTTCGTGGGGAGTGATAGCGATGATTTCGATGCTTTCTCTGCGCATCAGTTTGAATTTTTCGATGCGGGTAGTAGTCGTTTGCAGGCTGCTTTCCGCCATAAGATATTGCGACATATCTGCAACAGTGCGGGTATAGAGCATTTCCCGCAGTACCACTTGGATATGGTGCGACTGGGACTGGGCTTGTACGGTGTGAATCCGCGTAATAATGGCGTGATAAACAGTGTGCATACGCTTAAAACAACCATCTTGCAGATACGTAATGTGCCGGCAGAGGATACGGTGGGCTATAGTCGCCGTGGGGTGCTGGGCAGGGCGTCTCGCATTGCGGCTCTTCCTATAGGGTATGCCGACGGCTTGAATCGTCACTTGGGTCGTGGTGCGGGGTATTGCTTGGTGAATGGTCGTAAGGCTCCGTATGTGGGGAATATTTGTATGGATGTGTGCATGATTGATGTCACGGACATTCCTTGCAAGGAGGGGGATACGGCTATTATCTTTGGAAAGGAGCTCCCGGTAACGGTATTGAGCGACATATTGGACACCATACCTTACGAGGTATTAACGGGCGTGGGGAGGCGCGTAAAGAGGGTGTATTATCACGAGTATTAATCCTAATAGTATAATTGAGTTGAGAGTATGGGGAGAATAAATTTTTGGAATTCAAGGCATAGGTGGACCTACATCTGGGTTGGCCTTTGCACTTTGACGCACCCAAACAAGGTTTGGTATTTGGCACACGACGTGGAGGTTCCCGTAAGGAGAGACAAGCGTAAGAGAATTTATCATCTGCTGCATCAGTATTCGGTTCTCGAAGTGGATGCGTAAAAATCATCGAGGCGACTACCTTTTTAGGGAAGTCGCCTCGATGGTTTCTATATATTAATGTATAATCTTATTGCAGGAACTGAATCAAGATACCGGCAGCGACGGCCGAGCCGATAACGCCGGATACATTGGATGCCATACAATAGTTCAGTACGTGGTTCTTGGAATCGTACTTGGTTGAGATGTCGTTTGCTACACGGCTTGCCATGGGTACGGCACTCAAACCTGTGGCGCCAATCAACGGGTTGATCTTCTGCTTTGAGAAGAGGTTGAATATCTTTACCAACATGATGCCTGCAAAGATGGAGAGGCCGAAGGCAAAGAAACCGCCAATGACAATTCCGATGGTTTGCCAGTTGAGGAATGCTTGTACCGTCATGGTGGCACCTACGGAGAGACCCAGGAAGATGGTGGCGGTGTTCATGATGCTGTTGGAGGCAGCGTCGAAGATGCGGCTCGTATCGGAACCTATCTCCTTAATCAAGTTACCGAACATCAACATACCAATCAATGGTACGGCGGTGGGTACGAGGATGGCGACAATGGTGGTTACCGCAATGGGGAACACAATCTTTGCTACGCGCATATTCTTAATCTCTACCTTCTTGCCCTTCTTCTCCTCTTGCTTCATGTTAATCATAAGCTCCTTCTTGGAACAGGTGAGGCGTACTACCAGCGGAATAATCACCGGTACCAGTGCCATGTAGCTGTAGGCTGCAATGGCGATGGGACCCAGCAAGTGGGGGGCTAGACGGATGGTGGTGAAGATGGCGGTAGGGCCGTCGGCACCTCCGATGATTCCCAGTGAGGCGGCTTCCTTCATGGTGAAGAAACCGCAGCCGCCGGCAATGATAATCACGGCAAAGATACCGAACTGTGCGGCTGCACCGAAGATACAAAGCTTCAGGTTGCGGAGCATGGGACCGAAGTCGGTCAAGGCGCCTACACCCATGAAGATGATGGGGGGCAGGAAACCGCTCTTTATCACCATATAGTAGATGAAGTTCATGATGCCCAGGTCGTGCGCAATCTTGTGCAACGGCATATCCCAGATAATTTCGCGGGAACCGTCGGGCAGGGTCACAAAGCCCTCGGAGTCTGCCTGGATGACGCCCATCTCACCGCCCGGGAAGTTGGCTATCAACACGCCGAAGGCAATGGGAACGAGCAACAGCGGCTCGTAGTGTTTTACGATACCCAAGTACAAAAGTACAAAGGCCAGTAGGTACATGATGAGGAAGGAGGGGTCGGCAATGATGTTGCTGAGCGCCGTCATCTCATATACCTTGTTCAATATTTCTTCCATTCTTTACTCTGTTTTGAATTAAGAATTACTTGGCTATCTTCATAATAGGATCGTCTTCCTCTACGGAGTCGCCGGAGTTTACGAGTATTGCCGTGATGGTTCCGTCGAACTCGGCACGGATGGCGTTGTAGGTCTTCATGGCTTCGATGTAGCCTATGATGTCGCCTGCTTTCACGCTGTCGCCTACGTTCTTGGCGGTCTCCTGTGCGTTCTTCACGCGGTAGAACTTACCCTCGAGCGGTGCCAATATGTCTTCGCCTTCACCGGTGGGAGCGGCTGCGGCGGGTGCGGCACCTGCGGCAGCAGCCTTGGGGGCTACTTCGCCATAGGCTACATCTACCTTGTAGCTCTGTCCGTTTACGGTAACGGTGAGTACCTGCGGCTCGTTGTTGCCGGCTGCGGGTGCATTCTTGGCTGCCTTGCGCTTGGCGAGGTCGGCTTCGAAGTCGGCTTTTGCCTTACCGCTCTTATAGGCTTCGTACTGTGACGGGTGCATGGCGTACTCGAAGAGTTCTTCGTTGTCTTGTCCCAGGTCCCAGCCTTTCTCGGCCATCATCTTCTTGTACTTGTCCAGTTCGTCGGGGTAGTTGGATTGTGGGTCGGCGGTGACAAATTGGCGTCCCTGCTCGGCTGCCAACTGCTTAATCTCCTCGGCTACTTCGCCCGGCAGCTGTCCGGACTTGCCTAGAATCATATCCCAGATGTCGTCGGCTATCATGCTCCAGCGTGCTTTGCCTTTCTCCATCTGGATGACGTTCATCAATGCCAGGTTCTTAACGTACTGGCTGAATGGGGTAACGAGGCAGGGGTAGCCTACCTTGGGCCATACGTATGTTACTTCGTCGAACAGCTTCACGAGGAGTTCGTCGATGGTGAGTTGCGGTTGGTTGTTCTTGGCTTTCCACTTGTTGAGGCTCTCGAGGTTCTGTTCCAGGTCGCTCATCAGGGAGCCCATCATTCCGCCCGGAAGACCCGGTGCTACCAGCAGTGAGTTGTTCAAACGGTTGAGGTCGTTGCAGTAGTAACCCAGGAAGTCGTCCATCATCTCTTGAATCTGCTTGCGAACTTCCATATAGGCTGCCATATTCACCTCCTTCACTTGGAAGCCGGCGTCCTTCAACATAGCCTGTACGGCAATGACATCGGCGTGACCGGTTCCCCATGCCAGCGGGGCAACGGCTACATCTACGTAGTCGCATCCGTTCTTACATACTTCCAGGATGGAGGCCATGTTGAAGCCGGGTCCTGCGTGGGAGTGGTACTGGATGACGATATCTTTCTTGAGTGCCTTGATGGCGGCGGTAATCTTACCCAGTGTCTCGGGGCGACCGATACCTGCCATATCCTTGAGGCAGATTTCATCGGCTCCGGCGTCGATCAAGGTCTTGGCCAACTTGGTGTAGTACTCCACCGTATGGATGGGGGAGTGGGTGATACACATGGAAGCTTGTGCTATCATGCCGGCTTCCTTGGCATACTTGATGGATGGTATAATGTTACGTGTATCGTTCAGTCCGCAGAAGATGCGGGTGATGTCGGTACCTTGTACGTGCTTTACCTTATAGAATAGCTTACGAACGTCGGCGGGAACGGGGCTCATACGTAGTCCGTTGAGTGCGCGGTCGAGCATGTGTGTTTGTATGCCGGCTTCATGGAACGGCTTTGTCCACTCGCGAACGGCGCGGTTGGGGTTCTCGCCGAACAGCAGGTTTACCTGCTCAAAACCTCCTCCATTGGTCTCCACACGATCGAAACATCCCATCTTAATGATTGCGGGAGCCACTTTCACCAACTGGTCTACACGCGGTTGATATTTACCGGCACTCTGCCACATATCACGGAAGACCAGACTGAATTTTACTTCTTTTTTCATCTTTCCTATTTAGTATTTTATTCTTTACAATTTCTTGACACTTGCTATGTGTCCCTTTCCTCCGGTTAGCTGTTTCACGGTTGCTTGCAAAACTTCCATGGTGGTTGCATCGATGCTGGTGGATGCGGCCGACGGCTGGGCTGTCTTCTTCTTCACGGTGGTTGCTTCTTCCGGTGCCCACTTATTCACCATGAGAATAAGTAGCTTGCCAAAGTAAATCACGATGAGCAGGATGAGGAACACTGTCACCATTCCCACTACCATGAGTTCCAATGCTACAGACATATTTTCCATATTCTTTTTGTATATTAATTTAAAAGCTTGAATTCTTTCTGTACTTATTTCCTTAAAAAATCGCACGAAGTTACATATTTTTTATGATATTTGAAAGGAAAGTGCACAAAAATGTGTTCGATGTGTGATATTATCGTGCTTTT
This sequence comes from uncultured Bacteroidaceae bacterium, assembly GCA_964404555.1. GTDB lineage: Bacteria > Bacteroidota > Bacteroidia > Bacteroidales > Bacteroidaceae > CAZUTW01. The sequence continues at coordinate 4,081 of CAYOKO010000039.1, read as the reverse complement.
TAGGTCGAATTTGTAAGCGGAGTGTAAATCTTATGAATGTTTATTCATTCCGGGGGTGTTTGGGGGGTGTTGTGTTTTTTCCTTTAGCGGGTGGCGGTGACGCACACGCCGGCGCCTTGGCAGTCGGCTCCCATGGGTGGGTTTTCCTTGAGGAGTGTCAGCTCTATGCGGGTGACGGTGGGGTGTTCGCGAAAGATGCGTTCCAGGATGCGCCCGGCTACGTGCTCGAGTAGCTTGGAGGGGGTGGACATTTCCGACTTTATAATAAGGTATAGGTCGGCATAGCTTACGGTGTCGCTTAGTTCATCACTCGTTAAAGCCGACTGAAAATTGCAGTCGGCTTTAAGGGTGATGTAGTAATAGGCTCCCGTTTCCTGCTCCTGTGGGTCTACGCCGTGACGGGCAAATATCTTTACATTCTCCAGGAGGAGGGTGGTTTGTTCTATCTTCATTTCTTCTTGTTTTCTATCCGCAACGAGAGGCACCGCAGTCTTTACAGATGAGGCATCCTTCTTGGTAAACCAGGGATTCATGACCGCAGTTCGGACATTTCTGTCCGGTGGCTTCGGTGCCGTCGGTGATGTACTTCTTGAGTGCGCGTTCTACACCTACCTTCCAGGTGTTGATGCTTTCGCTCTCCAGTTGCAGTGATGCTACCAACTTGATGACGTGCTCCACCGGCATACGGTAGCGTAGTACGCCGGAAATCAGTTTGGCGTAGTTCCAGTACTCCTTATTAAACTTCTCGGAGAGTCCCTCGACGGTGGTCTTGTAGCCTCGTTTGTTCTCGAACTGGAAGTCGTATCGCTTGGTGCCATCCGGGTTGGTGTTCTTTACGATGCGTCCCTTGGTCACGGTCTTGGGGAGTACGATACCCTCCTCATCGTCCTGCAAACCGGTGAATATCTCGTAGGGGTATCCGTTGAGCAGGCCTACGAAGGCCACCCACTTCTCCTTGTTGTTCTGGAAGCGTACCACGTCGCAGTCCAATACCTGCGGACGTACTTCCGTTACTTCCGGACGTTTGCAGGGTGCCGGTTCCTCCTTCTTTTCCTTCTTCTTGGGAACGGAAATCATTACGCCCGAACGGCTGCCGTCGCGATAAACCGTACATCCCTTACAGCCGGATTTCCAGGCTTCTACATAAAGGGAGTTGACCAGCTCCTCGCTTACGTTCGAGGGTAGGTTGATGGTAACGCTGATGCTGTGGTCCACCCACTTCTGGATGGCTCCTTGCATACGTACCTTCATGAGCCAGTCTATGTCGTTGGCGGTGGCCTTGTGGTACGGCGACTTCGCTACGATGGCATTGATCTCCTCTTGTGTATATTTCTTCTCCGTGTCGTATCCTGCTACCTTCATCCAGGTGAGGAACTTGGGGTGGTATACGATGTACTCCTCGAAGGTGTCGCCTGTTTCGTCGGTATAGTCTACGTGTGTTTCTGCATCGTTGGGGTTCACCTTGCGACGACGTATGTACACCGGCATGAAGACGGGTTCTATGCCCGAGGTGGTTTGCGTCATGAGGCTGGTGGTTCCGGTGGGGGCTATGGTGAGGCAGGCTATGTTGCGTCGTCCGTAGCGGGTCATCTCTTCGTACAACTGCGGGTCTGCTTCGCGGATGCGGTTGATGAAGGGGTTGTTCTCTTCGCGCTTGGCGTCGTATATCTCGAAGGCTCCGCGTTCTTTGGCCAGTTGGACGGAGGAGGCATACGCTGCCAGTGCCAGGTTCTTCTGTACTTCTACGGCAAAGTCGGTGGCTTCTTGGGTTCCGTAGCGTAGTCCCATGGCTGCCAGCATATCGCCTTCTGCCGTGATGCCTACGCCGGTGCGTCGTCCCATTCCGCTCTTCTTATAGATCTTCTCCCAGAGGTGACGTTCGGCGCCTTTCACTTCGTTGGACTGTGGGTCGGAGTCTATCTTTGCTATAATTGCTTCTATCTTCTCCAACTCCAGGTCGATGATGTCGTCCATGAGTCGCTGGGCTATGGCTACGCACTTGTGGAACTTCTCGAAGTTGAAGTGGGCATTCTCCGTAAAGGGTTCCTCGACAAAGGAGTAGAGGTTGAGCGAGAGGAGTCGGCAGCTGTCGTACGGGCACAACGGTATCTCGCCGCAGGGGTTGGTGGAGATGGTGCGGAAGCCTAGGTCGGCGTAGCAATCGGGAATGGATTCGCGCAGGATGGTGTCCCAGAAGAGTACACCCGGTTCTGCCGATTTCCAGGCGTTGTGTACAATCTTCTTCCAGAGTGCGTGTGCGTCTATCTCCTTGGAAACCATGGGTGCATCGCTATCAATGGGATATTGTTGCTTGTAGGGTTTCTTCTTGATGGCTGCGTTCATAAAGGCGTCGTCGATGCGTACGGAGACGTTGGCTCCCGTTACTTTGCCTTCGGTCATCTTGGCGTCGATGAATGCTTCGGAGTCCGGGTGCTTAATGCTTACCGATAGCATGAGGGCACCGCGTCTACCGTCTTGTGCTACTTCGCGGGTGGAGTTGCTGTATCGCTCCATGAAGGGTACCAGTCCGGTGGAGGTGAGTGCGGAATTCTTCACGGGGGAGCCGAAGGGGCGTATGTGTGAGAGGTCGTGTCCCACGCCGCCGCGACGTTTCATGAGTTGTACTTGCTCTTCGTCTATGCGTATGATGGCACCATAGGAGTCGGCATTGCCGTCCAGTCCTATCACGAAGCAGTTGGAGAGGGAGGCTATCTGGAAGTTGTTGCCAATTCCGGTCATGGGGCTTCCTGCCGGGATGATGTAGCGGAAGTGGTCTAGCATACCGATGATATCCTCGTAGGAGAGTGGATGGGTGTATTTCTCCTCTATTCGGACAAGTTCCTTGGCGATACGTCGATGCATGTCTGCCGGAGATTCTTCATAGATGTTGCCTTGAGAATCTTTCATGGCGTACTTGTTCACCCATACACGGGCGGCTAGTTCATCCCCGCCAAAATAATGCAGGGACTTGTCGAAGGCCTCTGCGTAGGTATATGTTTTCTTATCCATTTATATTATTTGTTTTTATCCAAAAGATTAGATGGCTTTTGTACAAACCTTCTGCAAAGCTACAAGAAAATATTGATATGGGAAAATATTTTGGATGAAAGTTGCTTTCTCTCTATAAGATTCTTTTTTCTCTCTCTTGAGAGCTATTTTGTGTGCGATTTTTTTGTATGTCACGATAATTTGTGGTATATTTGCCCTCGTATGTAATGTTTTAAATAAGCGAGGATAGATATGATTAGTATTAAGAATAGAACTTCTATCCGTAAGTATGCGGATAGGGTGGTGCCGGAGGAGTTGCTGAATGCGTTGCTCTTGGAGGCGGAGCAGACGCAGACGATGGGTAACTTGCAGCTTTATAGTGTGGTGGTGACGCGTAGTGCGGAGCGTAAGGCGGCGTTGGCGCCGGCGCATTTCAACCAGCCTATGGTGACGCAGGCGCCTGTGGTGCTGACGATTTGTGCGGACTTCAACCGTACTACGGCGTGGTGTGAGCAGCGCCGGGCGGTGCCGGGTTACGATAATTTCCTTTCGTTCATCAATGCGGCGACGGATGCGTTGCTTTATACGCAGACGTTGAGTGTGTTGGCGGAGGATGCGGGACTGGGTGTTTGCTTCTTGGGTACTACGGCGTATATGCCGCAGATGATTATTGATGTGTTGGGACTTCCTAAGTTGGTGATGCCGGTGGCGACGCTTACTATAGGGTATCCGGCGGAGTCGCCTGCGGTTTCGGATCGTCTTCCGTTGACGGGGATTGTGCATGAGGAGGTGTATCGTCCGTATTCTCCGGAGGAGATTGATCGTTGTTATCGATACAAGGAGCAGTTGGAGGAGAATAAGCATTTCGTGGAAATCAACCAGAAGGAGACGTTGGCGCAGATATTCACGGATATCCGATATACTAAGAAGGATAATGTGGCTATGTCGGCAACGTATCTGGAGACTCTTCGTAAACAGGGGTTCTTGGAATAAAAAAAGGGAGCGTCTTTCGAACGCTCCTCTTTTTATGTATTCTTCTTTATGTATTCTTCTTTATGTATTCTTCTTTATGTATTCTTCTTTATGTATTCTT